>JASFYU010000204.1:0-4312 GCA_045046905.1 Flavobacteriaceae bacterium | reverse complement strand
GATAGCAGGTGACTGGTCGCTTGAAGCAAACGATCAGGAGAGTAAAAGAATTTTAGATGGACACATGAAGATCGCGAAAATACTAGGAAGTTAAACTACACATAGTAGAACATAATGAATTATGATGAACGAGAAGAAACAAACGCCACACAACAATAGATTAAAAAACATAGAACTTATCTGTAATCCGAAAGTTTATCGGATTCTGGAAAGTCCGCCGAGTATAGTTAAATTTAGAAATCAGTCTTGGCTCGTAGGTTAAACGAAAGCAAAGTGCTATTCACTCTCTATGTTTTTTATCAAAGCCGTTAGTCATATATTTAAAAAGATGAAATTCTATACTTTAATATACATTCTACTTCTTATACTAGGGTGCAAGGATAATGTTAAAGTCACTAATAACGAGAATAACTTTGATATTGTTCTTGAAATCGAAAAAACAGAAAGTGATTTCAAGAGTAAACGCCTGCCAATTGAGTAGACGGGTCTCGTATACGGCGGTTTGTAAGTGTAAGCGTCCCTTAGTTAGAATTGTTTAAAAGAGAGAAGCTCAGCGCATGCACTGCATCAGGTTCGCTAACAAAACATAAAAATCAATAGCTTAGAATTTTGTTAACTTAGGTGCGAGACGAGAAATCTTATAAATTTTTCAGACAGCACTAAATTTAGGTACTGTTATCAAAGTTCAAATAAAGAAGGATGAGCTAACATACAAGCTCAGCCGTTAGAAGCAACTTAATCAAATAATCTGCAACTTATGAGCCATATCACAAAGTTTATCGCCATCGCAATAGTACTTTGGTATACAGTATCATGCTCAAATTCCTCTAAAAACAGAAATTCCTCAAATGTAACTCAGTTAACTTTAGACCAAAGTGAGAGATTATTTCAAAATAATTGCTCAAGCTGCCATTTAGACAATGGACAAAGTGGTAGCCCAGATATTGTTTATCTTCAGTCTATGACGCCTAGAAGCATAGTTTCTGCTCTGGAAACTGGGAAAATGCAGATTCAAGGTGATTCGTTAAGTAGAGAAGAGAAAATAGCAATAGCGGAATATCTTACGAAACGACCTTATTCAAAGAAAATTGAGAGCTTAAATAATTGCACGGGATCCAATCAATCGTTGACTGAAGTAAAGTATTTTGGTTGGGGTGGCAACTTGGAAGGAAATGGATTTATTGACAATTCTGTAGCCCAACTTCGAATGAATGATGTTCCGAAATTACGGCTTAAATGGGCTTTTGGAATAGATGGAGGAACGAATTCAAGAATTAAACCTACCGTTATAGACGACAAAATTATTTTCGGAAGTCAATTTGGAGAAGTCCATTGTCTTGATATGTTGACTGGGTGTGTTAATTGGTCTTTTGAAGCATCTGGTAATATACGGGGTGGAATAGCGGTAAGCACAGATCTCCTGGAAAAAGTGATTGTTTATTTTGCAGATTTTAATGGGATGAGCTATGCTTTAGATGCTTCGAGTGGCCATCTATTATGGAAGGTTTCAGCCAGAAATGAGCCACAAAGTTCAGTAACTGGGACACCAATCTATTATGACGGATTGCTCTACATACCTTTTTCCTCAATGGAAAGCAATACAGCAACCCGATCCAACTATGAATGCTGTAAAAATTCAGGACAGGTAATCGCCCTGGATGCCAGCTCAGGGGATGAGGTATGGCGATATCGCGTAATTCCTGAGAAAGCAACCCAAAGAGGTACAAATTCTGCAGGAGTTAATAAGTTTGGGCCCTCAGGGTCTGCCGTTTGGAGTAGTCCAACAGTAGATGCAAAGAGAGGATTACTTTATATTGGCACCGGGCAAAATTATTCTAAGCCTTCAACTCTTAATTCTGATGCTCTTCAGGCTCTAGATCTCAAAACCGGAAAATTGATTTGGAATTATCAGGCGACCACCAAGGATGTTTTTGTGAGAATGTGTCCAAATCCCGAAAATCCTAACTGTGAAGATGCCTCAGGTCCAGATTTGGATTTCGGCATTGCACCCATACTTGTCAAGCGAATCGATGGTGTTGAGGTATTGTTATCGGGTCAGAAATCTGGAGTGGTTCATTGCTTGAATCCTGAGAACGGTCAGTTAATATGGAAGAAAAGGATTGGTCGTGGAGGAGCTATGGGAGGGATTCATTGGGGTATTGCATCAGATGGCAAGTATGTTTTTGCTCCTAATTCCGACATTTTTGAGGTTGGGAGTGATCCAACTTATCCGGCAAGTCCAGGTCTTTATGCACTTGATATAATGTCTGGAGAGGTCGTTTGGAAATCAACTTCGGATCAAGAAATTTGCAAGGGGATACCCGGTTGTTATAATGCTAATTCTTCTGGACCTACCGTTATTCCTGGAGTAGTTTTTGCTGGTGGACTTGATGGATATGCAAGAGCGTATAACAGCGCTACTGGACAAGTATTGTGGGAATTTGATACTAATCGCGAATTTGTAACAGTCAATGACGTCATTGCAAAAGGAGGATCCATTGATGGCCCTAGTCCTGTAATTGCAAACGGAATTGTATTATTTAGCAGTGGATATTCAAGTGCTGGGCAGATACCCGGTAATGTATTACTGGCATTTTCAGTGAATTAATAACTGAAGCTGCTAACAAAAGATAAAATGCATTGAAACGCAATTTATCAAGACCCTTGTGCGTCATATAAATTAACCTGAGTTAAAATATAACAAATGATGAAAATAGTATCGAAGAGTAAGAGCATAAAAGTAATGATTGACCATCAAAGTTTAACTCTTTGCAATCGTAGTTTCCTACTGTTAATATTGATAAGTACTTTGATTTCATGTTCTGAGACAAAAGAAAAAAATCAAGAAACCCTCCGGCCTAATATACTTTTATTGGTAGCCGATGATCTTGGATATGCAGATTTAGGATGCTATGGTGGCGATATAGAAACACCTAATATTGATAATTTAGCAGCTTTAGGTATTAGATTTAGCAGGTTTCATACATCTCCTTTATGTGCCCCTACAAGAGCAATGTTACTTTCGGGTACTGATAACCATATTGCCGGAATGGGTATACAATCAAATCAGAATACTGGATTCGGCTATGAAGGAAAGTTGACAGATCGAATAGTTACTATTCCTGCATTACTTAGAGCCAATGGGTACCATACGTATATGGCAGGTAAATGGCACCTTGGAAGAGATTCCTTATCTAATCCATTTAGTAAAGGTTTTGAACGCTCATTTGTTAATATTCGAGGTGCAGGGAATCATTATGATGACCAAGGGCTCTTTGAAGAAGATCCAATTACTCCATATTTCGAAGATGGTAAACCCGCCACTTGGAACAAGGGAGACTATTCTACTGATTTTTATACGGATAAACTAATAGAATACATAGACCTTAATAAAGACGATAAAAAACCATTTTTCTGCTTTGCGGCTTATACATCTCCACACTGGCCATTGCAAGTGGATGAAAAATATTGGAAAAAATATGAAGGACGCTATGATGATGGATATGAAAAATTAAAAGAAAGACGTCTAGAAAGTCTAAAAAAAGCAGGGATGATTCCAAAAGATGCTGTGTTACCCCCGAATCATGAAAAAGTAATACCCTGGGATTCTTTGTCATTAGATGAAAAGAAAAAAGAATCAAGAAAAATGGAATTATATGCTGGAATGGTAGATAATCTTGATTATAATATTGGGAGAATAATACAGCATCTAAAAGATATTGGTCAATTTGAAAATACATTAATCGTGTTTATGTCTGATAATGGTGCGGCAGCTGAAGACTTCTATTATCATCCAAGTTTGGGGCCCTTTATAAGGGAGCATTTTAATGATGATTATGAAACCATGGGGCAGCCCAATTCATTTATTTCGTATGGCCCTCAATGGGCAGAGGCGGGATCCTCTCCATTTCGACATTACAAAGGATTAACGACTCAAGGAGGTATCAATGCTCCAATGATTATTGCAGGGCCAAATATTGAAAGGAAAAATGAAATTCATGATGAGTTTGTAACCTTGATGGATCTTGCTCCTACTTTTTATGAAGTGGCTCAAGCAACGTATCCAGAAAAATTTGAAGGGAATGAAATTTATCCACTCAAAGGAAATTCATTGATGCCTTTTGTATCAGGAAAGTCTAACCAAATACATTCTTCTGAATATGTATTCGGTTTGGAGCACAATAATCTTGCAATGATTAGAAAAGGAGATTGAAAAATCACTGCATAAAGCAATAGATACAGCTGAACAAGCTAATCTGGCAAAATCTCAGTTCCTAACCCGAATGAGCCACGAACTGCGTACTCCACTGAA
>JASFYU010000203.1:0-13292 GCA_045046905.1 Flavobacteriaceae bacterium | reverse complement strand
CTATCAACTATCAACTATCAACTATCAACTATCAACTATCAACTATCAACTATCAACTATCAACTATCAACTATCAACTATCAACTATCAACTATCAACCGCTACCTGTAACTTCTTGGTGCCAAAAACCGTACAGTAGAAGTTTCAATTTGTTCTTCGCCGCTATATATTCCGATTTTAAGCTTGTCTTTATCGCCGGTCAAGGCTGAATTGTTTATTTCGATAAACAATGTGCCTTCTGACAATTCTTGTGCCGGTACTTCAAAGTTTTCATGGGTAACCAATATGATTTTTCCTTTATGAGACAACAGCTTAAAGCTAACGTCAGAAATGTCATCATTAGTTTTATTTAGAAGTTTATAGGTGAATACATTACTAATGATATTGTCTCCTTTATGTTGGTACAATTGACCGGGTAATCTCAATATACTGGCTTCTATGTCATTTCGCAAAAAGAGCATCCCTACTAAAATTCCTACTAGAATAAATAGAATGGCCGTATAGCCTTTTAATCTTGGTGTAAAAGTGAATTTTGCTTTGCGTTCAATATTGTCTTCACTGGCATAGCGGATAAGACCTTTTGGAAGATGTATCTTTTCCATAATGTCATCACATTCATCGATACAAGCGGTACAGTTAACGCATTCTAATTGGGTTCCGTTTCTAATGTCGATACCCGTGGGGCATACATTTACACATTGAAAACAATCTATGCAATCGCCATGACCCAAGGCTTCTCGATCTTCATTTTTCCTGAACTTTTTTCTACCATTTTCTGCCTCTCCTCGTTTGTGGTCATAGGCGACGATGATTGATTTGTTGTCTAATAGAACACCTTGAAGCCTGCCATAAGGACAGGCAATAATGCATACTTGTTCTCTGAACCATACAAATATAAAGTAGAAGACCCCTGTGAAAATCAATAAAGAAATCAAGGTTCTTATATTATTCAATGGGCCAGCCGTGATATGCTCTATTAGCTTATCACCACTAATAAAGTAAGCGAGAAAAACATTGGCAATCAAAAAAGAGATTATAAAAAAGATAGTCCATTTAAGAATACGCTTTTTTATTTTTTCTTTGGTCCATGGCTGTTTGTCTAGTCGAATTTGAGCGCCTCTATCACCGTCTATCCAATACTCGATTCTGCGAAATACCATTTCTAAAAATATGGTCTGCGGACAGATCCAGCCGCAGAAAACGCGGCCAAAAGCTACTGTAAACAGGGCGATAAAAATAACCCCCGCTATCATAGATACTACGAAAAGATGAAAATCTTGCGGCCAAAAAGGAACCCCGAATATATTAAAACGTCTTTCCAAGACATTAAACAGTAAAAACTGGTTACCGTTAATTTTAATAAAAGGAGCGGATAGTAGAAATATCAACAAGGTATAGCTTACCAACTTGCGGTAGGTATAGAATTTTCCGCTAGGTTTTTTGGGATATACCCAAGCTCGTTTTCCTTCTTTGTTGATGGTTCCTATAGTATCCCTGAAATTCTCATCCATTGCTATATACGTTCTTCGTCTTTATGTTCTTCGATTCTGTTGGCGGCAGAGTAAAAAACAGGTGTTAATTAAATACCATCTTCCCATAGTTCACCTTCAGGGTCTTTCGGATTAGCAGGGGTAGTGCCCTGTAATGTTAAAATGAAACTTGATACTTGTGCCATTTCATTCGGTTTAAGACTTTGTTTCCATGCTATCATACCTTTACCATCTCTACCACCCTCGGAAATAGTTTTATAGATACTTTTGATGTCGCCACCAAGAATCCAATACTTATCAGCAAGGTTGGGGCCAATGCTTCCGCCGCCATCTTGTAAATGACACGCGGCACAGGTAGTTGCGAAAATGCTTTCACCAGCTTTTATATCTGCGGCATCAGTCAATAGCTCCACAGTATTGACATCTATTAAATTTTTGGCAGTTCTTTTATACTCTTCAATGGCAATTTTGGCTTCAGCTACCTCTTGCTCATATTCTATTTTTTGGGTATAGTCATTAAACACATGAAAACGCACCAAATAGACCACGGCAAAAATGACAGTGGCATAAAACATATATACCCACCATGGCGGAAGATCGTTGTCGAGTTCCTTTATGCCATCATAATCATGATCTAAAATTATCTCATATTCTTTTTCAATGGGCTTGTTTCCTAACATGTTGTTATATAGGTTTTTGCTCCATGTCCATTCCCATTTTTTAGATTTCACCGATAGATAACGTTCCTTCGCTTCTTCTGAAAGTGTTTGAAAAATAATATTCTCAACAGCTTTAAGAATTAATTCTATGGCAATCAAGATGAGTAGAACCAATACTAAAAAAAATTGAGTAATTGGGTAGACCAGAATTGCCAGTTTATTTCCAGAATCTATAAAATATTCCATCAATCCAAAAATGATAAAGAATATTAGGGGGATACGAATCCACCAGGGTGACATATTTCTCATAATCGTTGTTCTTTATTTGGGTTATTTTCTTCTAAGGGTAATTGACTGACTTTCTGAATGTAATCTTTTTTGGCAGTGAATACCCACCAGAAAAGCAGTGCAAAGAATGTAAAGAAAATAAGTAGCGATAGCATAGGGTAAATGGCAATACCATCTATCCCTTCCATATGATGTTTTATAAACTTTAGCATAGCCCTTATTGGTTTTGTGCTGTTTTTACTTTAATATCTGTACCCAAACGCTGCAAATAGGCAATTAGGGAAACTATTTCTCTGTCTCGCATTTCAATGAAAGGCGTTCCATTTTCTGAGGCATATTTTTTATCCTCCTCATAGCTTTTTGCAAAGTCAGGATCTGAATATAGATTTTTTTCTATTTCTGTAGCCTGTTTGTCCATAGATTGATTTGCATTTGCAATATCTTCCTCGGTATAAGGAACCCCTAATGTAGCCATGGCCTTCATTTTCGTCTCTATATTACTGCGATTGTGCTCATTGCGAACCAACCATTGATATGCGGGCATTATAGACCCTGATGAGGTGCTTTGTGGGTCGTACATATGGTTTAAATGCCAGTTGTCGGAATATTTACCGCCAATTCTGTGCAAGTCTGGCCCGGTGCGTTTACTGCCCCATAGGAAGGGGTGGTCATAGACGAACTCACCTGCCTTGGAATATTCTCCATACCGTTCTACCTCGCTTCTGAATGGTCGAATCATTTGCGAGTGGCAGCCAACACAGCCTTCACGAATGTATAAGTCTCTACCCTCTAATTCTAGTGGGGTATATGGCTTTACACTGGTGATTGTAGGGATATTGGATTTCACTAAAATAGTAGGAACAATCTGGATAATACCGCCTATTAAGATAACCACGGTTGCTAGAATTGTTAATTGAATAGGTCTGCGCTCTAACCAAACATGAAATGTTTCGCCAACAGTTCTTCTTTTCGAGACCCGAGCTAGTGCAGGAGCTTCAGCAAGATCATCTTCAACATCACTACCAATTCTGATTGTTCTAATCATGTTGTAGACCATTACCAGTGTTCCGATAAGGAACATGGTGCCCCCAACGGCTCTCCAACCATACATGAACATAATCTGGTGTACGGTTTCTAAAAAGTTACCGTAGGCCAAGGTGCCATCAGGGTTAAATTCTTTCCACATCAAGGCTTGTGTGAAGCCTGCAACGTACATTGGCAGGGCATATAGTATAATGCCTAAAGTGCCGATCCAAAAATGGAAATTAGCTAATTTTAAGGAATAGATTTTGGTTTTGAACAACTTTGGTATCAACCAGTATATCATACCAAAGGTTAAAAAGCCGTTCCATGCAAGTGCCGCTACATGAACATGTGCAATAATCCAATCACTGTAGTGTGCAATTGCATTCACATTTTTAAGGGCAAGCAAGGGGCCTTCAAAGGTGGCCATGCCATATCCTGTGATGGCTACCACCATAAATTTTAATGTTGGATCTACACGAACCTTGTCCCATGCGCCACGAAGGGTCAACAGTCCGTTAATCATACCGCCCCATGAGGGTGCAAGTAGCATTATTGAAAAAGCCACGCCTAAATTCTGAGCCCAATCAGGTAATGCAGTATATAATAAATGATGAGGACCTGCCCAGATATAGATGAATATCAATGACCAAAAATGCACAATAGATAAGCGATAGGAATAAATAGGCCTATTCGCTGCTTTGGGAACAAAATAGTACATGAGCCCCAAGAAAGGTGTGGTCAAGAAAAATGCCACCGCATTATGCCCGTACCACCATTGTACCAACGCATCTTGTACCCCTGCATAAACAGAGTAACTCTTTAATGCACTGACCGGTAATGCTAAGCTATTGAAGATGTGAAGTACGGCCACAGTGACGAATGTTGCCACATAGAACCAAATGGCAACGTATAAATGCCGCTGCCTTCTTTTAATCATGGTTCCGATTAGGTTCCAACCAAAACCGACCCAAACCAATGCTATGGCAATATCTATAGGCCATTCCAATTCTGCGTATTCTTTTGAAGTAGAATACCCCAATGGCAAGGTGATTACCGCGGCGACAATAATCGCCTGCCAGCCCCAGAAATTAAAATTGCTTAAGAAATCGCTGAACATTCTTGCTTTTAGCAAACGCTGTGTAGAGTAATACACCCCTGCATAAATAGCATTCCCCACAAAAGCGAAAATCATGGCATTGGTGTGCAAAGGTCTTAAACGGCCAAAGCTAAGCCACGAAATATCATCGGTTATGTTCGGAAAAAGGAACATTAAGGCAAGTAGTAACCCTACTACCATTCCAATTACGCCCCAAAACATAGTGGCATAAAGGAACTTTTTTACGATCTTATTATCGTAATAAAACTGCTGTACTTCCATAATCGATTACTTATTTAGTTGGATTTGTTTATTTTCGTTTTTGGTTTTTTTTTTTGACTTTTCTTTGACTAGTTCATCCTCGAATAACATACGCACTGATGGGGTATAGGTATCATCGAATTGACCGTTTCGTACGGAAACAATAAATGCGGTAAAGAAAATGATCGCAATAATGATGCTTATTGTCAATAATACATAGATAACACTCATGCCTTAGCTTGATTATCGCGCAAAACTACGTTTACGGTATATTGTAAAAAATGACATTTGTCAGGTTTGGTTTTTAAAAGTTGTCGCATTATTCCAATTTTCTACCCAATATATTTGTCATCACGGTTGTAAATACTACAATGCTTATAGAACTCAAGGGCATCAAGATGGCCGCAATGACAGGTTCTAATTGCCCGGTTATTGCATAGTAAAGACCTATTGTGTTATAAAGTAGCGAAAGTACGAAACTCAGTTTGATAATCTTCATCGCTTTTTTAGATGCTATGATATAGTGATAAAGTTGTTCGAATTTTGTGGCGTCTAAGATACCATCGCAGGCTGGGGAGAAAACGTTTACGTTTTCGGATATGACTATGCCAACATCGCTTTGCGCCAGGGCACCTGCATCATTGAGGCCATCACCGACCATTAACACCTTTTTGCCCTGCTCTTGTAAGGCTTTGATGAAGGCTAACTTATCTGCTGGCCTTTGGTTGAAATAGAGTGCTGTTAGTTTAGGTAATAGTTTTTCTAATCGCGACCTTTCACCTTCATTATCGCCTGATAAAATAGCTAAATTTAGGGTTTCGGACATTGCTTTAAAAACCTCTGAAACACCTTTTCTGTAGTGGTTGTGAAATACGTAACGACCCTTGTAGATGTCATTGCTGCTGATGTATACTGAGGTGCTCAGACTATCGTCAGATTGCTGCTTGCCCACGAAGTCGGCAGAACCAATTTTCATATGACGGTTGTTCTTAGAGCCTTCGAGGCCTTTGCCAAGATGTTCTTCATAATCATCTAGGCTTACAATGTTATGCTCGCTGAGCATATCGTATAAGGTACGGCTCAATGGATGATTAGATGCGCGCAAGGTATTTTTCAAGAGAGATTCTTCTTCAGTAGTCAAGGCCATGCCCTCATAACTTGCCTTGCTTTTTTTTGATGTTGTAATAGTACCTGTTTTATCGAAAATAGCGGTGTCGACCTGTGCCAATTGTTCAATGGTCTGAGTATTTTTGAGATAGCATTTTTTTCGACCGAAGATACGTAGCATATTACCTAAGGTGAATGGTGCCGCTAGGGCAATGGCGCAGGGGCATGCTATGATCAATACCGCGGTAAAGACGTTCATGGCCTTGCTGGGGTCATACAGTAACCAAAAGGTGGTCGATATGAAGGCGATGGCCAACACAATGATGGTGAACCGTTTTCCGATACTATCGGTCAGGGTCTGAAATTTACTCGATTTATCTTGTTGAAAAATAGAATTACTCCATAATTGTGTCAAATAACTTTGAGAGACCGATTTTAAAACTTCCATCTCGATAGCACTGTTCAATTGTTTTCCGCCTGCGAAAATTTTGTCGCCAGATTCTTTTCGAACAGCTTCTGATTCGCCTGTGACGAAACTATAATCGATGTGTGCATTTCCGTTGATAAGGATGCCATCTACCGGAATCAATTCTTCATTTCGAATTAATAGGCGGTCTCCTTTTTTAATCGAATAAACTTGAGCGGTCTCTTCTTTTCCGGCAGGGCTTATTCTTGTTACCGCAATCGGAAAATACGATTTGTAATCGCGTTCAAAGGATAAAAAGGCATAGGTCTTTTGTTGAAAAAATTTTCCGAGCAACAGAAAAAAGACCAATCCCGTGAGGGAGTCAAAAAAGCCGCTCCCCCATTCGAAAATAATCTCGACAGTACTTCGAAGAAAAAGCACCATAATGCCCAGAGCTATTGGCACATCGATATTCAATATTTTAGAACGAAGTCCTTTGTAGGCAGAAATGAAATAATCCCATCCTGCATAAAAAACAACGGGCACCGAGAAAATGAACATCAGCCAACGAAAAATATGCTGATATTGGTTCAACCAAAATTCGCCGCCTCCTGTTTCGTTGGTAGCGAGATCAAAATATTCGGGAAAGGATAGGAACATAACGTTGCCGAATGCAAAGCCTGCAACTCCTAATTTGTAGATAAGGCTTCTGTCTGTAATCTTTTTTGTTCTATCATAGTCATCAAGTGTTATATAGGGTTCATACCCTATACGAGCTAAGAGGAGAACCAATTTTTTAAGCGAAATTTTTAAGGGGTTATATGTGATTCGAACCGTTTTTTTCGGAAAATCAACCTGAGCACTGCTGATAGAAGGGTGCAGTTTGTTCAGGTTTTCTAACACCCAAATACAAGAGCTACAATGAATATGAGGAATATAAAGATTGATGATTTGTAGGTCGCCATCACTGAATTCAATCAACTTTTCGACAACAGCTGGAATATTGAGAAAATCATACTTTCCTTCAACCTCTTTTGGGGTGGCTCCTGCTGTTGATTGCAGGTCGTAATAATACGAGAGGTCATTGCTTGAAAAAATGTCATATACCGTTTTACACCCCGTACAGCAGAAGTCTTTTTTGTCAAACGTAACAGCTGTGCGCCCACAGTTATCACCGCAATGATAGCAATTATTATTATCCATTTATTATTTGCTTATACCTTTTGCAAAGTTTTATATTCCGATACTCCAAAAGTATGATATTAGTCAGGTTTTGCTTATATTCCGAGGACTAATTTTGTGGCATAAGGTATTAAACTTTGTAGGTATGAACAGCAGGTGTGAAAATTGTATTATAAGGGAGTTCAATTCGTTACGTGCTATGAGCAAGGAGGAATTGAAAGCCGTTTCGGACTCTAAAATTTTTAAAAAAATCAAAAAAGGAGAAGCTCTTTTTAAAGAGGGTGAGAAGTTGGATGGTGTCTTTTGTGTTCGCAGCGGTATTTCGAAGTTGTCTAAATTGAGTGAGAATGGAAAAGACCAGATTGTGAAATTAGCAAGTAAGGGAGAGATTATGGGGCAACGATCCGTAATTGCGGAAGAACACACCAATTTAAGTGCGGTCGCTGTTAGTGATATGGAGGTCTGTTTTATTCCTAAGGAAATTATTACAAATACCTTAAATAGCAACCCTAACTATGCAGTCGAAGTCTTACGTCACATGGCCCATGATCTTAAAGAGGCCGATGATGTTATTGTTAATATGTCTCAAAAGACGGTAAAGCAACGTGTGGCAGAGGCATTTCTTTATCTCGGAAATAATTTTGGCGAGGATAAGGAAGGTTTTTTGTTGCTAACCCTCTCCCGAGAGGATATTGCCAATGTAGTCGGAACGGCTACGGAATCTGCCATTCGGATTATTTCTGAATTTAAGAAAAAAGGACTGATCAAAACATCAGGCAAGAAGATTGGGGTAGCCGATAAAAAAAAGCTTCAGGATTTGGCAGAGGGTTTTTAATTCCTCATTGAGGGTTTAACCCTCTCATGTTTACGCACCTATTGAGGGGCTTCCCTCGAAATCAAAAAATGCTTTTCGAAGGCATGCCTTGTACCCTTGGGTCAAGGTTGTTGATTAGGAAAAAGTGGCGCTAGCCTGAAAATCCAAAACAAATAGTAATGACACATCTTTCAAACCTGAGTTCGACCTAATCTTTGTTTACAGTTTAGATAATTTTTTATTCAATTCGAAGCTAAATTTTTGAAGGACTAGCGGGTTAATTTGAAGAAATTTGACGAGAAGTGGAAAAAAATCATCAAATCCGAAGGAAATACAGATAAAAGGCAATCTTATCATGTAAATTTTTTGAAATATCCAGATATTCCTTCAAATTTTCCATTTCAAATCTTAGCTTTTATTTGTATTCTGTAGATTAAATCTTAGGTCGAACTCAGGTTTCAAGCATCACCAAGACGGTTTAAAGCGAAACGGTTTCTTGCTTGATTACTGCTATCGTATTTTTTTCTGATCCGTAATGCTGCGATTATATGCTGTTTCAATTCAAGGAGTCTTGGGCATGTTTTCGGCAAGGTTTAGATTTTAGGAGCCAAAAATACCGGATTGAACAACAATTATTTTTCGATATTCATACCTATTAATATTCACAACCAATTAATTTAAGTCTGATTGATAGCACCTATATTAACATAATCGCTGTTTTTGTGTCGCTATAGATTGCCTTTACTGAGGCTAATATATCATATACCAATTTGGAAAATATAGCTAGTGTTTTCCGGTGTTATTTAATCTAGAATGCCAAGTCTTTGGAGCTAAAGGCCGTCAAAACCTGACTTATATCATAGTTTCGACTTCTTTCTTAGATTAGTTTTACACCATAAGTTAGTTAGATGTACCTATGAAGAATATATTACTGCCCACAGATTTTTCTGAAAATGCATGGAATGCCACGAAATATGCCATAGCGCTTTACAAGAATGAGGAGTGTGTGTTTCATTTGTTGAATACGTATACCCCGGCAATTGCCAATAGCCGATTCATGGCGACCACAATAGGGGATGGTCAGATAGGGGATGGTGCACAAATCGAATCTGAAAGAGGTTTGAAAAAGCTTGTTCAGCAAATTAAGGAAACGAATGATATTGCCAATCATAGTTTTAAGACCATTTCCTCATTTAGTCTATTGGTAGATGAAATAAAGGAGGTGGTAGAAAGAGAGTGTATCGATTTGATAATAACGGGAACAAAAGGTGCGTCAGGCCTTGAGGAGATTTTTATGGGAAGCAATACCGTTCGGATAATAAAAGCGATACAGAACTGTCCTGTTTTGGCAATTCCGCAATATTTTGTATTCGATAAACCCAAAGAGATTGTATTTGCTACCGACTTTAATCGGTTTTATACCCAATCAGAGCTACAGCCTATTATAGATTTAGCGAATACCTTTAACGCTATATTACGTATAGTACATGTTCAATATGAAATTAAACCCCTGAGCGAATTACAGCAATTCAACTTAAGTATGCTACGAAAATATATAAAAGGTGTTGAGCATTACGTTCATACGGTTTCCGAGCTGAATTCAGTCTCAAAAACCTTGGATGTCTTTACCAAAGAATTGAATATTCATTTGCTAGCCATGCTCAATTATCAGCATAGTTATATGGAGAAAATGACCCGCGAACCTGTAGTGAAACGAGTCGCTTTTCATACGCAGGTACCCTTATTAGTCATTCCTGAATTGGGTATGAGTATTCCTCTAAAACCAAAGAAAACGGGAGAAAACGCTATTGCACATTAGTTTGAAGGGCAATGGAAAAGGAGTTGCTTCATTTCAAGGAAAATAAAGTTCGAACTTAGGTTCTTAGTGAAATTTAATCAAAAAGAATTACCCTATGGCTCTGCCTTGTGGATAGTAGTCGGTTTCAAGAAATTTTTTATTCGCTGTGTGATAGCCCAGAAAAGGTTTAACTCTCTCCCGATAATTATCGAGAGGCTGTCTAAATAAAATAATAATTCCTAATCTTGCGCCATGGAGAATCCGAAATCGCGGCAATATACGGGGTACGCTTCTATTGTGCTATCGGGTGTGAAGCTTATTTCTAAAGTGCTTCTTTCTGGTTTTTTAGTATTAGTTGTAAATGAGCTCCCTATCGATTAAGGAAATCAATTTGTCGAAAAATTTTACCCGATTGCAAATTATTCAGACTACTAATTGGTTATAAGTGAATTTAAAAAATCACAATGATTCAAAAAATATTTCAGCAATCATGCATCGAACCCCTCCTCCTCCTAAGGTTTCAATGGTAGGAATCTCCGCGGTAAATATTGAATGTGAATTTTCAATAGTTTCTATCTGTTTCTTTGTAAAATGATTGAAAGCATTTATTGACATAGCCAATAACTTTTCATTTTTATTATTTTTTATTTCAATTACATTTCCACAGAAGTATTTTACTTGTTCAAATGAAATATCAATAATTACTTTATTTGTTCTTTCAGCAGCTCTAATAATAGCTAATCTTTCTTCTTCATTTTTTATAGACTCAAAACAAAGAATTATAAAGGTTGTTGCAACACACATAATTACATTTGTATGATACACGGGAACATTATCTTCGTTTACAGAATTAAAAAGAATCATTTCATAACCTATACTTTTTTTCATTTCAGATAAAACATCTAGATCTGTTCTTTTCGAAACAATAGCATAAATAATTTTATTTTCTCTATCGAAAACCATACTTCCTGTCCCCTCTAGGAATTTATTTTCTTTTTCATAAGAAGTAAAATCAATCGTATTAAGAATGATATAACGTGTAGATAACTCTTCAATAATTCCAATACCCCTCTCGATTCTTCTATTTTTTGCCATCATAGGATATATATACAGACTACCATCTACGTGAGTGGAAAACCAATTGTTTGGAAAAATAGAATCTGTGGTTCTAGCCTTTAATTCATCTTTTACCACAATTACATTTACATGACTGTCACGTAATTTTTTTACCATTTCATTAAACTCTACGAGTGCTAATTTCTGTCCTATTTCATTACCTTCTAAAGATTTTGGTCTCTTTTGAAATGTATTATCAGGCGCACTTTCTTCATTATAGCCGAATGTAGAAGGAGATACCATTAGTATTGTGTTTGTAGATTGTGACATATTTTTGAAATTTTGTTAGTTCTTTTTAAATAGAAGTAAGATATAAAAACAACAATAGAGGTCAGTATTTAATTACTTAACTTGTATTTGAATAAAAACAGGGTATTTATGGATATTTTCAAGGGTCAAAATTTTCTAGAGTTCTCTGAACGCTTCAAAACAGATGAAGATTGCAAGGAATATTTGGCCGGATTAAAGAAAAACGAAGGTTATCATTGTCTCAAATGTGGGCATGCCAAGTTTCAGGAACGCAAGGATTTTTCACGTGTCTGCAATATTTGTGTCCATATAGAATCGGCCACCGCCAACACACTCTTCCATAAGGTCAAGTTCGGTGTCCGCAAGGCATTTTTCATTTGTTTCGAGATGGCCACCAGTACAAAAAGCCTATCGGCAAGTTATATGGGAGTGCGCTATGGTGTTACGGAAAAGACGGCACGACTGTTCATGCTCAAGGTACGCGAGGTGATGTCCCCTAGCGGCAACAGTCGCATGGACGGCACCGTGCATGTTGATGAATTCGTACTGGGAGGACGTGAAGAGGGAAAGGTCGGTCGCAGCTACGATTCCAAGAAAAAGAAGGTGGTAACGGCTGTACAGCTTACGGATGACGTAAAGCTAAGGTGAATGTAAGATGTTAAAGATATGGGCATTATAACAATTGACAAAATACAATATATTATTGTTTGTAAGAATAATGATTATTTGCAATTTGTAAAACTTAACACGAGGTAGTATAAAATAGATTTTTATGAAGCTTCATTTTATAGATAGAACTTGTTTAAATGATAGTTCATTTACGGCTAAACATTACCTAGGCCCTCATTTTATGAGAACTTGGCACTATCATCCCGAGCTAGAACTTGTCTTAGTCAGCAAAGGTACCGGAATCCGATTTATCGGTGACCATATTGAAAAGTTTAAAGATAACCAACTCATACTGTTGGGCGAAAATCTCCCTCATATGTGGCGTAATGATGAAAAATATTTCTCTAACAACATTGCCTCATCATGTGAAGCGCATGCCATACATTTCAAAAAAGATTTTATGGGAAATCATTTTCTTTCAGCCCCAGAATTAAAACACATAAGGGATATGATCCTGACCTCAAGATATGGAATTAATTTTATTGGAGTTCAAAAAAGAATTTTAGACAAAATAAAAGGGCTTTCCAAACTTAACTCGTCCGAAAAGCTATTCGAATTGTTTAATATTCTTGACTATTTGGGAAAACATAGAGACATCAAGGTCTTATCCAGTGGAGGATATTTAAAAACATTTGAAGTATCATTCGAAAGAATGAATAAGGTACATGAATATATTTTCAAAAATTTTGATAGCCTAATTACCTTAACAGAGGTTGCTGAAGTGGCACATATGAACCCATCATCATTTAGTAGATTCTTTAAACAAATCAACAAGAAAACTTTTAATGAGTATTTAAACGAGGTAAGGGTAGGCTATGCATGCCGCCTTCTATCTGAAAATAAATATAATATTACCCGAATATGCTATGAATCTGGATTTAATAATATTTCGAATTTCAATCGGAGATTTAAAATAATCACTGGGAGAACTCCTTCACAATACTCAAGAAAATTTCAGAATGTTTAGCACATGCTCAATTAAGACGTATTGTTACGGCAAAATAAGTATTGTATAGGGTGATATTTTAGTTAAAACCTGAGTTCGACCTAAGATTTGTTTACAGTTTAGATGCTTTTTTATTCAATTCGAAGCTGAATTTTAGAAAGACTAACGGGTTAATTTGATAAAAT
>JASFYU010000202.1:0-7587 GCA_045046905.1 Flavobacteriaceae bacterium | reverse complement strand
CATCGATACGTATCGATGCCTTTTTTATTCAACTAAACCCGAACACAAATGAAACTCATTTTAAGAATACTGTTAAGTGCATTGGCCGTGGTCATCCTTTCGAAAATCCTTCCTCATGTTGAAGTCGATACCTATGGCACCGCAATTATCGTAGCCATAGTATTGAGTCTACTAAATTTCATAGTAAAACCCATAATAATCATCCTTACCCTACCGGTTACTATCATCACCTTTGGGCTTTTTCTCTTAGTTATCAATGCCATTATAATTCTGTTGGCGGATCATTTCATCGATGGTTTCACTGTCGATGGTATTCTTTGGGCACTACTTTTCAGCCTTCTATTATCCTTTCTACAGTCCCTATTATTTTCGCTTTTGAAGGAAGATAAATAAGTGACCCCTTGTCTTTTACACCTCTCGACGAAAAACTTGTCAGGCTTCATAAAATATATTACTTTTGCATCCCATTTTATACAAGCAAAATATACTTAAATGAATATCACCAAGGAGCAGATAGACGACTTGAATGCGGTTGTAAAAGTTGCTATAAGCAAGTCAGATTATCAGGATAAAGTAGACAGTATTCTCAAAGATTATAAAAAAAAGTCGAATATCCCAGGATTCAGAAAGGGACAAGTACCTATAGGGCTTATTAAAAAACAGTATGGCAAAGCCGTATTGGTCGACGAAGTAAACAAGCTTTTACAAGATAACCTGAACAAATATCTCACTGAAGAGAAATTAGATGTCCTTGGAAATCCGCTACCGAAACAGCGAGATGATTTTGACTGGAACAGCGAGGAACTGGCTTTTGAGTTCGAATTAGGCCTTGCGCCTGACTTTGAAGTTTCATTGAAAACGAAAAAACCTATTGTTCGATATAAAATCATTGCCGACAAAAAGATGATCGACGAGCAGATAGAACGTATTCAAAGGCAACATGGCAAGCTTGTAAGCAAACCCAAAGTAGACAAGAAATATGAATTGGCCGGTACTTTTAGAAGCGGAACCGAGGAAATAGATAACAAAACCACAATAGAGCTTGATAAAATAAAGGATAAAAAAGCCTTGAATAGCTTGCTTGGAAAAAAAGCCGGTGATACCATTACACTTAAGACCAAGGGTCTTTTCAAAGAAGATTATTTATTGTCAAGTGTTCTCGGAATCTCACAGGAGAAGGCAGACAAATTAGATATAGAAGTTTCTTTTACGATTGAAGAAATCAACGAACGCGAGCCCGCAAAACTGAATCAAGAATTATTCGATAAATTATTTGGTGAAGGATCCATAAAATCAGAAAAAGAGCTAAAAGAAAGAATCAAGCAAGATTCCGAAAAACAGTTCGAACAGCAATCGGATCAAAAATTGCTGAATGATATGACCGAATATTTTATTAAAAATATCACCTTCGATTTACCCACCAAATTCCTTACCAAGTGGATCCAAACAACAGGCAAAGAACCCTTGACCGACGATCAGGCTACCGAGGAATACGAGAAATCTGAAAAAGGGCTTCGCTACCAATTGATTGAAGGAAAAATTATCAAAGAGAATGATGTGCAAATACAATTTGACGAACTGAAAGAATTTGCCAAAGGTTTTATTAAATCGCAAATGGCGCAGTTTGGCCAAACAGACCCACAAGAAGAGGAACTCGATTCAATCGCATCTCGAGTGCTAGGAAACCAAGACGAAGTAAAAAGATTATCAGAACAACTGATGAGCCAAAAATTACTAAGTCTTTACAAGGAGAAAGCGAATTTAAAAACCAAGGAGATAACCTATGAAAACTTCGTCAAAGAAGTTTACGGATAAAATCCTATCGAGAAACACCCCTTACTTTATCAGGGCTCAGTTCGAATCAAATACTTTCAAAATAGCAAAATTGACATTTTGAAATCAAAGGTCTCGTTAAAATAAGTATCTTTACGATGCCGAAGATTGTATTTTTCGGCATCTTTTTTGTTAAAAAAATTGATTTGAAACCTATGAATTACGAGAAAGAATTCAAGAATTATGCCATAAAGGATCAAGGCATTAGCAGCATGCACTATGACAACATCATCAGTAGCATGTACCCGACAAATATGACGCCCAATATTATAGAAGAGAGGCAAATGAATGTAATCGCAATGGACGTCTTTTCTAGATTAATGATGGATCGTATCATTTTTTTAGGAACGGGCATCAATGATCAAGTAGCCAACATTGTTCAGGCGCAATTACTTTTCCTAGAAAGTACAGATGCCATAAAAGATATTCAAATATACATCAACTCTCCAGGAGGAAGTGTCTATGCCGGTTTGGGAATCTATGACACCATGCAGTTCATAAAACCAGATGTAGCAACTATATGCACAGGTATGGCCGCCTCGATGGCAGCAGTATTGCTTTGTGCAGGTGAAAAGGGAAAACGCAGCGCCCTGACACATTCTAGGGTAATGATCCATCAACCCATGGGAGGAGCTCAAGGACAGGCTAGTGACATAGAAATTACGGCTCGAGAAATATTGAAACTCAAAGGTGAATTGTATGAAGTAATCGCCAAGCATTCAGGGCAACCACTTAAAAAAGTACATGACGATAGCGATCGAGATTATTGGATGAAGGCAGAAGAAGCCAAAAAATATGGTATGATTGACGAAATTTTAATCAGAAGCAAAGACTAAGATTTAACAAAACACCTAAGAATGCGAACTACTTACCGAAAATATAGCTCAATATATAAATTATAGATCTATATTTTTTCATTAGTATTCTTAAAAGAAGCAGATTATTATGGCAAAGGAAAATTTAGAATGTTCTTTTTGTGGAAGAAAAAAGCCCGAGACCAACCTTCTGATTGCTGGTTTGGATGCCCATATATGTGACCGTTGCATAGAACAAGCACATGGTATAGTAGCGGAAGAATCAAAACAGACTAAGACCAATGACCTTTCGTCTGAACTAGTGTTAAAAAAGCCTATGGAAATCAAAGATTTCCTAGATACTTATATTATCGGTCAAGAACGCACAAAAAAAATAATGTCGGTTGCGGTATACAACCATTACAAAAGACTTTTGCAAACCGTATCAAAAGATGATGATATCGAGATACAAAAGAGCAATATCATCATGGTGGGCCAGACAGGAACCGGCAAAACCTTAATGGCGAAAACCATATCGAAGATGCTCAATGTTCCCTTGGCCATCGTAGATGCAACAGTTTTGACCGAAGCCGGTTATGTTGGGGAAGATGTTGAAAGTATTCTGACCCGTTTATTACAAGCCGCAGATTACAATCTAGAAAAAGCAGAACGTGGCATTGTCTTTATAGATGAAATAGACAAAATAGCTCGAAAAGGTGATAATCCTTCGATTACGCGAGATGTATCTGGTGAGGGCGTTCAACAAGGACTTCTTAAATTACTAGAAGGAACCGTAGTAAACGTACCTCCAAAAGGAGGCAGAAAACATCCTGATCAAAAATTTATTGAGGTCAATACTGAAAATATTCTCTTTATTGCAGGTGGAGCATTTGACGGCATTGAACGCGCCATCACCAAACGCCTGAATATTCAAGCAGTGGGGTATAGCGCTTCTAAGGCTGAAGAAAACTTGGACAGCTCCAATATTTTACAATATATTACCCCAAGAGATTTAAAAGAGTTCGGATTGATACCCGAAATTATTGGTAGGTTACCCGTTCTCACCCATATGAACCCTTTAGACGAAAAAGCATTAAGAGCTATTCTTACCGAACCTAAAAATGCTATTATCAAGCAATATGAGAAACTGTTTTTGATGGATGGCATTTCATTTACCATTACTGAACAGGCTCTGGAATATATAGTTGAAAATGCCATTGAGTACAAACTTGGTGCGCGAGGCCTGCGCTCGCTTTGCGAGGCAATATTCACCGATGCCATGTTTGAAATGCCCAGCACTGGCGAAAAAGAATTTAAGGTCACCAAACCTTATGCAGAGAGCAAACTTTCTCATGAAACTATTAAAAAGCTGAAAGCGGTCTCTTAAAGACCACTTTCAGCTTTTTAATAGTTTCATGAGGTCTAGCCAACTGCTCAAATGGCCTTTTTTCTAATTTGGGTATGGGTTACATTTTCCAATAAGTTCAAGCAGACTTTCTGTATTATCTTTTCATCGGTATAAAGCGTATGTCCGAAATTTTTAATGGACTCCTTTTCCACACCTAGCCTCTCAAACCAATTATCAGAAGGAATAAATTTATCATTCGAACCATAAATCAATGTTGTAGGAATCTGAGGCCTGCTATTTTCTAACCTAATCCTAGTTGCAGAAACAGTATACAAAGATTTCATCGGCAAGCCCATTAGGGCTGCTTTCCATGCTATAGTTCCACCAGTACTAAAGGCCAAATAATGACTTGGTATCATCTTCTCTTTCTTTAATAGGCATGCAGCAGCAGTATCAATTCCACCGTCTACGAACGCCTTATGAATATTTTCTTCGGTATTTATGGTCAAATCTATATTGGCCAAGTGTTGGCTATCATAAAAAACGATATCAAAATACTGTTGTAAATAACCGAGGTAAGAGGTAATCCAGAGGCCTTTTTTAGTACCCCACATATCAGAAACCATTACAAGTCTTTCTGCCATAATCCTATTATTAAATTAGTTCTGGGGGAACTATAGTATCAATTTGATCATTTAACGATAGAATACCATATTTATTTGTTCATTCGAAGTAATTCGTCGATATAGTCCCTTTTATTTGACAATCGTGGTATCTTATGTTGCCCGCCCAACTTGTCTTTAGATTTAAGCCAATCGTAAAAAAGGTTCTCTCTAGCCACATGTACCGTGGGCATTTTTAATGTAATACTATTGTAGCGTTTTGCCTCATAATCAGAATTCAATGATTTTAAGGCATTATCCAAGAACTCGATAAAACAATTTAAATCTTCTGGCGCCTTTCTAAATTCTATAATCCATTCGTGAGCACCTTTTTCTTTTCCCGACATAAAAATCGGACCTGCGGTATAATCCTTAATTTCGGCCCCTGTCTTTTTGCAGATATTCTTTAAGGCCTCCTCGGCATTTTCTATAATCAATTCTTCTCCGAATACATTGATATGGTGTTTGGTTCTGCCTGTAACTTTTATGCGATAAGGACTCAATGAAGTGAAGCGTACAGTATCCCCTATTTTATAGCGCCACAGACCAGAATTGGTTGTAATGATGATTGCATAGTTTTTATTGGTTTGTACATTCCAAAGCGGAATCGCCTTTTGATCAGGCAGACCATATTGGTCCATCGGAATAAACTCATAGAAAATTCCATAGTCCAACATCAACAATAGGTCATCGGCATCGTTGCGATCTTGAATGGCAAAAAACCCCTCAGAGGCATTATAAATCTCATAGTATTTAAAGCTTTTTCTTGGCAACAAATTCATATACTGATCTTTATATGGGCTAAAACTAACCCCGCCATGAAAATAAACCTCAAGATTTTCCCAAACTTCAAAAAGATGATTCTTTCCTGTCTTTTCGATTACATTGTTCATAAGCACCAACATCCAAGACGGCACGCCAGCCAAGCTCGTCACATTTTCTTGGATACTTTCTTCAATTATAGCCTCCATTTTAGTTTCCCATTCACTCATCAAGGACACTTTATTGCTTGGCGTACTACTCATCTCTGCCCAAAAAGGCATGTTATCAATTAATATGGCGGATAGATCTCCGAAAAACGTGCCCTTGTCCTCGTAAAGCTCCTTGCTACCACCCAAGCGCAGACTTTTACCCGTAAATAATTGTGAGTTCTCATTATTGTTAAGGTAAAGACAAAGTAAGTCTTTACTCGATTTAAAATGACAATCCTCTAAAGACTCTGTACTGACAGGAATATATTTGCTCTTAGCATTCGTAGTACCACTACTTTTGGCAAACCATTTAATCGAGGTAGGCCAAAAAATATTCTGCTCCCCTTTTCTTGTACGCTCAATGGCAGGCTCAATTTCTTCATAAGAAACAATAGGCAGCCTTTCTCTATAGGCCTCATAGTTATTGATCGACTCGAAGTCGTATTTTTTACCGATTTCAGTATCCTCGGCAATTTCTAACAGTTGGTACAATACCTCTTCCTGAACTTCCTCTGGGTATTTTAAAAAAAGTTCAATCTGATGATATCGCTTTTTTAACAACCACGAGGCAATAGAATTAAATAAGGGTATGGGCATTTTCGGTATCTTTATCAATACTAAAAATAACGTATATAGTTATCATTTTCAAATCGATTTTAATCTAACTTAGTAATATATGCAGTACGAAGGCGTATTACAAAAAATGCAAACTGAAATAGGTACACCCATTCAATATTATTTGGTTTTTAAAAATGATTTTCTAAATATGAATCAGGTTCTCGACAAAGAAATAAGCCTGACCTTTCTAAAATACCAGTGCCTAAATTGCGGCCAAGACCTACCCATATATCGCCAAGGTTTTTGCAAAAGCTGTTTCTTTGAGATCCCCTCTGCCGGCGATTGGATCATGCGCCCAGAATTGAGTACCGCCCATCTCGATAAAGCGGATAGAGACCTCGAATACGAAAAAAAGGTGCAATTACAGCCACATATTGTATATCTGGCCAACTCAAGTAATATTAAAGTCGGTGTGACCCGAAAAACCCAGGTACCTACACGCTGGATCGATCAAGGTGCCCATGAGGCCATAGAAATTGTAGAAGTGCCCAATCGCTATTTGGCCGGTATTACTGAAGTTGCGTTGAAAGACCATGTCGGCGACAAGACCAATTGGCGTAAAATGTTGACCAATACTGTTGAGGATAAAAATTTATTAGAGTGGCGAGATAAATTAAAACCATTTATTCCTCAAGAGGCGCAAGAATATTTTATTGAAGACAATAACGAAACACATCTTAAATTTCCGGTATTGCAATACCCTGAGAAAGTAAAAAGTCTTAATCTGAAAAAAAACTTGAATTACACAGGGGTGTTAAAGGGCATAAAAGGGCAATACCTCATTTTTGATGATAGTACCGTTTTTAACATTAGAGGTAATGAAGGCCTGTATATTGGCCTACACATTCAATAAACCACCTGAGGGCAAGCCTGCCTTTACCTTCAGGCAGGCCCACATTAAAAAGGAAATAAAGTTTAACATTCTGATGTGGTTCCGATTGCTCTCGAAAGGCATTAAACCTACAATGTGGAATAAACCGCTACAAATGCAATGAACACTTTAATGAAAGAAGAAAGTACATACAAAGAAATAATACCTACAACCGAATTAATAAATTTCGTTGACTCCTTTTGGATGCACCATAACAATACCAATTCAGTAGAAAAAACCACTATAGTACCTGATAGCTTTTTCAAAATTGTCATGACCATAAAGAAAGTCAAGATTATAGCCTATTTAATATGTGAGCCAAGAACTTTAAAACCTGAGTTCGACCTAAGATTTGTTTACAGTTTAGATGCTTTTTTATTCAATTCGAAGTTGAATTTTAGAAAGACTAACGGGTTAATTTGATGAAATTTAGCAAGAAGTGGAAAAAAATCATCAAATCCGAAGGAAATACAGATAAAAGGCAATCTTA
>JASFYU010000201.1:0-3599 GCA_045046905.1 Flavobacteriaceae bacterium | reverse complement strand
GTTATCAAGATAACGCCACTAGAACCACGGGTACCGTAGATTGCGGCAGCGGACCCATCTTTTAAGACGGTAATATTTTCAATATCGTTTGGATCCACATTGTCCATAGAGGAACCTAGAACGCCGTCGATAACAACCAAAGGTTCTGTATTGCCCCCAATAGTAGAAAGCCCTCTTAACCGAACTACTGACCTTGCATTGGGGTCACCGCCTTTATTATAAACACTGAGCCCAGCTACCTTGCCCTGTAACAATTGAGTAGGGTCGCTAATAGTACCTTGATTAAAATCTTCTGAATTAACACTGACAATGGCAGTGGTTATCTCCTTCTTTTGTTGAGACCCATAACCAACAATGACCACCTCGTCTAATGCCTGCGCATCTTCTTCTAGGGTTACATTGATTGTAGATTGGCCATTAATGGCAATTTCTAGAGTCTTGAAGCCAATGTAGCTGAAAACTAATGTGGCACTTTCCGCAGCGTTGCTTAAGGTGTAGTTGCCATCAAAGTCGGACTGCGTACCGTTTGTTGTACCCTTTACAACTACACTGGCCCCTGGTAGGGGGCCGTTGGCATCAGAAATAGTACCTGATACCTCTTGCGCTTTTGCCATTCCGAAGCATAAAAATGCCCCCAAAAGCAAAAATCTTTTTAATGATTTGATTTTCATAAATACTTTGTTTTGAGTTAGTAAAATTTTAAAGCTTATTAAAAAGTGATTCATATTCTATTTATTTGTTCATTGGCATTATTGTTCTCTATATTGTTTTATAAAGCCCATGCATTTCCTATTTCCTCTAGGGGTACACAGCCCACAAATTTACCTGGAACAGGGTCGTAGTTCAAGATATTTTTGCTCACTTCCTCTGAGCTGAAATACCCGAATAGGCTAAGGCCTTTGATCTGGCGGTAAAAAGTTATATCTCCTTCATCTTTTATTTTGTTACCCCATATATACACCGCTGGTTGGTATAGGATTTCTTCATGTGCGGCGAAAATGGCATCCTTTTCTTCCTCGCTATCATCCTCGAACAGATTTCCTGTCTTTTTCATGCAAAAAGATTGGAACGCATCTAAGCCTTCCAAAAATGATTTTTGGGCATCAGTAGCGTAACATTCATAGATTAATTTATCAATAAACCTATGTACCAATATGTCTTTAGCGCCGGGTGTATCTGTTCGGGGCAAAATATGTTCTGCCATTTCCGAAATGGTAATGGCCTGTTCTTTGGTAAAGAAAAGAGGTGTCCAATCAGTGTTGGCATCTACTTTACAGCCATTCAGCATACTTGAAAACACAAGACCTGAAAGGCTATATCCCAAAAATCCTGCACTTAATTTTAAGGCTTCTCTTCGTTCCATAGCTTACTTTGATTCTTTTATCGCATGGTTTACCGCCCTTGCGGTCAATGCCATATACGTTATAGATGGGTTTACACAGGAAGATGAGGTCATACAGGCACCATCAGTTACGTAAACGTTGGAGACGGCATGAATTTGATTATTACCATTAAGCACAGAAGTCTTGGGGTTTCTTCCCATTCGGGCTGTACCCATTTCATGAATCCCTTTTCCTATACCTCCAATTTCATCAAAAGTCTCCACCTTAGTAAGGCCACCTGCCTCTAACATTTCGGCAGCATCTATCTTAATCTGCTCTCGCATTTTAAGTTCGTTTTCTTTGAACTCTGCATCAAATACGACAATAGGCAGTTCCCATTGATCTTTCTTCGTGTCATGTAAATACATTCTATTTTCATGATAGGGTAAGCATTCTCCAAAACCATTGATCATCATGGTCCATTCCCCCGGTTTGGCCATAGCGTCTTTAAACTTGGCTCCAAAACCTTTTTCGGCGGTACCTCTTCCCCAACTTTCCCTTTGGGCTCCTCCTTGATATCCAAATCCTCTTAAAAATGCGTCCGTTTTACTCGATTCATCAATATTTTGATATCTGGGGATGTAAATTCCATTGGGTCTTCTGCCTTGATAATAACCATCTTGCAATCCAGTATAGGTGCCACTTGCACCCGCAAAATAATGATGATCCATAATATTATGCCCTAATTCACCGCTATCATTGCCCATTCCGTTCGGGAAACGGTCTGACTTGGAGTTTAATAGGATAGCCGCACTGCCTACGGTAGAGGCATTACAGAAGATAATATCCGCAAAATATTCAATGGTTTCTTTGGTCTCTTCATCTACGATACGAACACCAATAGCTTTTCCTTTCGTATCATCGTACATAATCTCGTGAACAATAGAATACGGCCTTAACGTCATATTGCCTGTTTTTTCAGCGGCGGGAAGCGTAACGGAATTGGCACTAAAATAGGCCCCAAACGGGCAACCCCTATTGCAACGATTTCGAAACTGACAGGTGCCCCTATTACTGCCCTCTAAGGGTTCGGTAAGATGTGCGACCCTGCCAATGGTAATGCAGCGTCCCGGATACGTTTTCTCTACCCTTTTCTTTACCTCGGTTTCTAAACAGTTGAGATCCATTGGCTTTAAAAACTGACCATCTGGCAATTGTTTTAATCCTAATTTTTGCCCGCTCACCCCAATATAACGTTCTACATAATCATACCAAGGCTCAATATCTTTATATCGAATAGGCCAATCTACGGCAATACCTTCTTTGCCATTGGCTTCAAAATCCATTTCGCTCCAGCGATAACAATGCCTTCCCCAAAGTAGAGAGCGACCTCCCGTTTGGTATCCCCGAATCCAATCAAAGCGTTTGTCTTCTTCATAGGCATGCTTCTCATCCTTTACATAAAAGTGTTTATTATAATTGTCTACAAAACCAGAACGCATCTGTGTTTCATAGATTTTGGCTTCGGCCGGGGTCATTGTACCCCTGTTTTCCATATCCCAGGAATCTAGATTGGCGGTAGGGTAATCTTCTATATGCTTTACCAATCTACCTCTTTCTAGAACCAAAGTCTTAAGGCCCTTCTCGCACAATTCTTTTGCGGCCCAACTGCCACTCATGCCAGAGCCTATGACTATAGCGTCATAGGTGTGTTTTTCTTTTGCTTTTCCGTTCAAGTAAACTGTTTTCATATTTGTTCGACTGTTATATAGACGATTCAAAACAGTGTCATACCTAAATAAACCAAAAGAAAAGTTAAAATATATGGTACTACTGAAATTGAACCCTCATTTTTCTATGCTAGTGAACACAATAAAACGGGCGATTTTTACCGAAAGAATGGGTTTTAATACGGTTTTTTAGTATTGGAAATTCAACAATGTCTTGGCATGGGGAAATTGAGAATACTAATGCCTATTTTTTTAAAAGTTAACATTTAATCCTAAAGTGATTGTTCTGGACGCAAAATAGCTATTACGCCTATCAATACCGGGGGCTAGCAGGTTAGGAGCTCTATTTTGTTCTCCCCGTACATCATTATTTACATTATCAATTGCTGAACTATCATCCTGAAGAGACGGTTCTGGGGTGGTGCCTGTATAGTTGGTAATAGTAAATACGTTTTGACCACTTAAAGATAGTCTGATATTCTTTATATAATCGTTATCTACATTGATATTATATGCTACGGAAAGGTTGTCTAATTTTACAAAATCG
>JASFYU010000200.1:0-15620 GCA_045046905.1 Flavobacteriaceae bacterium | reverse complement strand
GGTTACACCTAATGGCGATTTGAACATTGAAATGAAAACAATAATTTCTAAAGATTTAGGAACTGTTGATTGGATTATGACAATGCCTGATGGAAGTATAGGTAAAGCTTTTTCAAGAATTACAGAAAATGGTAGTTCAACTATTTATTCATTTGTTTTATTGGCACCACCAGTGTCTTTAGAGCAACTTGAAGGAGCATTATCAGCTCAGAAATTATTATTAGCTGATGAATTAGTAGATTTAAAAAAACTGTTAGAAAGATAAAAATTATGAAAGAGATAAAAATTAAGTTTTTGATTGTCGGAGTAATGATGATAGTGAGCACAGTTTCATTTAGTCAAAAACCTTTTGATGTACAAAGCGTAGGAATTAATGTGAGTTATAAAATGGTGTTTGGATTTGTTTCTATACCAGAAAACCTTCCCCTGTGGACACAAGCATTTTCAAAAGCAGATAATAAATCAGCAGTTATGGTAACACCGAATGGAGAGATGCCTATTAAAATGGAAACTGTTGTTTCTGAAAAACTTGGAACAGTAGATTGGATCATGACAATGCCTGACGGAAGTATTGGAAGGGCTTTTTCTAGAATAACCAAAAATGGAGAAGGAGTTATTTATTCTTTTGTTTTGATGGCTCCTCCTGTTCCGATGGAACAATTGGAGGGGACTTTAGCTACCCAAAAAAAACTTTTAGCGGATGAGTTAATTGGTTTGAAGAATTTGCTTGAATCAAAGGAGTAATTAATAAACTAAGCACAGGTATTATGTCTGTGCTTAGTTATAAAAAAATAAAGAATGAAAAATATTTTTGATGAAAAAAATATAAAAATAGAAGATAATGTCCTCATCAAGCAAGCTTTAAACGGGGATAAAATAGCTCTCGAAAACCTGATTAAAAAACATCAAAACTGGATTTATACCGTAGCTCTTACTATGGTAAGCGACAATAATGATGCTGCCGACATTACACAGGAGGTTCTGATTAAAATGATTACTAAATTAGACTCTTTTAAGAGTGATTCTAATTTTAGGACATGGTTGTATCGTATTGTTAAAAATCATTTCCTTAATATGAAGAGAGGTAAGTACGAAAAAAGACAAATGTCTTTTGAATCTTTTGGCAATGAACTTGATAACATTCCTAATGAACCCCTTTCCAATTATTCTTTTGAAGTAGAGAATAATATAATTATTGAAGAGGCTAAAATAAGCTGTATGAATGCCATGCTCCTATGCCTCACAAGGGAACAACGATTCATATATATCATTGGCGAATTGTTTGAATTTTCTGATACTATAGGTAGTGAAGTTATGGAAATTTCTAAAGCAAATTTTAGAGTACAATTGCATAGAACAAAGAAACAACTTTACAATTTTATGAAAAATAAATGTGGGTTGATAAATAAAAAGAATCCATGTAGATGTGCAAAAAAAACAGTAAGTTTCATAAAAATGGGCTTTGTAGACCCAATAGAACTCCATTTTCAAAAAGATAGAATTACAACTATTGGAAAAATGGCAAATGAAAAAATAAACGATTATGACAATAAAGTGCTAAGCGATTACCAAAAATTATTTCAAAATCATCCTTTTGTGCAAAGTCCAAACAACTTGAAATCAGTAAAAAAATTGTTGTCTTCTAGATTAATAATTGAAACATTTGATTTAAACTAAAAACACGAAAGCCAAACACTGTATATTACCTTCCCTCCCTAAAAGTGGGATGTTTGAGAATATTATCAAGAAATGCCATATTGGTCTTAACCCCTCGAATTCGAAAGGAGTCCTACGCATCTTTCTGCAGTAACCTCCCAAAGTTCTACTCAAAGCCGAAACTTTTACCAGCATCGAATCAAAAAATGGCGAAATGACAACGTTTTGATAAATGCTTCTTGAATCTAATCCTATTCCAAAACCCGAAGCACTTCTATAGGTTGTAATAACCCCATAATCTGGTTTGAAATTGTTGGACGGATCTTCCGTTGTAATACTACATTGCAGGGCGTGGCCTGTCACTTTTATTGATTCTTGATTTGGAATTTTTATTTGTATATCTGACAATTTATAGCCTCCAGCAATAAACAACTGCGCTTTTATCAAGTCTATATTGGTGACCATTTCGGTTACGGTATGTTCTACCTGAACTCTCGGATTTACCTCGATAAAATAGATGCTTCCGTCTTTATTTACTAAAAATTCCACAGTGCAGATATTGTCATAGTCGACCGCTCTGCAAATATCTATTGCATATGTATACAGCTTATCCTTAGGCAGACCGAATGAGGGGGCAAACTCAATTACTTTTTGATAACGCCGTTGCACTGAACAATCTCGTTCGTACAAGTGCACTATATTGCCGTGCATATCGGCCACAATCTGTATTTCGATATGCTTGGGGTTTTCCACGAATTTTTCAAGAAAAACAGTATCGTCTCCAAACGCGTTCAAAGATTCTCTTCGTGCTTCAGAAAACGCTTTTTTGAGTTCATCCGGAGTACGTATTACATGCATTCCTCGACCTCCGCCACCCGTGCTGCTTCAGCATAAGCGGATACCCTATACGTTCAGCTTCGCTTAAAGCGGTTATTATATCTGTTAGGTCTTTGTTACTACTTTGGATAATGGGAACATTGTTGGCAACTGCCACCTCTTTGTCCATAATCTTATCGCCGATGGCTTTTAGAACCGATGCTTTAGGTCTATGAAAATTATATCATTTTCAACGCATTTTTGAGCAAACCGGGCATTCTCTGAGAGAAATCCATAACCGGGATGAATGGCATCGACACAATTTTCTTTGACCACTTTTATGATTGCATCGATATTCAAGTATGGTTTTAATGGTTCGTCATCATTTCCAATCTGGTAAGATTCATCGGCCTTATAACGATGCAAAGAGTTCCTATATTCATAGGTGTAAATGCCTATAGTTTTAATCCCTATTTCAACACAGGCTCTAAAAAAGGCATATTGCTATCTCTCCACGATTGGCGACCATTACTCTCTCGATTTTCATCTTCGTAGTTTTTTTTTTTTACATTCTTAAATACACTCGTCTACCAAATATAAGATTGACTCATAATTTTCATTCGTTGCCTGCGATAAGGCCATCTCACATGTCTTTGTCGAGGAATAATGACTTTCGCATTTATGTTCGATTATTTCGCTTTTTTCAGAATTCGTTGCGGACTTTGTAAGTTCAGGAAACAAGAACCCTCGGTCCCCGGCCATTCCGCAACATCCGTTGTTTTTAGGTAGCATCACTTCCTTGGCAAAATGTTTGGCTATATTTAAAAACTTGTCTTCCGTCTTCATTTTTTCCAAGGAACAAACGGAATGAAGGGCGATACTTTCTTTCTTGAATTTTACATTACTTTTTGGAAGCACCATATCATTAAGAAATTCAACCACGTCCAGAATCTTTAGTCGGTCATACCTCTGCTGATTTTCATTATTCAAAACAGGACGGATTTGTTGCAGGTTAAACGCGCAGGAACTTACATCAATAATGATGGGCAATTTTCCTTCTTCGCTTGAATCCCATAAGCTATCGATAATTTTGTTAGCCGTAAAATTATTGGCCGCACCAAAGCCTTTGGAGGAAAACATTTGACCGCAGCAACTGGAATTGATATCTTGTAAAATCGACACTTCTATACCAACTTTAGAACATACGCTAATGAAAGTTTCCATCATGTTTTTTTCTTTCCCTCGATAGGTGCCGAGCATTCTGGTAATACATGCTGGAAAATAAACGACGGATGTGTCTTTAGTACCAACATTACCAGTAGGGTCCTTCTTTCTTAGGACAGAAAGACTAGGCGGAGTTTCAATTTGTGAAATCCATAAAGGCATTTGGGAAACTATTTTTTTTGTTTGTGTAGTAATTTTTTCCATCGATTTTTTGCCAAAGATTTTATTTATTACAAAACCCGACTTTAATCCAAAACGTACAGCCCATTGAACCAGTCCAAAGTTTTTTGCCGTAAGCAACGCCATTTTATTGGCCAGTTTTGAATGGTTTTCCCTCCTTAATCTTTTGACAAGGTCTCCGGTGTCAATTTCAACAGGGCAAACCGTTGCACAGAGACCATCTACGGCACAAGTCTCTATGCCTTCATACTTAAATTGTTGCTGTAACAATTTGTAATTGGAGTGGTCCCCTGAGGCCTTGAGTTGTTGCAAAACCCTTCGTGCGACTATTCTTCTTTTAGGACTTGTGGTCAGGTTACGACTTGGACATTTATGCTCACAATAACCACATTCAATACATTTATCTATCTCCTCTTCAACCGGAGGCATTTCCTTCAGGTTTTTTATATGTACTTTCCTATCATCGTTGATAATTACTCCCGGATTAAGGAGGGCATGCGGATCGATTACCTCCTTGACTTCTTTCATTATTTCATAGGCTTCCCCTCCCCATTCGGTTTCCACGAAGGGTGCCATATTGCGACCGGTTCCGTGTTCAGCCTTTAAAGTGCCGTCATATTTTTCCACAACAAGTGCGACCACATCATGTATGAAAAGATCGTATCGCTCTACTTCTTTTTTAGAACTAAAAGATTGGGTGACCACAAAATGTATATTCCCATCCTTGGCATGTCCAAAAATGATGGCATTGGAATACGTATGTTTTTTAAATAGCTTTTGAAGATCTAAAATGGCGTTGCCCAATTCCTTGACGGGAAAAGCGACATCTTCAAGAATTACCGAGGTTCCACGTGCCCGAACAGCACCCACAGCAGGAAAAAGTCCTTTTCTAATTTTCCAGAGTAAAGCCCGTTCCTGTAGATTTTCTGTAAAAGCCGGAGGTTCCATTAATTCCAAACTGTTCGTCGAAACCCTAAATTGATGCACTTGTTCTCTTAATCGCTCTTCATCATTTTCTTGAAATTCGATTAACAAGGCCGCCGCGGTCCGCGGAAGATCTTTCGCAATTGAAGGAATGCCTTCCATTTCCTGTACCGCGTATAAGGCAGAACGGTCCATTAGTTCTACCATTGCGGCACCTGCTTCGGTTATAGGAACGATTGCTTCGCAAGCCGCATATACCGTTGGAAAAAATAGTAAAGCGGTAGATTTGTAGGTGTAATCTGGAATGGTTTCCAAAACAGCTTCCGAAATAAATGCCAAAGTGCCCTCTGCCCCTATTAACAAATGTGCTAAAATGTCTAAGGGGTGTTCGTAATCGATAAAGGAATTCAAGGAATAGCCTACGGTATTCTTGGTCTGGTATTTTTTCCGAATTCTTTGGAATAATTCTTTATTGGAAGCTATTTTATTTTTTAGTTTTCTCAAACAATTGAACAACATAGTACATTGATGTTCAAAGCGCTTAAAATCCATGGGGTTTTCTGTGCTGAATACTTTTCCATCAGGCAGTATAAAGCGAATGTATTTGGTGGTATGGTACGAATTGTATTGTGTGCCGCAGCACATACCGCTAGAATTATTCGACAAGATGCCGCCCATCATCGCTGCGTTAATACTTGCGGGATCCGGACCGATTTTCCGTTGGTATCTTTTTAGATGGGCATTTACCATTGCTCCGGTAATACCTGGCTGCACTCTTACTTGTCCGCCTTTATTCTCAATTTTCACCTTGTTCCAATATTGACTTAAAACGATAAGGATGCCATCCGTAATCGATTGCCCCGAAAGACTCGTTCCACCAGTACGAAATACAATAGGGATTTTATATAATTGCGAAAAACCCAATAAAGAAATAATTTCCTCTTCATTAATAGGAAAAACTACAGCTCTGGGAATAAGGTTATAAAAACCGGCATCCGGTCCAAACGATACAATATCAATATACTTGCATTTGATACGGTCAGCAGGTAAAATCCTTTTTAATTCTTGCTTAATATCCATAAATGTTGAAACCTATAATGAAAGAGAACTGAAAGACAACATGATATAAATTATCAATATTACGACCACGATTGAAACTATAATATCCCAAATATTATAGCTTGACTTATTGGCTACCTTTTGTTCCTCACTCACTGTTCCAAATGTCAACCCTTGTAATTGCTTTTCCGATGGTGCGGGATAGAACATGCTTACAGTTACGCCAATGACAACGCAAATAGCAAAGAAATAGGAACCGAAGACCAACCAGTTAATATCTGCCAATTTATATACAAAACTGCCCTCTGTAAAGCTAGATTTGGTAATCTCCAAAGTAAGTTTGGTAAATCCAATAATCAGACCTCCAACTAAAGTGGCAATTGCTCCATTGGCATTCATGCGTTTATAAAATATACCAAGTAAGAAAACGGCGGTTATCGGAGGCGAAATATAGGCTTGGACATTCTGAAGGTATTCATAAAGTCCACTAGACAATCTTGTAATTACAGGAATCCATAGCAGGCCTAAACCTACCATAAAAAATGTTGCTACCCTAGCCATTTTCACTAGTTCATTTTCGGGTTTGTTCGGTTTTAACTTCTTGTAAATATCAAGAGTAAACAAGGTGGAACAAGAATTAAAAACCGACGCCAAAGAACTCATCAGGGCCGCTAATAATCCAGCAGCGACCAAACCTCTAAGGCCTGAAGGCAATAGGTTAGTCATTAATACAGGAAACGCTTCATCCGGACTGTCCCAATGTATTTTCCCTTGCATTTTTAGGCCCAAGGCTACTACGCCCGGTATTAAGAAGAGGAACACGGGCATTAATTTCAATAGGGCCCCAAAGATACTTCCGCGTCTTCCCTCTTTGATATTCTTTGCGGCAAGTACCCTTTGTACAATTACCTGATCGGTACACCAATACCAGATACCTACAATGGTGCTAGTAAGAAAGAGCGGTAGCCATGGGTAATCGGGATCTGAATTCGGTCTCCACATATTAAAGTAATCGGCTCCTACCGTTTCCTTGAGTTCTCCCCATCCGCCAACGGCATCCAATCCCATAAATGTTAGTATCCCTGCACCGATTACAAGAACTATGGCCTGAATAGTTTCTGTATACACTACTGCCCTCATTCCTCCTAAAACAGTATATATACCAGTTAAAATGACCGTGGCAACAGCACCTATCCAAAAGGGTATCCCTAACAAGGCTGATACCACTACGCCACCTGCGTAAATGGTAACGGAAACCTTGGTAAGGACATAGGCAATTAAAGAAACAATGGAAAGCACCCATCTGGAGCGGGCATCAAATCGCTTTTCTAAAAATTCCGGCATGGTAAAGACCCCGCTTCTGGCATAAAACGGCAGAAATACCCAGCCCAGCATCAATACGACCCATGCATGCAGTTCATAAATCAAAAGGGGCATTTTGTCTCCGGCACCGTTTCCTGCCAATCCCACAACATGCTCCGATCCTATATTGGATGCAAAAATGGAGGCGCCTACGACAAACCAGCCAATATTTCTTCCTGCCAAAAAGTAATCTTCCGTGTTTTCTTGCTTTTGCTTGATGACCCACCAGGCAACGCCCAATAGAACAAGAAAATAAGCGGCAATAACAATCCAATCGAGAGTATCCAGTCCTTTCATTTAATTTCAGTTTAGTTGTATTTAATTTTTTGTAGCTGTTAAAACACCATCACTTTTCAACGTATGGAAGCTGAATAGTTATGCATTCACACATATCTGTTTTTGTGTCCCCAATCCCTCGATCAAGACTTTTACAATGTCACCTTCTTTTAAATATTGAGGTGGTTTCATGCCAAAACCAACACCTGGAGGAGTGCCGGTACTTATGATGTCTCCGGCTTCCAATGTCATGAACTGGGAAAGATAATGCACGATATTCTCGCAATTGAAAATCATAAAGCTGGTATTGCCTTTCTGCATTTGTTTACCATTAACATGAAGCTCCATGGATAGGTTGTTAACGTCACCCAATTCGTCTGGTGTAGCTAGAAAAGGGCCTAGCGGATTGAAATTATCACAGGATTTTCCCTTGGTCCATTGGCCTCCGCTCTCTAGTTGAAATTCCCTTTCGGAAACATCATGAGAAATGCAATATCCGGCTATGTAATTTTTTGCCTCGACAATACTTTCCAAGTATCTTGCATCTTTTCCGATAATAATGCCCAACTCTACTTCCCAATCTGTTTTTTTACTATTTCTGGGAATCAGGACATCGTCGAAAGGGCCTACAACCGTATTTGCGCCCTTTTGAAAAATGATAGGTTCTTCAGGAATCGGCATCCCTGATTCTTCGGCATGATCGGAATAATTTAAGCCTATGCAAATTACCTTACCTGGTCTCGCAACGCAGGAAGCCCATCGCACATCATCGGGGACACCTGCCAAAGCCGAAGCATCATTTACAATTTCCTTAATTTTATCTAATCCATTATTTTGAAAGAAATCCCTGTCCCAATCTTTAAATTTTGAGGATAGATCCTTTCGTTTACCGTTTATTAATACTCCGGGTTTTTCATTCCCTACTTCTCCAAAACGAATCAATTTCATCTGTTTACTATTTATGAATGTTACTATTTATGAATATTACTATTAAATTGAAATGCGGGAAGACCCTTGTACCCACAATTTCGAATCACAAAAAGCGATCCTGCCAGAGGTTGTTCTTCTAGTTCCTCCTTGCTTAGTCCAACTTTTGCCGACGTTATATAGAGGTCTTCAAAAGACTTACCGCCAAAGGTGCACGAAGTAATTCTTGAAACCGGGAGTGCAATAGCCGCTAATTTTTTTCCCGTAGCTGGATCCCAACGCGTAACCTGCCAACCATCCCAATGAGCAATCCATAGCATTCCCTCGTTGTCAATGGTCATCCCATCAGGATAACCATCGCCTTTTGATATATTGATAATCGTTCTTTTGTTGGAAAGTGCTCCGGTACTTTTATCATAATCGTAGGCCGACACCTTAAAAGTGGATGTGTCTATGAAATAGAAAGCTTTATGGTCCAAACTCCATGCCAATCCATTGGAAATGGTAGTCTTTTCAATTTTCTTAGATACTTCTCCATTCGCATTCAGCATGTATAAACTACCTTTTTCCGATTCTTCGGAAAGAGACATGGTTCCCGCCCAAAATCGGCCGGCCGGATCGCATTTTCCATCATTGAATCGATTTTTAGATTTATGTTCTTCGGGATTAGCAACGCTTTTTATTTCGTCGGTATGACGGTTTACGATACCAAAACCATTTTCTAACGCAGCAACAAAATTGCCATCGGTGCTAATTGCCATTGATCCGATCATTTGGCCAACCGAAATTGTGTTCAATGATCTATCATTTGGCGACCATTCATGAATCTCACCATTGATAATGTCAAGCCAACAAATAAGTTGGTTAGATAAATCCCAGATAGGGCCTTCACCTAATTCACATATATGGGTACAAACAACTTCGGGTCGCATATTGAATTCTTAGCTATTTAACCGTGTAAAACCTCCATCTATAAAATAATCACTTCCGGTAATAAACGCTGCCTCGTCTGAACACAGATATAAGACCAAATTTGCTATTTCTTCAGGCTTGGCCATTCGGCCTATAGGCTGTGTCTTGGATAATTTCTGGAACATTTCCGCTTCCTCGCCCGGATAATTTTTCTTTAAAAAACCATCTACAAAGGGTGTGTGAACACGCCCCGGAGAAACGCAGTTGGAACGAATGTTATGGGCTATATAATCTTTTGCGATAGATAAAGTCATTCCTATTACGGCACTTTTGGTCAAACTATAGGCAAAGCGATCACTTAACCCAACGGAAGCACCGACCGAAGCCATGTTCAGAACTACGCCGCCGTCTTTCTTTAAAAACGGAATCGAGGCTTGAATAACATGGAACATGCCCTTTACGTTAACATCAAGCAACTTGTCCAATTCTTCTGTAGTTGTTTGTTCTACATTGCCTACGTGTGCGATTCCGGCATTGTTGACCACGATATCCAATTTTTTTTCAGGACCAGCAATAGCAGCAATAGCATCCGTTACCTCTTCGGGCATGGCGATATTGCATTGCCTAAAAACTGCGACACCTCTGTTACTTTTGATTTCTTCGACCGTGTTTTTCGCCCTGACTTCGTCAACATCAAGAATAAAAACAGATGCCCCCTGTTTTGCAAAAACCGTGCTTATGGCCTTGCCGATTCCACTTCCACCACCTGTTATGATAGCCTTTTTATTTTTTAAACTGAACATTGTCATTTTCTATCTTTTTTCTTGGGATACGTGTACCCGTTAATTATCATATGGCGAAGGACTGATCGATGTCCAGCCTCCATCCACTACCAAACTCTGCCCTGTTATATGTTTGGCCTTATCCGAGATCATGAACAAGACCGCCTGGGCTATATCGTCAACATGGGCAGGTCTGCCCATTGGGGTCAGCTTATTCCAAGTTTCTGTGTAATTTTTCTCTTTTAAGGTACGCTCTGTGAGGGTAGCGCCAGGAGCAATTGTGTTCACGTTGATCTTATATTGGGACAATTCAATCACTAGATGTTTTGCAAGTATCTCCAAGGCTGCCTTGGTCATACCATATGCCGCAAGGTTCTTATGGGCCTGATGCCCTGTTACGGACGACATGAACACAATTGACCCACCTGAATTCTGATTTTTCATTTGATTTGCAGCCGCTTGCGCCAAAAAGAAACTACCACCAAGATTTAATTCCAATACTTTAAAGAAAGATTCGGGCGGATAGGTAAGGAAATCACCGTACAATGTAATTCCGGCATTGGCTACCACAATATCCAGTTTCCCGAATTCACTCACGGCCTTATCCACCATTTTTTGAATTAAGGTAATATCTCCTGAATCCCCAGGAAAGGTAATACAACTCTTTCCATTCTTACTGACCTGTGCTACTGCATCTTCAGCCAAAGTCGAATCCATATCATTTAATACCACCTTGGCACCAGCTAATACCAACTGTTTGCATATTTCCAGTCCAATGCCCTGACCTGCACCTGTTACAATGGCCACTTTCCCCTTGAAATCCATTTTCTTTATTTTAACTAATGAGAATCTCGTGGAACCTCACTGCCCGATTTTCCACTTAAAAAATCCATATCGGCACCTAAATGAGCCTGTTGCACGTGGTTCACATACAGATTAACATAGCCTCTTTCTACAATAGGCGGTGTGGGTTCCCTTTGTTGTTTTCTCAAGGCCAGTTCTTTATCGCTCACCCCAACCATTAAACTGCGATTTGGGATATCCAAGGTTATTACATCCCCGGTTTGAATGACCGAAAAATTACCTCCCATTGCAGCTTCGGGCGAGACATGCAAGACTACCGTTCCAAAAGCGGTACCGCTCATACGCCCGTCGGAAATACGTACCATATCCGTGATTCCTTTTTTCAATAATTTTATGGGAATCCCCATATTGCCCACTTCCGGCATCCCAGGATACCCTTTGGGTCCCACATTTTTTAGGACCAGAACACTATTTTCATCTACATCGAGGTCATCAGTATCTATTCTCGCTTTAAAGTCCTCTATGTTTTCAAAAACCACGGCTTTACCTGAATGCTTCATTAAATGGTCGCTTGCCGCTGAGGGTTTTATGACCGCTCCGTTCTCACAAACGTTTCCATTTAGAATGGCGAGGCCCGTCGCATCATTGAACGGTGTGGAAATACTACCAATAACATCGTCATCATAGTTTTGAGCTTCTTGAAAGTTTTCTTTTACGGTCTTTCCGTTTACCGTGATGCATTGGTTGTTTAAAATACCTTCAAGTTCTTTCATCACTGCAGGTAGGCCTCCGGCATAGAAAAGATCTTCCATAAAGTGCTTACCAGAAGGCTGTAGGTTTACAATGAGGGGTATATTTCTGGATAAGCGATTGAAGTCTTCAAGGGTAAGTGGAACGCCAATTCTGCCAGCAATTGCCAGAAGGTGTATGACAAAATTGGTGGAACCGCCGATAGCCGCGTTCACCCTGATGGCATTTTCAAACGCTTTCGGCGTCAATACATCGGATAGTTTTAAATCTTCACGAACCATGTCGACAATTCTCAGACCCGATAGCTGTGCGAGAACTTTTCGACGGGAATCGGCCGCTGGTATTGCCGCATTTTCTGGCAATGAAAGCCCTAATGCCTCTACCATGCAGGCCATTGAGGAAGCTGTGCCCATTACGGCACAATGCCCATTACTCCGACACATGGCGGCTTCAATATTGCGTAGTTCCTTTTCCTCGATTTTTCCATCACGTACATCATCATGGTAGCGCCATACATCGCTGGTGCTTATACTTTTTCCACGGTACTTTCCGGTCAACATGGGCCCTCCGGAAACGACGATCGTAGGGAGGTCTACACTACACGCCCCCATGACCAAAGAGGGGGTGGTCTTATCACAGCCGCATAATAGTACAACACCATCTAAGGGATTGGCGCGTATACTTTCTTCGACATCCATACTGGTCAAATTACGGTACAGCATGGCGGTAGGTTTCATTAAGGTTTCTCCCAATGACATTACGGGAAACTCTACCGGAAAGCCACCCGCTTCCCAAATCCCTTTTTTTACCGATTCGGCGAGTTCACGAAAGTGCCCGTTGCAAGGGGTAAGCTCGGACCATGTATTGCAAATACCGATTACTGGTTTACCATTAAATTCATAGTCCGGGTTTCCTTGATTTTTCATCCATGCCCGGTAGATGAACCCGTCCTTTCCGGTTCTGCCGAACCAATTGCTACTTCTTAATGGTACTTTTTTGTTTGCTTTCATCAGTTTGAGTTTTATGAATGTTATTTTTTAGCCCGAATCGCTTCAACATCGAACATTCCCATTAATTTACCATTTGCACGGTGATCATCCTCTTTTTTTAAGCTTATTATTACCTCATAACCTCCAAGAGAAAGTTCCAACAATAAACCTTCTGCTTTGTATCCAACTGATTTCATCTGCATTTCCTGTTGGGTCTGCGGATCGATAAAAGAGCCTATCCATTTTCTTTCGTTTAAAACAAAACTCATGGTTAACGGTACATCTCCATTGGGTGTAGCTTTTAAAACAACGTCCCATTTCCCTTCGAAAAAATCGTCTATAGGACCAGTATCGGCATTGTCTTCTATGGATTTCTCCTGAATGGTCGGCGCGGCGCGGACTTTATTCTTCGGCTCCAATGATGATATCTCGGGCAGTCCCAATGATTCATTTATATAGCGCACGCCCTTGTTTATAGCAGAAAGATTATTGGGCCAATCTTCGGCATCCCGTTCAATGATGATGTGACCATTAAAATTTTGGCGCTTTAATTCATCGAACACTTTTGGAAAATCTATTACTCCAGTACCTACGGGTACATCTTTTAGTTCAGGATCATTGTATGCTGCGATATCCTTTAGATGAATAGCAATAATATGACCTTCTAGTTTTTTCAATGCCGCTACGGGATTGATACCGCTCTTTGGGTAATGTCCCAAATCTGGACAAGCACCGAAGTTGGGATGGTCTTTTAAAGCCACTAAGACCGAATCGGGATCCCAATACGGACTTGTTCCCTTATAGTGATTATGTATCGCAACCTTAAGGTTATATTTACCTGCCAGACTGTCAACCGAGTTCCACATATTCACAGGCGGCTCAGCCGTTACATATTGTACGTTCATTTTTTTTGCAATCTTAAAATCTCTTTCCCAATCGGCAATGGTATTTCCACCTGTTATATAGATAGACTGCATCCGCATTCCTCTGCTCTGAACAAGTGCATTCAGTTTACCGACCCCTGACGGAGAGAGGGTCATTATCAATGAATCGTTCAAAACTTTACCTGCTCTGCCAAACGTAAAACCCTCTATGTATTTTAATCCGGTGCTGTCTGCGGTTGCCAATTGTTCAGGGAAGGTATATTTGTGAAAAGCATACAGAGCCACTCCCAATTTCCATGAATAGGGCGGGTTCCGGCTAGTTTTTTCTTTAATATCAGCAGGAAAATTGCTAATAGGTTCAAGGCTAATATCTTTATAAAATACCTCGGCACCTTCTGATTGAAGTTGGATTTTCCCTTTGTCCAATGGAACGATGGATCCATCCACCTTTTTCAATCCGATATTCTGCACAACATTTTTTGGCTCTTTGCGTTCTAAGGGTGCTCCATTCATACCATCACCTGTGGGAATACCTTGAGGAAGACCTTTCACCGTGTTGTGCGGCACGCCTATCCATTTGTACCAATGACTTAAATCATCATCCAACAGGTTAATTGTTTTACAATCTGACTTTTTTTTGCTTTGCGCAGAATTATTTATCGGTAAACACAGACCAATAGTCAAAAGAATGGCGGCAACTATCTTACTGCCAAAAGGGTGCTTATTTCTCATCATCATTTTCTTTGATTATTGTGAATTTCCTCTTTAATAGGTCACTATTTCTTGAGGAATCACCTACATATACTTCGTATTCCATTTCTTCGATTTCCCATTCTTTGTTTTCAGGGTTGTACCAGGCCAAATCTTTTGCAGGCACTTCAAACGTTACCCTTTCGCTTTCTCCTGCATTCAATGCATTTTTTGAAATCCTCTTAAAAGCTTCACCCGCCGATCGACGGACGAATTCTTAAAACCGATGTAGAGTTGAGTGACTTCTTCACTCTCTAAATCACCCATGTTCTTTAGGTCAACGTACACTTTCCATACATCCGATTTTTTCATTTCACAAGTTTGGACCATCATATTCGAAAGTGGTATAGCTCATTCCAAAACCAAAGGGATATGATGGGGTCAGATTTTTCTTATCGAATGTAAACGCTGTTGTAAATGCGTTTTCAGGCGATACAATGAAAGCAGCCGACGATGCTATCTCAGTTAGGATTTCAAATCTTTTCATTAGTGTTTTTTCTTCCATGTACTTTACCTGTTTTCTGTCCATCGCATCAACCAGTCCGGTTCTCACTACGGCGGAGCCAACGCGTTTATTCGAATACCAGTTCAGCATACTCTTTACCCACTGCCTTTGTCAACCCAATCACTCCTGACTTCGTTGCCGAATAGGCGTTCACGCAAGCATTACTTTCCTTCCCAACAATAGAAGCAATAAGTAAAATTCGTCCATAATCGTTTATCTCCATCAAGGGAATGAAATACTTAGGATTAAAGGAAAGAACCTCTTAGATTTACAGCTTAGGTGCTGTCAAAATAATTTAAAGAGGTGTTAACAATTTTCTTTCCATTTGGACCAACTACCTCCGCGCTATTGACTACAATATCCAATGTGCCGAAATCTTGGACAATATTATCTGCAGGGGTCTTTACAGATTGCTTATCATTAATATCAATCATATAGGAGGTAAGTGCGACCCCCATATTTTTGAAAGACTGTTCAGACAGGACAAATATATCCTTATCTATATCCGCAATGATTACATTGCCTCTCTCATTTGCTAGTCTTACGGTGGTGTCCTTGTCAATTCCCTGTGTTCCACCCGGAACTAACACAATTTGATTCTCAAACCTTTTCATATCCATCATCGCAAAATGTATTACTATTAATCAAATATACATTATATTTTTTTATAAACAAAAAAACATTTAATATGCATGGTGCATTATTAAATGATATTAATTTTGAGGTTATTAATCAATCCTGTCCTAAATAAATTTTATTCATACTAAAATTAACCCTTTTACTGGTTTATTGCATAGTTTTTGTTGATTTTCAAAAAAGA
>JASFYU010000199.1:0-12676 GCA_045046905.1 Flavobacteriaceae bacterium | reverse complement strand
GCCTTGACGATAGTCAACGCATTTTTACGTTCTTGTAAGGTGCCGACATTTAGAATATATTCTTGCGGTAAGCCGTATTTCGTGCGTGTTTCTTCTTTGCTAGATTCATTATAGGTGATTTTAAAGGCCGCATTACAGCCTTGATAAACCACATTTATTTTTTCTTTATCAATGTGCAGATATTTGACAATATCTCTTTTTGTCTGTTCGCTGATTGCTATAATCTTATCTGAGTTGATTGCTGCATGTTTCGATTTCATTGAATAGATGATTCTATCAAAAAAAGAATAATAACTGGGGTGGCTGTAGAAGATAAGGTCATGTACGGTAACTACTGTTGCGATGTTACTTTTGTGAAGACCAATTGGAATTTCACCCGATAGCCCATGATAAATATCAATATTGTCTTTTGTAATTTGCCTGACGACTGGCCCCAATCTCCAAATTGTAGATAATTTTTTCCAAAAACTACCTTCTGGGTATCGGACTATAATTTTTTTCGAATTTTTGATTCCTTTTCTATGAGAAGGCTTAGTATTGTAAAGAAAAAAAGCCGAGATGGAGGTATATTCACTTAAGATTCGTATTACGTCTCTACCGTAATTACCCAGACCTGTGTTGTTGTGGAATACTCTTTTCGCTTCGAACCCGATTCTCATTGCGTTATAAATATTTTTGATACAGATTGTAGGTCATTTCTGCTGTTTTATTCCAGGTATGTTTTTCTGCAAACCTTTTTGCCTCTACAAGAGTTTCAGCCTGTATTGATTGTAGCTTGTCTATGCCATCGGCAATGCTTTCTGGGGAGAAAGGATCTGTTAAAACAGCAAAACCGCCTGCAGTTTCAGGTGCAGCCCCAATATTACTTGTCAGTACGGGCAGCTTATGTAGCATTGCTTCCAAAATGGGTATTCCAAATCCTTCATAGAAGGTAGGGAATAAGAAAGCTTTGGCATTTTTATACAAAGTACTTAATTCTTCGGTACTAAGATATTTTGTAATGATAACTTTTTCATCAAGTTTGTTCTTTATAATGAAATTTGACACCAACTTATATTGTTCCGCTTCGATTTTTCCTGTGATAATTAATTTATAATCACTCTGGCTTCTACAAAGAAGAAAGGCTTTGATTAAGTTTAGAGAATTTTTTCTCAATGAAATACCTCCTGTCGATAAAAAGAACCTACCCCTGTCTACATTTAGCTGTTTTAAAAAAAAGTCTTCATTAATTGAACTTTCCAATGGTTTATTAATAGATGGGGCTAAGGGTATTACATGTATCTTATCTTCAGGGAAAGTAAAAAAGTTTAGAAAATCTCTTTTGGTCGCCTCGCTTACAGCAATAAGAACATCTGCCTTAGTCGAGAACTCTTTAAATAAGCGTAACCTTTTATTCTTAAAATAATCACTGGCAAAATGATAGTTTTCAAACTGGGGTAAGTGTACCGCCAAATCATGAATAGTGGCAACTTTTAGAGCTCTATTAAGATTTAAAAAAGGTGTATGTGAACTATGGGCGACTTCTATTTTTTGAGAGCTTAAAATAAAATTGTTGCCGTGCCATAGCCTTTCTTTAGACAAAAGTGTTTTGGAAAGTCGATTTTTCTTAGTGATTTTTTTAAGCCTAAACCCAAGAACCAAATCAATATCAGCTATGTTTTCTAAGCCGTTGCAAAGATTAAGTATGTAATATGGGATTCCTGTATACTGTTTAAAAAACAGCGAAGAACTCTCTAGAACCACCTTCATTATTCTAATTTAGTTTGTCAATAACCGTGACAAAGATAATTATTAAGCGTATTGCGTCTAATTAATAGTGGGTTAAAAATAGGGTAATTTTAAAGAAGTGTTTGTTGTAAAACTAATAAAAACCACGTTTTGAGAACAAATAGCCTTGAAACAAGGTTTTTAGTATACAAACTAATAGAGAAAGATAAAAACCGGGGCTATGTCATAACTAGGGCATTGTCCTGAATACTGACGACCATTGTGTTTCTCTTTCCAATCGGTGTAGTTCGCGATACCGCTCAACATCACAAAGCGCATTTAGATGACATATAATAACACCTTTTTTGCCATCAAGAAAGCCTAATCTTATAAAGTAGCTATTGAAGAACTTCCAGAAAGGTTTAATAATTAACAGGGCATAACTGAATTTTTTCTCTCTATCAAAGGCTTCTTTAGCCTTAAGTCTGCCGTAGTACATCATTTTCTCTTTATAGACCTCATAATCTTTATAGCAGTAGTGTACCAGTTTATTTTTTAAAGTGCCCGAAGTACCATTAATATCCAGCGTCTCGTGAACAATTCTCTTCTCCGAAAATTTCACTTTGCTCTTGCGGAACAGTCTATAGTTTTTATCTGTTTGCCAGCCACTGAAGTAAAGTCTCTTCGTCTGGAACATAAACTTTCGGTAGAACCAATAGGCAACATGCTTTTTGGTGCTGTTTATAGTGCTGATTATTTCAGTTTCAAGATTAGAGGTAACCACCTCATCGGCATCTACAAAAAGAACCCAATCATTACTTGCCTGCTCTAAGGTGAATGCCTTTTGAGTGGTGAAATTTTTAAAAGGATGTTGAATAACCCTTACCTTGGGGTGGTTTTTTAAATACTCATAAGTGCCGTCCGTGCTATATGAATCGACAACGATAATTTCATCGGCAAAGGTTATTGACTCAATACATTTTTCAATGTACCCCATTTCATTGTAGGTGATAATCAATGCGGATATTTTCTCTTTAAGCTTGCCCATAAAATGGTTATAAGTAGGTTGGCCCAATTACATTGGTACAAGTTTATAACTTAAAAAAATATAAAAAAGTATATTTAAGAATAAATTTCCTACATTTTTTATACCGCTAAATCATATTCTCTTAAGGCATTATTCAAGGATGTCTTTTTATTGGTACTCTCTTTACGCGTACCAATAATCAAAGCACAGGGCACTTGAAAATCACCGCTTGGGAATTTCTTTGTGTAGCTACCTGGTATAACAACTGAACGGGCAGGAACCCTACCTTTGATTTCGATGGGTTCATTTCCGGTAACGTCGATAATCTTGGTAGAAGCGGTGAGGACTACATTGGCGCCAAGTACGGCTTCACGCTCTACTCGAACTCCTTCCACAACTATACATCTTGAACCAATAAATGCATTATCTTCAATGATTACCGGTGCGGCTTGCAAAGGCTCTAATACGCCACCGATACCTACGCCACCACTTAAATGTACATTCTTGCCTATTTGGGCGCAGCTTCCTACAGTGGCCCAAGTGTCTACCATGGTGCCCTCATCTACATAGGCTCCGATATTCACATAGCTGGGCATAAGAATGGTGCCTGAGGCGATATAGGCACCATAACGCGCTACGGCGTGGGGTACTACACGAATACCTTTTTCTTTATAGCCTCTTTTTAAAGGAATCTTATCGTGATATTCGAAGATTCCGGCTTCCATAGTTTCCATTTTTTGAATGGGAAAGTATAGTACCACTCCTTTTTTGACCCATTCATTAATCTGCCATCCGTTGGGGGTAGGCTCGGCACAGCGTAGCTTGCCGGCATCTAATAAATTGATTACTTCACGTATGGCCTCTTGGGTAGCGACTTCTTTTAAAAGTTCTCGGTCGTCCCAAGCTTTTTCGATGGTTTGTTGTAGATTCGTCATTTGTATTCTAAAATTTGGGTAAATATACGTGGTCATGTGTTAATTCATTCATCAAATTTATACATATACCATTTTAAGGGCTATTTTTGCCAAAAAAGTAGAATTGGGAAGAATAATGGCTTTGGATTATGGTAGAAAAAGAACGGGCATTGCCGTGACCGATGAATTTCAGATGATAGCCTCTGGACTTACCACCGTTGCCACCCATATACTTATTGACTTTTTGAAGAACTATGTTGCTGAGGAAAACGTGGAACTATTTGTTGTAGGTGAACCCAAACAAATGAACAATACCCCATCGGAATCCGAAGCATTGATACAACCATTTTTGAAAAGACTGGCCAAAGTATTTCCTGAAATTCCAACCGAAAGGCAGGATGAACGTTTTACATCTAAAATGGCGTTTCAGACGATGATTGATAGTGGGCTGAAGAAAAAACAGCGTAGAAACAAGGCTTTAGTAGATGAAATTAGTGCGACAATTATATTGCAGGCTTATTTAAACAGAAAGTAGAAATGATATTACCCATTGTTGCCTATGGCGACCCTGTATTACGAAAACTAGGAAAGGATGTCGAAACTGACCAGCTAGATATAAAAGCATTGGTAGCGAATATGTGGGAAACCATGTATAATGCGAAAGGAGTGGGGCTTGCCGCGCCTCAAATAGGAAAGGCCCTTCGCCTATTTATAGTCGATACTACCCCGTTTTCTGATGATGAGGAACTGAGCGTAGCCGAACAAGAAACACTTGATGGCTTCAAAAAAGTATTTATCAATGCCCAGATCCAAGAGGAAACAGGAAACGATTGGACATTCAATGAGGGCTGTTTAAGTATTCCTGATATACGAGAGGATATTGTACGCAAAGACACCATCACCCTAACGTACTTTGATGAAAACTTTAAGAAGTATATCGAAACCTATGACGGACTCCTCGCCCGTGTCATTCAGCACGAGTACGATCATATCGAAGGTGTTCTGTTTACCGATAAGCTCAGCCCATTGAGGAAGCGGTTGTTAAAGGGGCGGTTGGCCAATATTTCTAAAGGAAAAATCAGTGTAGATTATCGTATGCGGTTTCCGAAGTTAAAAAAAGGACGTTAATTGATATCCAAATCAAAGTAAAAGTATAATATTTGCGATCTGAAATTTAAATAGTACATGAGTTTAGATAAGATTTTATCGATTGGAGGAAAATCAGGGCTTTATAAATTGGTGACACAGACCCGCTCTGGCTTTGTGGCCGAATCCTTGCTTGATGGTAAAAAAATCACTGTAGGACTTCGCAGCAATGTAAGCGTGCTTTCTGAAATTGCAATCTATACCTTAGAAAAAGAAGTGCCGCTACGAGAGGTTTTTCTTAGAATCCAGGTCAAGGAGAAAGGCAAAAAAACGGAGATCAGTCATAAAGAGGAAAAAATAAAATTAGAAGAGTATTTCTTTGAAATTTTGTCTGATTACGATGAGGATCGAGTGTACGCCAGCGATATTAAAAAAGTGATTCAATGGTATAATATTTTACACGAAAATGGAATTGTCGATTTTTCAGAAAAAAAAGACGATGATTCTTCTGAAGAATAAGTGTACGTTTTTTATACCTAGAGTCCCAAATTTTATACAATTACAGAACCGTATATGGCCTTAAATTGAGAGGAAATCTATATTCGATTTTTCTGTTCTTCATTTTCTACCCTAATTGAATCATTTTAACCTAGGTTTTCGAGTTGGCTGATAACCTGAGTTCACAGCATAGTCGGTTTCAAGAAATTATTAATTCTATTAGTACCTGAAAAATTTAAGCCTTTGGGGGCTAGCGAGAGCTCTTTTAATCTTTTTGAATCACCTTGTAGGTATATTTGCTTTTTTTCCAATCAATCAAAGGAGATGGGTAATAGTGAACATTCATACGGTCTAAAAAAGGAGCTTGATTGGCCAATCGCACCCTATAGTTTTCCCAGTCTCGGTTTTCTTCAGTAGACCAACTTAGTTCAGAGTAGCCGATCATACGTGGAAAGGCCAAATATTCTAATTCATCGATAGAACTTATGGTTTCTGACCATAATGGTGCTTCGACACCAAGAATGTTTTCTTTTGGAATACCTGAATAGGTTTCCGGTGTCCATACATAGGCAGTATCAACGGGAATGTAGGCTGCCCAGTGCAGACCATGTTTTGAAAGAGTGTCGTATTCCATATCTAAATATGCTTTTTTAGCAGGAGATAAGATGAGTTTCATTCCTTTTTCCATTGCCTGTTTAGCATTCTTTTCGCTATCCCAAAATTGTGCTATAGAAGTTGAATCTACATCGGCCGTAACCACCTCGTCCCACCCAATCATTTGCTTGCCGTATTTCTGTACTATTTTTTCTACCCTGTTTACGAAATAGATGTAATCTTTCTTTTTGGTTACATGGCTTTCATCGCCGCCAATATGAAAATAAGGGCCAGGTGTTATCTCACATATTTCGCGTACCACGTCATCGATAAAGGCATAAACGGTGTCTTTACGGGTGTCAAAAGTGCTAAAACCAACATGGGTGCCTTCATACAGTTTTGCTTTTTTACCGTTTCCGTTCAAAAAAGGATAAGAGACCGATGCCGCATTTGTATGCCCGGGCATATCGATTTCTGGGATGATTGTTATATACTGATCCATTGCGTAGGCCACAATCTCTTTATACTTTTTTTGAGTGTAGAACCCACCGGCCTGGCCACCTACCTCGGTACTGCCGCCGATCTCAGTTAGTTTTGGCCAAGACTTGATTTCGATACGCCAACCCTGATCATCTGTTAAATGCAGGTGTAGCACATTAATTTTGTAATAGGCCAGTAGGTCAATGTATTTTTTTACATCCTTGACGCTAAAGAAGTGCCGGGCTACATCGAGCATAGCACCACGATACCCAAAATTCGGATTGTCTATAATTTTTCCTGAAGGAACGGCCCATATTCTTTGTTCGGCCAGGGTATCGATACTGGTCTCCGGAATAATCTGACGTAGCGTTTGTACTCCTCTAAAAGCACCTTCCGCTGTATTTGAATTAAGAATGATTGAATCTTGGGTAATGTATAATTGATAGGCCTCTGGTGAATCAAGTTCAGTGCTGTCAGATTGGTTAATATAGATAATACGCTTCACAGCTTCTTGACCCTCTTCGTTTACGGATACTTGTAAACCTGTTTTAGATTTAATTTTGTCGGCCAAGAACTTTCCAATTTCAGAGAATCCACTGGCTCCTTTTGCCGTATATATTGCCGTATAACGGTCTAGAGCAAAAGCAGTATTGGTCGGAATTATTTTTAGAGGTTTGGGTATTATGTTTTCCATTGCCAAATCGGTCGGAGGAAAGTTAATGGGTTTCTTCTTTTTTTCTTGGCAGGCCGTAATGCCTATTAGTATAAGTAAGAGCGCAAAAGCTTTGAACAGGGTCGATTTTATCATTTTTTAAAAAATAAGTTTATTTTTGTTTTATCCAACTAATCCATAAAAGGTTTTAGAACACCGTACCATATTTCATATCCTTTGGCGTTCATATGAAGTCCGTCTTCGACAAAAATATCTTGTTTTACCTTTCTTTTGTTCAGCATAGGTTTCCAAACATCGGCAAAGTCCAGCATGGTATCCTTTTTAGAAAGTCTATTAAATTTTCGGTTTAGGCGTTTGTATTTTCCTTTTAAATTCCAACGTGCTATACTTGGTTTGGCGGCGATGAGTATTATTTTGGTCTTTGGATTGTTGCCTTTGATTTGTTCAATCAATTTTTTAGTAGTACTAATGATTTTTTTGGATGTTTTACCCGAAGAAATATCATTATCACCTTCATAAATAAATACTTTGGTGGGCTTAAAGTTCAAAATTAGTTCATTGGAAAAGGCGAGTAGGTCTGATGCTTGAGAACCCCCAAACCCTGAATTTATAATATGATGATTTGGAAATCTTTTTTCAAGATCTTTCCAAACCCGTATACTCGAGCTTCCGGTAAAGACGACTGTTTTTTTTGAGGCGTCCCATAGGGTATCATATTTTCTTTGAATGCCATCTATTTCGTCTTTAAAACGAGATGAATCTTGTGCATTTGCGGTGATAATGCTAAATAAAAAACTTAAAAGAAAGACTCTCATAGGGTGTATAATCAAGGTGATGAATATAATTCTTATTTGAGGATAGATTAAAAAAAATCGACCGCGGGCTATACTCCCCGGTTATATGTAGCAGTACAGAGGCTTAGCGTTGAATTGTTACAGAGTTTATTGAATTTCAATATATCAAATTATTCTGATATACTTGTGGGGGTAATTCCTTCGGCTATAGACCAATCATAAAAGCGTTGAATCCAATTATCAGAAGGCAATCCTTGTTTTTTCATGCCGAAACCGTGACCTCCCTTGGAGTACATATGTAGTCCTGTTGATGTATTGTTTGTTAGCCAGGCTGAGTATAAATCTAAACTTGCTCGAGCAAGCTCTAAAGGGTCGTCCGAGGCACAAATTACTAGCATTGGTGGCGCATCTTTGGGCACCTCGTATGCCTCGATAATATTCATCCACGGGTAGATGGGAACTATAAAATCAGGTCTGTTTTCTTTGGTGTAATTGAAGGTCACGCCCATGGTTACGGCTCCACCGGCAGAAAACCCCATAAAACCTATTTTGTCTGGGTTTATTCCGAATGTAGCGGCATTTTCCCGAACATGCGAAATGGCCATAAGCCCATCGGCAATGGATAAAGGTAATATTGGCGCAACCCGCTTTCCGATTTCAGCAGGATTTGAAGCTCCTAATTCACTGAGTTCTTTTACCCCATCTTTACCAGTAGGTGCCAAGCGATATTTTAGAACAAAGGCCGTTATTCCTTTTTGATTGAGCCATTTGGCCACTTGATTGCCTTCACTCTCTATACTCAGAGCGAATAGCCCTCCGCCGGGTGCAATAATGACCGATATTCCGTTGGCAATTTCTTTTTTTGGTCGAAATACTTCCATCGTAGGTATAGAAACATTGGTTACCACTTGGCTCTGCCATAATTCAGAGAAGTAATTTTTTTCATGCTCCTCCCATACTATTTCTAAAGGTCCATTGGTATAGGGTAGTTTTATTACTTCCTGTGAAACAGACGAAGTTAAATACAATGAAAAGATGAGTACGAAAAATAGTTGCTTCATAGTCAGGGTGATTTTGAATTTTTAGTCATAAAAATACGCCTTATATACCGATCCATAAGTATATCATTGCAGCCAATGAACCACCAAAAAGAGGCCCCAAAATAGGAACCCATGCATAGCCCCAATCGCTACTTCCTTTTCCTTTTAAAGGCAATAAGCTGTGTAAAATACGAGGGCCAAGGTCACGAGCGGGATTAATGGCGTAACCTGTTGGTCCGCCGAGACTGAACCCAATACCCATAACTAAAAGTGCTACAGGTAAGGCATTTAATGACCCCAAGGATATGGGTTCTCCTGAAAAAGTACCTCCGGCAATATAAAATATGCCAAAAACCAAGGCAAAAGTACCAACTGCCTCTGAAATGAAATTCCAGAACGGACTTCGAATTGCTGGCGATGTTGAAAATGTTGCGAATATGGCTCCTTGATCTTCAGTAGCATCATACTGTTTTTTATACGTTAACCAGACTAAAAGGTTACCCATCATGGCACCGAGTACTTGGGCAAGCATATAACCAGGTACCAATGCCCATTCAAATTTTCCGGCAATCGCCAGACCAAAAGTGACTGCAGGATTTAAATGCGCCCCACTTACATCGGCACTTATATAAACTCCCGTAAAGACCGCGATGCCCCAGGCTATGGAGATTCCTACCCAGCCCGAGTCTGCTCCCTTTGTTCCTTTCAGGACAATATTGGCTACGATACCATTGCCTAAAAGAATAAGCATTGCGGTTCCTATAAATTCAAAGAGATATACGGTCATAATAGTGGTTATATGGATTGGGTAGGTACGATGAAAACTGGATTAAAAGCTTGATTTTTTTGAACCTTGTCCAAGATAAACTTTTTCGTTCATTTTAATCCCTCATTGGAGATTTAATCCCTCATTGAGGGTTTAATTCCCCGAGGCTTGCCTCGAAATGAAAAATATTTTTTCGGAAGCATATCTCGTACCCTTGGGTTGAGGTTGTTGATTTCTCCTCTCGAGTACTCAAGTTAGCCTTGTTCTGATAGCTACTGGAATAAAAATAATTTTCTTGAAACATAGCTCCTACGCTGAGTCTAGTTTGTTGATTTTATGGAATGTCGAATTTATTTCAATAAACTTTTTCAATACTGATAAAGATAATTTAAATTACAGGTAAATATTAAAAAATTGATTTTTAGTAAGAATTATCAATGAACCTTTAAAAGAGTATTATTATGAGTGAATTGGCAGAAAAATTAGCAAAATTGAAAGAAACTGCGGAGAATCAGTTGAATGAATGTGGTGTGTCTACTATTGACAACGACAAATTAGAGGCTTATGTAAACAGCTTAAAATCAATGGTTGATAATAAAGATGCCATATTAGTTTCGGGTACCGATCCTTCAGAATTAGAGACCGTACGCAGAAATTTTGTCGAAAAAAAATTAGGAGTTACTGATAAGGTCAAGGCTATGAAGGCTATTAGTTCTGTAGTTGATAAAATGTCAGGAATTCGAATGAAAAGTAGACCGGCATTTTACTATATGGTGCAGCAAGAGCTGAGCTAGTTTTAGCTAAGATTTATGTATTTAAAATATGGGCTGTCTGAAAAGTTAAAATAGGTTTTAATCTCTTATTAAGAGTTTAAACTGCCTATGCCCGCTCGCCTATGGAGGGGCTTGCCTCGAAATCAAAAAATGTTTTTCGGAAGCATAGCTGGCACTCTTGGGTCGAGGTCGTTGATTTACTAGCGAAATGAGGTAATCTGCAATTAGTTTACGAATACTGCTTATCCGTCTTAAGTGAAGAGTAGGCTGTATAGCTTGTTTGCTAGAGAGCCAAATTGAACTTCTAAACAGCCTTTTTGTATCTCGATTGGCAGGTGGTACAAAAGAGAATAGAGCGTATTTAAGTAGAAAAAAAAGTATTTTACCCAAATAAAATCAATGTCTTATTACAGTAGAACCCTTGTATTCACCTTTTTATTATGTTTTTCGTTTTTCGGATATTCTCAAACTATGCCGATATTAAATGATGTGGGTCGGCCTATGGTGAAGGCTATACCCATTGAAATCGAACCGGTTATTGATGGCGAAGTAATTAATGATAAGGTATGGCAACAGATTATTCCTTTTGGTAATTTAAAACAGAACCAACCAAATTTTGGCCGACCAGCCACTGAGAAGACCGAGATTCGAATCGCATATACTGCGCAAACATTTTATGTATCTGTTATATGTTATGACTCACAGCCTGATAAGTTGGTGGTTTCAGATGCTCGTCGTGATGCCAATTTGAATAATACCGATGCCTTTATTTTTATTTTGGATACCTACAATGATGGTCAGAATGGATTTGTTTTTGGAACCAATTCAATTGGTATAGAATACGATGCGCAAGTGGATAATGAGGGGCAGGGGAACTTTAATGCCAATCGCCAACAAGGAGGAACCATTGGTGGTTTTAATCTAAACTGGGACGGTTCTTGGGAAGTGCAAACGCAGGTTGGTGATTTTGGATGGAGCGCCGAGTTTGCGATACCTTTGCGAACCTTGCGTTTTCAACCAGGAAAGGATTGGGGTATCAATTTTAGAAGAAATATTAGAAAGAGCAATGAAATTGTGTACTGGTCACCAATGCCTGTCGGCTTTGATTTGTACCGCCTCTCACTGGCCGGAACACTAACAGGATTAACGCTTAAGACACCTGGTAATTTAAAGGTTATTCCTTATGTATTGGGGCAGCTTTCTAGAGATTTTACCGCCATAGACTCGAAGACCAAATTCACAACCGAAGTAGGAGGTGATATTAAATTTAGTATTACACCTAGCCTAACCCTGGATCTTACTTATAATACAGATTTTGCACAGGTTGAAGTTGATGAGCAACAGGTGAATCTAGATCGGTTTAACCTCTTTTTTCCTGAAAAAAGACCTTTTTTCTTAGAGAATGCCGGACTCTTTAGCGTGGGTAGTCCAGGGGAAGTCGACCTTTTTTTTAGTCGTCGAATCGGCATTGGCGATGATGGTAATATTGTTCCGATTATTGGGGGTGCTAGACTCTCAGGCAAAATTAATCGTACGAACGTTGGGCTACTTACCATGTTTACCGAGGATGTTGAAGATGTGGGTATCGAAAAGAACAATTTTACCGTTGCGAGGGTGAACCATGAATTTAAAGGACGTTCGGCATTAGGAGCTGTTTTAGTGAATAGAAAAGGCTTAGAGACTGATGATGATTATAATAGAACTATGGCCGTTGACGGAAAATTGGGCTTGGGGCGTAAGGCTAGAATGTCGGGGTTCTATGCCAGGTCGGCAGGCCCTAAGGACACCATCAACGAACATGCCTTTAAATTTCAGACTGATTATAAATGGAATAATTGGGAAATGAGGGTAGCCTATACCGAAGTTGGTGAGGGCTTTAATCCTGAGGTAGGGTTTTTATTGCGGTCTTCTTTTCGTAAGCCTGAAGGTCTTGTATTGTACCATCTTCGTCCGAAAAACGCCAATAGTATTTTTTTAGAACTTCGTCCTCACATTTCATACCGGGGGTATTGGAACTTTGCCGGTTTTCAGGAAACAGGCTTTTTACATGTAGACAACCATTGGGAGTTTAAAAGTGGTATGGAAATACATGCCGGCGTCAACTTTACGACCGAAGGGGTGGTGAATCCTTTTGAGATTTCAGAGAATGTATTTATACAACCAGGGATCTATAAGCACGCTGAGGGGCAGTTGATATTCTTTACGAATCAGAGCAAACCTGTATCTATTAACCTGAGTTAGACCTAAGGTTTAATCTACAGAATACAAATAAAAGCTAAGATTTGAAATGGAAAATTTGAAGGAATATCTGGATATTTCAAAAA
>JASFYU010000198.1:0-19802 GCA_045046905.1 Flavobacteriaceae bacterium | reverse complement strand
GTTCGCTAAAAGATTTAGCGAACCGTCTTTTTGTTAAACACGCACTTAGGGCTACTTTTTAGATTGCCTCTTCACAGCTTATTTTTAGAAGAGTTAAGAATCTATTGAACCCACTACGCGCTGCATAAATGCATTCAAAGCATCTTTTTTAGTCGCTCCCTGCTTGATGGCCTTATGAACCTCAAGAGCACCGTACATATTAGAGATAAGCTCGCCGATTACATCGAGCTCTTCATCTTTTAACGAGGGCACTTCAGTAAGCACTTCCAAAGTCTCTATGGTTTCTATCAAAAAATCTTCATCATTTTTATCGATGAAGTCGGTCAAATGTTTAATTACGGGTAACTTCATCAATAAGTTCTTTTAAAACATCATATTTATTCGTCTGTACTTGATTTTTAAATTCACCATTAGTGAAGATGGCAAATGTGGGTAGGTTATCTACATTGGCCATTTTTCTAGATTCAGGAAATTTCTCTGCATCGGCAAGGATAAACGTAATATCCTCATGTATGCCAGCTTCTTTTTTGAACTTGGGCTTCATGATGCGACAATTTCCACACCATGATGCTGAATATTGTACAATCACATTTTTCTTATCCGCAATGATTTCCTGTAAATTATCTTGTTCTAACTCTAGTATCATAAGTACCTGAATGTTGTTATATTAATTTTTGTGCGTCGAAAGATATGCTGCAACACCTTTTCTGTCGGCAGTCATGGCTTCTTTACCCTCTTCCCAGTTAGCCGGGCATACGTCACCTTTTTCTTGAACATGAGTGAAGGCATCAATCAACCTCAAATATTCATTGACGTTTCTACCCAACGGTAAGTCATTAATACTCTCGTGAAACACCCTTCCTTCTTCATCAATCAGGTAGGTAGCTCTATAGGTGACATTATCACCTTCAACCAGTACTATTCCGCTTTCTTCATCGTATCGCTCATCGGTGATATCTAATATACCCAAAGTAGCTGCTAAATTTCTATTGCTATCAGCCAATAGGGGATAGGTAACACCTTCGATGCCGCCATTGTCTTTCTCGGTACTCAGCCATGCAAAGTGAACTTCTACCGTATCACATGATGCACCGATAACCAGGGTATTTCTATCTTCAAATTGCTTTAATGCCGCTTGAAAAGCATGTAATTCAGTAGGGCAGACAAAAGTAAAATCTTTTGGATACCAAAATAGCAGTACTTTTTTATTTTTTTCCTGTGCTTCTTTTAAAACATTAAGTTTAAAAGTGTCTCCCAATTCATTGATTGCGTTAACGCTTAAATCAGGGAATTTTTTTCCTACAAAAGCCATTGTATATATCGTTTTAGATTATATTCTATGACAAATTTAAGGCTTCAATGTGGCTTAGAGAGCTAGAAACATTAAAAAAATTGATAGCTAAATAAGTATTGTATATAGCTGCATATTTAAGAGCGTTTTACTGTGAGATTAGCAATAAACCAAGTGCAATCTTGACAGTATTACAATATAGGCGTATCATTCAGAAACAGCGTCTCTATAAACAAGCCCGTGGTAAGCCTACCTATGCCGCCAGGCAGGTCTGCCTTTATTTATGATAGACATTCAATGCTGTTTTCCGCAGAGCGATAGCTTTTTAAATAGCCTCGGTCGAATTTTTGATAATCAGTTGCTTTATCTTAATATTCAGGGCAGCGAATAGCAGCGTCATCATAGGGCTCAACCAATTGAAAATGGCATAGAAGAAATATTCGCCCACACCGACTCCAAGAACACCACTATGGTATGCCCCACAGGTATTCCAAGGAATAAGTACAGAGGTGACCGTACCTGAATCTTCTAATGTACGGCTTAAATTCTCAGGAGCGAGCCCACGATCTTTATAGGCTTTTGCAAACATCTTTCCAGGAACTACAATGGCCAAATATTGATCGGAGGCCGTTACGTTCAAAGCCAAACAGCTACCTACCGTACTGGCAAAAAGCCCAAAAGTGGTTTTAGCCATTCCAAGTAGCGCCTTGGTAATTCGAGAGAGCGCTCCGATGCCATCCATTACACCGCCAAAGACCATGGCACAAAGAATCAGCCAAATTGTACTCAGCATACCAGCCATACCTTTGGCCGAAAACAAACTATTTAGCGCCTCATTATCGGTTGCAATTGTTGTATTTACGGTAATCGCCTTTAAGACTCCTTTATAGCCTGATTCGAAGGTTAGATCAGTCGCCCCTGATATTCCGGCAACTATTGAGGGTTGAAAAATCAAAGCAAAAACGGCACCCAAAAGTGTACCTATCAATAAGGCCACCAAAGGGGGCGTTTTTTTAATGATAAGCAATATAACAGCGAGGGGCACTAAAAATAGCCAACCATTAATGGTGAAGGAAGCCTCGATTGACCGAAGTAAAGCCTCTGTATCAGCAGAACCTGTAGTATCTAAGGTAAATCCTATGATAATAAAAACAATAAGCGTAATCACAATGGTAGGAACCGTGGTAATGGTCATATACTTTATATGACTAAAAAGCTCACCACCCGCCATTACGGGGGCTAAATTGGTGGTATCGCTCAATGGTGACATTTTGTCTCCGAAATAAGCTCCTGAAAGCACAGCTCCTGCAGTCATTCCTAATGAAATACCCAAGGCTTCACCAATACCGATTAAGGCGATTCCGACCGTTGCGGCCGTTGTCCAGCTACTTCCCGTCGCAATGGAAATTATAGAACAGATAATAACGCAGGCTGCCAAAAAGATAGTCGGATTCAAAACCTGTAATCCGTAATAAATCATGGCGGGAATAATTCCACTAATCAACCATGTACCAGCCAATGCGCCAACCATTAATAATATGAGTAGTGCACCGGTAGTAGACTTTACGTTCTCGGCTACTTCGGCCAACATTTGTTTATAAGTAACCTTATTAAAAAAGCCGACAATTGCAGCAACTGCACCTCCAAGAAGTAAAATAAACTGATTAGAACCACTAATCGCATCGTCTCCAAAAACATAAACGTTATAAGCCAACATAATGACCAAGGCAAATACCGGAATTAGGGCTTCCCATATATTGAGTTCTCTATTTTCAACTATATTTTCGTTTTGGCGGTACTTATTGGAGTCTTTTTCTTTCATGAACAAGGCGTTGCTTATCTCGTAATATTACGATTTTGATAATTGCTATGCAAACCGTCTTATATACATTGAATGTAGACTTTGGAAATCTATTTTTTAAATATCTCAAGGAATAGCATACACGTTTTTATCATTTTATAAGTGCGGTGAATGTCATTGTCTAATCCGATAGAAAACCGGATTAACCCGTCTCCCATGCCCATTTCCTTTTGTTCCGCCAAGGATATTTCGGAAGAGGTCGAAGTACCCGGTGCACTGAAAAGCGTCTTGTAAAAACCAAGGCTGACGGCCAAGTATCCCAGCTTTTTGTTCTGCATCATTTCCATCAGGGTATTGGCCTTTTTCAAAGACCCAACATCTAAAGTCAAGAGTCCGCCAAACCCATATTCAGCATTCATTTGTCTTGTAATTATCTTGTACCCTAGATGTGATTTCAAGCCTGGGTAAATGACCTTTAGTCCATCTTTTTCAAAATTCTCAGCGAGATACAGTGCATTTTCACTATGTTTTTTCATACGAATATGCAAGGTTCTCATATTCTTTAAGATTGATGCGGCCCGAAGACTGTCTAATGTACTACCCAATAATATACCGGCCCCCGAATTAACATCTTTTAAGGCCAGACAAAAATTGGTAGTACCACAGACAACGCCAGCCACACAATCACTTGTGCCATTAATGAACTTGGTGAGGCTGTGAATAACAATATCAGCTCCTAATCTTGCCGGAGCAATAGATAAAGGCGAAAAGGTATTGTCGATTACCAGCTGAATACCGTGTTTTTTAGCAAGAACAGAAAGTTCTCTTATATCGGCGATTTCCAACAAGGGATTACTGACACTTTCACAATATATCATTTTGGTTTTAGGAGTGATGGCCTTTTCTACGGCTTGGATATTGGTGATATCTACAAAAGATGTTTGTATGTTGAATTTCTTCAAAAAGTTCTTCATAAAGGCATAGCTGCCGCCGTAGATTGTTCGACTGCTGACTATATGGTCTCCGGCATCACATAATTGCATGATGACGGCGGTAATGGCACCCATGCCACTGGCCGTTACATTGGCGGCTTTTGTTCCTTCCATGGCAGCTAGGGCCTCTCCGAGATACAGATTAGAGGGGGAGGAGTGCCTCGTATACAGATAGCAGCCTTCGATGTTTCCTTCAAAAGTATCAAACATGGTCTTCGCCGAAAGAAAAGTGTAGGTCAAGGAGTCCGATATCGATGGATTTACCCCACCATATTCTCCAAAATATTGTAGGTCCTGTAAACCATCTGATGCATTATGTTCCATATATTGTTATTTATCACTACAAAAATAACTCCTAATGGATTATTTATCAATGTTCTATACCCAATACAGAAAATAAATCTATATTTATGAATAATTAAGGAATAATTAATTATTTATATAGTTATTTACTGAGTTATAACGAAAAAACATCATAATGAAGTTGGATCAAACCGATATAAAACTCCTAACCCTATTACAAGAGGATTGCAAGAAAACAACCAAAGCATACGCCAATCATCTAAATCTTTCTACAACGGCGGTATATGAGCGTATCAAACGCTTAGAAAGGATTAATGTCATTACCAAATATGTCGCATTAATCGATAAAGGAAAGGTGGCCAAGGCCTTTGTTGTATTATGTCATGTGAAATTAGCTCAGCATACAAAAGGTTTTGTACTGCAGTTTGAACGTGAAGTCCTTAAATTGAAAGAAGTTGTTGAATGCTACCATATTAGTGGCGATTATGATTATCTTCTGAAGATATATGTCAGTGACATGCAGGCATATCGTGAGTTTATGGTAAGCAAGCTAACTGCCATTGAACATATTGGCAGCACCCAAAGCTCGTTTATAATCAATGAGGTAAAGCATACCACAGCTATTAGTCTTTAAAATCAAAAAATAGCCCTAATTTTGTTATTCAATTTTATCAAATAACACTTTATGAGTTCATACGATGTGGCCATTATTGGCTCTGGTCCTGGAGGGTATGTTGCAGCAATACGTTGTGCACAATTGGGAATGAAAACTGCAATAATAGAAAAATACAGCACCCTAGGCGGCACTTGTCTCAATGTAGGTTGTATTCCTTCAAAGGCAATGTTAGATTCTTCGCATCATTATGAAGACGCCATAAAGCACTTTGAAGCACATGGCATCGAGATCCCAGGAGAGGTGAGAGTAAATTTGGAAAAAATGATCGGCAGAAAACAAAGTGTTGTAGATCAGACCACCAAAGGGATACAGTTTTTGATGGATAAAAATAAAATTGATGTTTTTGAAGGATTGGGCAGCTTTGTTGATGCTACCCATATAAGCATTAAAAAGGATGATGGTACGGCAGAGACCATTCAAGCAAAGAATATCATTATAGCCACGGGTTCTAAACCTTCGACCTTGCCTTTTATCAGCTTGGATAAAGAGCGTATCATTACCTCTACCGAAGCACTTGAACTGAAAGAAATACCGAAGCATATGATTGTTATCGGTGGCGGGGTCATTGGACTAGAACTGGGTCAAGTATATAAAAGATTAGGTGCAGAGGTTACCGTAATAGAATTTTTGGATCGTATTATTCCGGGTATGGATGCGGCCCTTTCCAAGGAACTCATGAAGACCTTGAAGAAAGGCAAAATGAAATTCAATCTCTCCCATAAAGTTACCTCAGTAGTACGTAAAGGAAATGAGGTAGTCATTAAGGCCCAAAACAAAAAAGGAGAAGAAGTTGTTTTTACAGGAGATTACTGTTTGGTCGCCGTAGGTCGAAGGCCGTATACTGACGGACTGAATACCGAGGCTGCCGGCGTAAAAATCGATGACCGTGGCATGATAGCTGTAAATGAACATCTACAGACCAATGTCTCCAATATATATGCGATTGGCGATGTTATTCGCGGTGCCATGTTGGCGCACAAAGCTGAAGAGGAAGGCACCTTGGTCGCTGAGCAATTGGCAGGACAAAAACCTCATATCGATTATAACCTGATTCCTGGAGTTGTTTATACCTGGCCTGAAGTTGCCGCAGTAGGCAAGACCGAAGAGGAATTGAAAGAAGCCGGAGTTGCGTATAAAGTAGGTCAGTTTCCTATGCGAGCCTTAGGTCGTGCTCGGGCAAGTATGGATATCGATGGCTTTGTAAAAATATTGGCCGATAAAAAAACCGATGAAGTATTGGGGGTTCATATGATAGGAGCCCGTTGTGCCGATCTGATTGCCGAAGCCGTTACGGCAATGGAATTTCGCGCATCGGCCGAGGATATCGCTCGTATGAGCCATGCCCACCCTACCTATGCCGAAGCAGTGAAGGAAGCTGCATTGGCGGCAACTGCAGACAGGGCATTGCATATTTAACCCAATAGATAGTTGTCTACAAAGTCTTGTTTTGTTCGCTTTTGCGAGGCACCAAGAAAACTGTACATTACAATTTCCTCGCAAGTGTTTATTTGCGACAAGTGTCCTATGGAGTAAAGGGTATGGAGTAAAAAGAAAAAGAATAACGGCAAAAGCTGTGGTTTTTTGTTTAAGGGAAAATAGTAAAGTGATTGTCTATATTTGTGATGTATGTATAGGGTTGGCTTGTTTGCCGCCACTCGTTACAAACGAGCGGTAGCGGAGGGATTTTTCGATGGAAAATCTAGCGCATTATTACTAACTTAGATGTGTGGCGGGAAATCCTGACGAATTTTTACCTCGCACGAATCCTAGCAGTGAACGTTGTAGCTAATTTAAATTACCGAGAGAATGACTGAGTTTTTTTAGAAAATAAAGTATTGGATTAGCGATCGGAAGTATAGGCGAAATCACGATAAGAACGCGAAAAGACTTAATAACAATTTTAAATAAATGCGTTATCAATTAAAAGGTAATGACATAATCAAAATACTTTCAGAAGTAGAGGAAAAAGCAGGATTAAGTCCTTATGACATTGTTCCTTTTTTAAAGAAAATAGAATTAATGTCAGACGACCATATAAAAACAGAACGTAATAACACTAAATTCACTCCCGACAGACAATCAAACACTAATCTTTTTATTGAATTAGAAGAACTTGGTTTTTTAAAAGTTTATAGATAACAAGTTATTTTCAGTCCGTAATGGAACAAGATACCCAACACCTGCAAATGAATGTGTTTTGAAAGTTAAATTGCTTCCAAAAGGAATTGACTATTTGATTGAACATAGAAAAAAGAAAACCAACTATCGATTTGCAATAACAACAATTATCTTACTGCTCATTACAGCGATTTTTTCAGTCCCACAGGCTTGTAATAATTGGGAGCAATATCAAATATTAAAGGATTCCAAGAAAGACACTGAGCCAAGCAAACCCCAAGGCAATATAAAAGAGAATAACAATCCAACAGGAGAAAAGAAGAATAAGCTCGAAAACGGAATGAAATCCGAACTCATAAATGAACCATTGCCGAAATCTGAATCACATAATTAAATTAATAATCTGAATTAAAAATCTAGTTAAATAACTAAGAAGCATTCGTGTGGTCGGTACCACTCAACATGAATGCAGTGTTGACTAAACGGGTCGGTATTCTCCCCCGCTCCCGCTAGTTCTGTAACTAGTGGTATACTGAGTGTCTCGCCCTAAAATAAGTTTACATATTTTTAGACAAGACAGTTCTAATTCTTTGTCAATCCCGTTATTCGAAGTAGCCGCGAAATCGAAGTTTTAAACAGTTTTTGCGTAAAGAGATACCAAGGCTCCATTTTTGTCCGTACGAATTTGAAAGCAACCGAAATAGCCAATTTGATACCCACCTTATGTTTTTCGTAGTAAAGGGCCAAAAAGGTACAAACCCCCATAAATAGCAAGGCGGTTATAATTACTAAGGTTGGACTTAAAGAATGATGAAAAAACCCATACAGCCCTAATCCTGTAAAGCTGCCATATAGAATAATAAAATGCAACACATAGATAGATAAGGTGCTCTGCCCAATTTTAAGTACCGTTTTATTGGTCATGAAATTTTTGAGTAGCATAAAAACGGCAAAGACAAGAAACACATCACCCAAACGAATGAATAGGTAATTATTAAAATAAATATCGGCGAACAATTGCACTCCCATAAAACCAGAAAGTGCCATAAAGAAGTCCGATGAATAAAAAATAAGTGCCAATCCAACAATAATAGATATTGAAATTGCCACAGGATACAAATACTTGAAATTCTTGAAGCGGGTAAATAAAATGGACAGGAACCCACCAAAAGCGGCGTATCCGAACCATGGCGCAATGGTAAATACCGAGCCATTGGTTTTAGTCAGGTAATTCGCTAGGGCAGTAGGTAGCAATGAAAAATTAAATTGCTTATACATGGGTTCAAGAAGGAATAGCAAACAGGTACTACTCAACAACACTAGAGGGAAAAGAAATTTCTTCCGATTTTGGGTCAATAGATAAATACTAATAATGCCTATAATCGACAGCCCAATACAGTGCAGTACATCTACTAGGTAAAATGAGTCATAAATTTCACCAATGAACAGGCTAAAAAAGTTCAGCCGCAGCAAGTACCCAATGAGCAGCAATTGAAGCCCGCGTTTGAGCCCTTTTTTAACCCTGGGGTTGTCTAAACCTTTTTTAGGTGTAACACGAATCAATAAAAAGGTGAAAATAAAGCCCGAAACGGTAAAGAATACAGGAGCGGTTATGCCTCTAAAATATTTCCAAAGCGTATATCCAAAGTCTGTATTATCACGAAAAGAGGTATCCAACAGTCCGTCTACAAAATGCCCTTGTAGCATCATGAGTATGGCCCATGCCCGCATGGCATCAATAAAATATAATCTGTTGGTCTTGTTTTTCATTTAAAAATATATCTCTATATACTTGTAAAACAGCGTATTCAGATATTCTACCTTGCAAAATTAGATAAAATACTCGCAAGTCAAGGGTAATTGCGGTATTTTTGGTTTCCGTACTATAAAGAATCTTTTAAACCCATTTATGGCTTCAATATTAGCATTTGCAGGAAGTAATTCCTCTACATCGATTAACTATACCTTGGTAAAACATACTGTTTCACTCACCTTGGATCACGAAATACAGACGATGAACATGGCAAACTGTCTCTTTCCTATGTACAGTGAGGATAATGAGAAAGAAAAAGGGTACTCGAATTCATTGGTCGAATTTAAGAACGCTATTCAAAAGGCTGATGCACTCATTATTTCGGTCAATGAGCATAACGGTAGTCCTTCTGCGTATTTTAAAAACCTTATTGATTGGTTGTCACGCTTAGAGCGTAGTTTTTTGAGCGACAAAAAAATCCTTTTGATGTCTACCTCACCAGGAAAAAGAGGAGGAATAGGTGCTTTGGAGGTTGTTAAAGGACTTCTCCCTCGTTTCGGCGCCGAAATTGTCGCTACTTTCTCGCTACCTTCTTTCGCTGCGAATTTTGATTCACAAGAGGGTATAACAGACAAAGATCTTGCACAAGAACATCAAAATGCCCTAGAAGAATTTTTAAAAACCCTATAAAGTAGTGTCACTTGCGGAAAACAGTTTCTTTTGCGATTTCCGAAATTCAACAATTCAAAGATGCCCTATTGGGCTGGGCACAACAATATGACGAGGTCGTATGGTTAGACAGCAATAAGCATAATGACAAGTATGGCTCTTTCGATACTCTAATTGCTGTAGATGGGCTGACCTCAATTGTTACCGATGCTCACAATGCCTTTGATGTTTTGAAAGAATACCAATTAGAAACCAAAGATTGGTTATTCGGCTATCTTTCCTACGATTTAAAAAATGATATAGAAGCGCTTGAGTCGAACAATTTTGACGGCCTACATTTTCCTGACTTCTATTTTTTCCAACCGAAAAAAATCATCCGAATACGAGAGAATACCGTTGATTTTATATATCTGAATATGGTTGATGATGAGATCCAAGAAGATTTTAAAGCTATCTCTGAGGCCGTTTGCATAACTGATGAAGACAATCAACCCACTAGTGATATCAGAATAAAACTGCGCATCTTTAAAGATGAGTATTTTAGTAGAATTGACCGCATGTTGCAGCATATACATCGGGGTGATATTTATGAGGCCAATTTTTGTCAAGAATTTTATGCCGAGAATACCGAGATCAATCCCTTGCGAACCTATAAAAAACTAAATAGTATCTCCAAGGCCCCATTTGCCACCTTTTTGAAGCTTAATGACAAATACCTATTATCGGCAAGCCCTGAACGCTATATAAAAAAGTTGGCTAACAAAGTTATCTCACAACCGATTAAAGGTACGGCAAAACGATCTTTGGATGCCAATGAGGATATGGCATTGCGTACTGCGCTCAAGCAAGACATCAAAGAGCGGGCAGAAAACATTATGATTGTTGATTTGGTGCGAAATGACCTTTCTAAGAGCGCATTGAAAGGAAGCGTCACGGTAGAGGAACTTTGCGAAGTGTACGCCTTTGAACAGCTACATCAAATGATATCAACCATAAGCTCAGAAGTGCCCAAGAATAAAAATCCTGTTGAAATCATACGTGACACCTTTCCTATGGGCAGTATGACCGGGGCGCCAAAGGTATCAGCAATGAAGATTATCGAGGAACTAGAGTCCTTTAAAAGAGGACTGTATAGTGGTGCTGTGGGTTATTTTACACCAGAGAACAATTTTGATTTTAATGTAATTATCCGAAGTATTCTGTATAACGCTTCGAAAAAATATGTGTCCTATGCCGTAGGAAGTGCCATTACAGCCAAGGCGGTACCAGAAAAAGAATACGAAGAATGCCTATTGAAGGCAAAGGCCATGCGAGAAGTACTTGAAAATTGATACTTTTTTATGGTCTGGTAACGGCAACCAAATTATAAATTACTAGGCAGGTATTTTATAGAAATACGAGCAAAACGAGCAAAACTACTTTAAAATTTTTTGAAGCAGGCTATCATTAAATTGCATCATCATTTGTCTAAAGGGTACCTCTAAAAACACTTTCGCATCAAAATTTTCTGAGCTTTTCAAAATTGGTTACGGCAACAACTTTAAGTATTTTTACAAAATGCTGAACAAATTCAGACAACATATTGAAAGCCAATTTCCAAGATTAGCTAAAGAACGGTTTCTTTTGGCCTGTAGTGGTGGTATCGACAGCGTTGTTCTTGCCCATCTTTGTAAGGCATCTGGCTTAGATTTTGCCCTAGCACATTGCAATTTTCAATTACGTGAGGATGAAAGTGACGCCGATGAGGCATTTGTTCGCCAGTTAGCAAAAACACTGCATACCTCTATTTTTGTAACCCATTTTGACACTAAGAACTATATGCGTCAAAATAAGGTGACCCTTCAAGTAGCTGCCCGTGAATTACGCTATCATTGGTTTACTGAAATCATGAAAGAAAACGGAATCACAACCTTGGTCACTGGCCACCAGAGCGATGATGATATCGAAACTTTTCTTATCAATCTCTCACGAGGTACCGGAATAGATGGCTTAACGGGAATTCCGTCTCGAACAGCTACAATCAATAGGCCCTTATTGCACTTCTCTAGAGCTGATATTTCAGCCTATGCCACTACTGAAGAAATCTCGTGGAGAGAAGACCGAAGCAATGCAGACACAAAATATATTCGCAACAAAATTCGTCATGATATTGTACCACGGCTGAATGAACTGCACCCAACTTTTATGAAGAATTTTGGTCTGAGCCAAAAATTTTTAAAGGGAACAGCAGAAATCGCAAAAAACCATATTGGGGATTTGAGGAAAACTCTTTTTGAGATTGATGGAGATAGTATCAGGATTAAAACAAAACCCCTAAAAGCCTTAAAACCGCTCAGTTCATATTTATATGGCCTTTTTAAGGACTATGGCTTTACAGAATGGAATGATTTAGAACAGCTGCTTTCTGCCATGAGCGGTAAAGAGGTACGTTCTAAAACCCATCGCTTGATCAAGGATAGGCATTCTTTGATACTGTCGAAGATTGTTGACCCGAACAACAAAACATATCAAATACAAGAAAATGATCTTACTATCACGATGCCCCTTAGTCTTGTCATTAAAAATGTATCGGCCTTGACCGAAACTGGCAAGGGCACACTATATGTAGACAAAGAAACGTTAAAGTATCCATTGACGATACGAAAATGGGAAAAAGGCGACTATTTTTATCCTTTGGGAATGCGAGGAAAAAAAAAGCTTTCCAAATTTTTTAAAGACGAAAAAATAGATGTCATTTCAAAACACAACCAATGGCTATTGTGTTCTAAAAATGAGATTGTTTGGGTCATTGGTAAACGAGCCGATAACCGATTTAGGGTCACTGACGATACAAAGATTATTTTAAAAATACAATGGCATATATGAGGTATATAGTTCTTTTAATTTTCTTATTCGGTAGTAGTTTAACCGTCTTTTCACAAGATGATAACAATCCTGTGCTCTGGTCCAATGAATCGAATAAACTATCAGATACCGAGTATGAGCTGATTATAAAGGCGAAAATTTTTGAAGGCTGGCATGTGTATTCACAATATACGGCTGATGGCGGTTCTTTGCCCAGTGAATTTAGCTTCGAAAAAGTAGGTGTAGATTATGAACTGCTAGGAAAAACCGTAGAGAGTGAGACACAAACTGAATACAGTGATATTTTTGAGATCGAAGAGACTTTCTTTAAAAAAGAAGCCGTTTTCACACAGAAGATAAGGCTTTTGAATTCAGATATAACACAGATTGATATAAACCTATTTTATCAAGTCTGTAAAGAAGTATGCATTCCGGTAGATATGAATTTTAGCTTTTCATTAGATGGATCTGCAATCATCAGTACCGAAAAGCAGGTCGATGCCCGTAGTCTGGCCTTAGGCACCAGCCTTAAACTTGATTTAAAAAATAAAGAACTCTTAAACAGTGATACGAAAGAACTCTATTCCGGATCCGGCCTTTGGGTCATTTTCGGCCTTGGTTTTTTAGGTGGATTAATCGCCTTACTGACTCCCTGCGTTTTTCCAATGATCCCCTTGACCGTTTCTTTCTTCACCAAACAATCTGAAACCAAATCAAAAGGTATCTTTAATGCCGTCTTATATGGATTTTTTATTGCATTGATATACTTTTTGCTGAGCCTACCCTTTCATCTGTTCGATTCTGTTGATTCACAGATATTGAATACCATAGCTACTAATATTTGGCTGAACGTAGCCTTCTTTCTGATTTTCGTCTTTTTTGCTTTTTCCTTCTTCGGGTATTATGAGTTGACATTACCAAGCTCATGGGCCAATAAAATGGATGCCGCATCGTCAAACGTAGGTGGTGTCATTGGTATTTTCTTTATGGCCATTACCCTAGCGATTGTATCATTCTCATGTACAGGCCCCATTTTAGGCGGTCTTTTAGGAAGTACGGCCTTGGCCGAAGGTGATGTGGCCATCAATCTCACTGCAGGAATGACGGGTTTTGGTATTGCCTTGGCCTTACCATTTGCCTTATTTGCAATGTTTCCTGCATGGTTGAATTCCTTGCCTAAATCTGGCGGGTGGATGACGACAGTTAAAGTAGTATTGGGCTTTTTAGAAATGGCACTAGCCTTCAAATTCCTTTCTAATGCCGATTTGGTCGGAAATTGGGGCATTTTCAAAAGAGAAATTTTTCTTGGCGTATGGATCTTACTCTTTGTTTTACTAACGCTATATCTTTTCGGTATTTTCAGATTCCCACATGATGGCCCTAAACAAAAACTATCTTTTGGAAGAAAGTTTACGGGGCTTATAAGTGCAGCCTTTTCGATCTATTTACTATTGGGTCTTTTCAATAGTTCTAGTTTGAAATTGTTGAGCGGTTTTCCGCCCCCTAGTTTCTATAGTGTTTTTGAGACTGAGAGCGACTGCCCCTTGGGTCTCAATTGTTTTAAAGACTTTGATGAGGGCGTGGCTTATGCGAAATCAGTCAATAAACCTATTTTGTTAGATTTCACAGGTTGGGCCTGCGTCAATTGCCGAAAAATGGAAGAAAATGTATGGAGTGAACCTGATATATATCCCTTGCTAAAAGAAGATTTTGTATTGATATCACTGTATATCGACGACCGTAAAAAACTGCCAAAAGAAGCGCAATTCGATTTCAAATTTGATTCAGGTCGCGTAAAGACCATTGAGACCGTAGGGGAGAAGTGGGGTACGTTTCAGACCATAAATTTTAATGCCGCCTCACAGCCTTATTATGTACTTATGTCACCAGATCTTGAAATTCTCAATACCTCTATTCAAAATGTAGATAGCGATACCTATCGAAATTGGCTTATCAAAGGATTAGAGAATTTTGCCGCTAGCAAGGCCATAAAAGTCAACAATAAGTAAATAATCGGTTTAACAAGAATCAACAACCTCGACCCAAGGGTACGAGGTACGCTTCCGAAAAAACATTTTTCATTTCGAGGCAAGCCTCGGGGAATTAAACCCTCAATGAGGGATTAAAATAAACCGTCAATACACGCCCGAGCACACGGGGAGTAGCACTCTATACTCTTGAAAATAAACCGTTTAAGAAACTACTTTTTAATTCCGACAAAACCTTTCATTAAAATCAACGTATAGTTCTATAGTCTACTCAATTTCTATAGAATCACCAATTGTTTCCATAGGATATCACATCCAAACTACCTTAATATCAGCCAATAAATCATATCTTACATCTCAAACAAGAAGAGGTGAAAAAATTAAAAAAAATAGCGTGGGTTCTATTGGCGATTTTCGGAATGTTAATTGTAGCCACATGGGTTTTTATAAATTCACTAAAACCTGATTATGAGGGAAACAAGCAATTACCCAAACTTTCAGAAGAGGTCAAGGTGTATTACGATACCTATGGCATTCCACATATTTATGCTCAGAATGAGCAAGATGCCTTTAGAGCCTTGGGCTACGTTCACGCCCAAGACCGACTTTGGCAAATGGAGCTTTTAAGGCGTATCGGTAGCGGAGGGCTATCCGAAGTCTTTGGCAAGGACCTAATTGGTACTGACAAGTTCTTTTTGGCAATGGGTATTGATGATGCCTCGGTCAAGTCAGTTGCCCGGCTAGATAAAAACAGTACCGCCGTACTGCTTTCTCAAGCATATCTCAATGGGGTCAACCATTTTATCAAAGAAGGGCCAACCCCAGTAGAATTTTATCTTACCGGTATCGATAAAAAAGAATTCGAACTTAAAGATATCTACAATACACTCGGCTATATGGCCTTTAGCTTTGCCATGGCCCATAAGACCGATCCTTTATTGACCAATATCAAAGACAAATTGGGGGTCGAATATCTAAAGGATCTGCAAATTAATGTAGATACCAATAGCCTCTGGATCAAGAACTACAAGCAAGATAGGTCAGAGATACTTCAAAATAATATCACCGAAATGGTAACCAAAGCATTAGGCGAGATTTCATTACCCCTATTCGAGGGCAGTAACAGCTGGGTTATCGCTCCTGAAAAAACCAAAAACAAAAGGGTGATTTTTGCCAATGACCCCCATATTGGCTTTGATCAACCTGCCGTTTGGTATGAGGCACATCTGAGTACACCCACCTATGAGAAATATGGCTATCACATGGCCGGTGTGCCCTTTCCTATATTAGGGCATAATAGAGAATTGGCCTATGGGGTTACCATGTTTGAAAATGATGATGTAGATTTTTACTATGAAGAAACAAACCTTTCTGACAGTACCCAATATAAGGTTGAAGAAGGGTGGGGCACCTATGAGCGTATCTCTAAAACCATAAAAGTAAAAGATACTACCGATATAAGTTTTGTTTATAAAAGGACTAGAAATGGCCCCGTATTGAACGGAATAGTAGACCAGATTATTGGGGAGCGCCCCATAAGCATGTCATGGATCTATACCAAGGAAGAAAATAGGGTGATTGATGCCCTATATGAGATGGCATATGCGCATAATTTGGGCGAATTCACCAAAGCGCTGCCTAAAATTCATGCCCCAGGATTGAACATAATGTATGGTGATGCGAAAGGCAATGTAGCCTGGTTCGCCACCGCAAAATTGTATGAGATACCAGACACTACCCATACCAAATTTATTATGGATGGTACTACGAATATGGATAAACCAAAGCGGTACCTAGACTTCTCTGAAAACCCACAGGCAATCAATCCGCCATGGGGGTATGCCTACTCGGCCAATAACCAACCTGATTCTATAGCAGGAATGTTGTATCCTGGCTATTATTTGCCTGAGAATCGAGCAAAACGTATTGTAGAACTTCTAGAACCCAAAAGTGATTGGGATCTGAATGCCGTTACTGAAATGATAACCGATGTAACCTCCGCGGTGAACCCCTCTATAGTCACCGATTTTGGCAAGCTTATCGATATTAAAAAACTGAATGATGAGCAAAGTATATTGCTCGATGGAATGAATGCATGGCAAGGAGATTACCCTCTTGAAAGTATTGAAGCGACCATTTTTCATAGATGGATTTACTTTTTCCTGAAAAATACGTTTAAAGATGAATTGGGCGATGTGATGTTCTATCAAATGTTATCCACACATTTTCATAAACGTATGATTGCCCCCATGGCCCATAACCCAGAATCCGTTTGGTGGGATGACGTCACTACAAAAGATAAAGTAGAAACTCAAAAAGATATTGTCAATGCCGCTTTTCTTCAGGCCATCACCTCACTTCAAAATGATTTTGGTTCGAACACATCAGACTGGGCCTGGGGTAAGGTGCATACCCTTGAGCATGTACACCCTATTGGTAAAATAGACGCCTTGCGTTCTTTCTTTAATGTTGGTCCTTTTCCTGTTGTTGGTACCCGCGAAGTTATCAATAATATGTTTTTTGATTATGATGAAAGCGGTTTGTACAAAGTGAACTCAGGACCTTCTACCCGTAGAGTTATCGACTTTTCAGACATCGAAAACAGCATGAGCATACTACCTACAGGACAGTCAGGTAACCCGTTTAGTCCGCATTATGATGATCAGGCCGAAATGTATATCAATGGTGAGTTTCGAAAAATGATGCTCAATAAAAATGAAATTATAAAGACCTCAAAATCTTTGCTTACTTTTAATCCATAGAACACTAACCACTATGCTTACAAAAGTTTTTGGCAGTGCGGTTTTTGGGGTAGAAGCTACCACAATTACCGTTGAGGTAAATGTAGACATTGGTATAGGATACCATCTCGTGGGTCTACCCGATAATGCGATCAAAGAAAGCAATTACCGTATTGCTGCAGCCCTATTGAATAACGGTTATAAAATACCTGGTAAAAAAATCACTCTTAATTTGGCTCCGGCCGATCTGCGAAAAGAAGGTTCGGCTTATGACCTTACTCTAGCCTTGGGCATTTTGACCGCATCTGGGCAAATTCAATCCGAGAATATTGAAAAGTACATTATTATGGGAGAGCTTTCTTTAGATGGCGGCCTACACCCCATAAAAGGAGCCTTGCCCATAGCGATAAAAGCACAGGAAGAAGGTTTTAAGGGTTTTATCCTACCCAAGGGCAATGCCAAGGAAGCGGCTATAGTAGAAGGTTTAGAAGTCTACGGGGTAGAAAATATAAAAGAGGTTATCGATTTTTTTGATACTGATGTACCCTTGGAGCGAACCATTGTCGATATTAAAGAAGAGTTTTACAAAGCATTGGATTTTCCTGAGTTTGATTTTTCAGATGTCAAGGGTCAGGAGAGTATTAAACGTTGTATGGAAATTGCCGCAGCAGGTGGCCATAATATTATATTGATTGGCCCACCGGGTTCAGGCAAGACCATGTTGGCCAAAAGATTACCCTCTATTTTACCACCTATGACCATGCAAGAGGCCTTGGAAACTACCAAAATACACAGTGTGGTTGGTAAGACCAAGAATATGGGGCTGATGAGCCAACGGCCATTTCGATCGCCGCATCATACCATTTCCGATGTAGCATTGGTCGGCGGTGGGGCCTACCCACAACCGGGTGAAATATCTTTATCACACAACGGTGTTTTGTTTTTAGATGAATTACCAGAATTCAAAAGAGGCGTACTCGAAGTGATGCGCCAACCTTTAGAAGATCGAGAAGTCACTATTTCACGTGCCCGTTTTACGGTAACCTACCCCAGTAGTTTTATGTTGGTGGCAAGTATGAACCCTAGTCCGAGTGGGTATTTTAATGACCCTGATGCTCCCATGACTTCATCGCCCGCTGAGATGCAGCGCTATCTGGGTAAGGTATCGGGCCCTTTATTGGATCGTATTGATATTCATATCGAAGTCACTCCCGTGCCCTTTGAAAAACTCTCTGAAGACCGTAAAGGCGAAAGTAGCGTCGACATACGCAAACGTGTTACCGAAGCCCGTGAATTACAGACCCAGCGTTTTACCGACTTGCCCAATGTACATTATAATGCCCAGATGAACACCAAGCAGATTCGTGAATACTGCCAATTAGATGATATCTCTAAAAGCTTATTAAAGAATGCTATGGAACGGCTGAACCTATCGGCCAGAGCCTATGACCGCATTTTAAAGGTAGCCCGTACTATTGCCGACCTAGAAAAGACCAAAACCCTGAACGGGGACCATATTGGCGAAGCTATTCAATACCGTTCGCTCGATAGGGAAGGGTGGTTAGGGTAGGTTAATCATGCAATGCTTCGAAGTTGCAAACTTCGAAGAGCAGCAGCTGAGAATTATGGCTATCGATGGCCTTTCGTGTTGTATCAAGAGAACTTATCAACCGTTAATATTTATCTTTTAATTCAATTTCATTAATGATTAAACCCAATATTTGCTCATAAATTAATTTGAGTTCTTCTTCGCCTTTTATTGCTAGTTCTCTATTGGCAATAAAAGTACCCTGAATTGCAACGCGAAATTCTGGAATTAGAAATATTTCTTTTTTAAACGCCTCCATATCAACTTTCCCCGTATTATTATTCATAGAGTTTTTTATAGCTTCGGGCCATACGTTTGTTAGCATAAAATTATCTCCAACATCCTTAACATATTTGGTGCTTGCCATTTTTTCTTCAACGATATCTGTCAACGACCCTAACAAGTTCTTTAGTTTTCTATTTTTAATCGAATTAATTAGACCAGAAGAAAGTATAGAATTTAATATACCCCTCTTAGCATAAAAATAGTGACCCGCTAAATTAGAAGTTATCTCTACAATGGAATCAGGAGTATATGATTTAAGCCTATCGAGATTACGCTGAATATTTTCAATGATTTTGGCATCAGTTAATAATTTTCGATGCCGATTCGTTAAATTATCAAGTGCTTCAATATTGGACTCCATTTCCGCTTTTAAGTCATTTAAAATGATGTTTTCTGCTTTTTCAACTTTTTTATTTTCATTCCAATTATTAATACTCAAAGCAATCAGAATCCCAATAACCACAAGTACAATCTCACCTAAAGCATACAAAAGGTATTTGCCAATTCTGTTTTCTTTAAGAAGTTGTTTTCTAATGCGTCTAAAGAGCTTGATCATGTGTAGTAGCGTTTGGTGGTTGCCTTACCAAGGTACGGAATTATATTATTCGCAACTTTCATAATATATAATACCCATGCAAAGGATTTTTAAGTTGTAACTTTAACTTCGATTGTGTGCGTATCAGCGTTACACATTCAGATGAATCTCCGAAGCTGTTCAATACTGCAGTTTGGATAGAGAGGGTTGGTTGGGTT
>JASFYU010000197.1:0-25014 GCA_045046905.1 Flavobacteriaceae bacterium | reverse complement strand
AAATAAATGAGTTTTTAGAGGTGCCCTTAAGGTTCTTTATCCTGTCAATAAGTGGTGGATGCGAATAGTGCATAAAAACATAGGCTGGGTGGGGTGTAAGATTACTCAAACTGTTCTTTGAAAGTTTCTTCAATGATGTAATCAAGGGCAGAGCAGCAAAGGTGTTCTTGGCATAATCATCGGCTTGATATTCGAATTTTCGAGAGAAATAGTTCATGACCAAGCCGGTAATTTCAGAAATGGGACTATATAGGATTCCAAAACCGATTAATGCTGCATGAAAACTCGGTTTGAAAACTCCAATGGCTAGTGATATTTGTGGTGTGTTTATGAAAATAGACAAAATAAAGAGCGTAAGACCCATGGTTAGAATAGATGCCGTTAAATTGAAAACAATGTGCTTACGTTTGTAATGGCCTACTTCATGTGCCAATACGGCTACGATTTCGTCTTCTTCTAGATCGTTGATTAGCGTATCATATAGTGTTACTCTCTTTTCTTTTCCGAAACCTGAAAAATAGGCATTTGCCTTGGTCGATCGTTTTGAGCCATCGATGACAAAGATGTTTTTCAATTCAAATCCTACTTTTTGTGCATAGGACTCGATTTTGCTTTTAAGACTGCCATTAGCCAAAGGTATTTGCTTATTGAAGAGCGGAACAATCAGTTTGCTATAGAATAGATTCATAAAAACGCTAAAGAAGGTAATCAGGGCCCATGCATAGATCCAGAAGTTGCTTCCCGCCCATTGAAAAAACCAAATGATAAGGGCCAAAATACCTCCACCAAGCACGCTCATCATTAACCAGGATTTTAGCTTGTCGAAAAAGAATAATTTTCTAGTAGATTTATTGAACCCAAATTTTTCCTCGATGACAAAGGTCTGATAGTATGAAAATGGGGTGGTGATAATATCACTGCCTATCATAATAATTCCGAAGAACAACAGCGCCATAGCTATGGTGTTTTCAGTGATGTTTCTCACTAAAGAGTCTATCCATTCGAATCCTCCCAAGATCAAAAACCCCAAGGTCAGGAACAGTGAGAAAGTTGAGCTCAATAGGCCAAATCGGTAATTGGCCTTTTTGTACTCCTGAGACTTTAGGTGCTCCTTTTCATCAAAAATATCATTCAGCTCCAGTGGAATAGGGTCATTGTAGTGTTTTGCATTCAGATAATCTAAAACGGTATCTATCGCAAATTGGATAATTAAAATGGTGATAATGATATAGAATATAGGGGTGCTGTCCATAGTATTTAACAAATCGGTTTGCATTGGTATTAGGGGGTTCTCACTTTGGCCTAGGTTTTAATTATGAGTATTTAGGTAAAACCTCGCTGTCTTTTTGCCTCAAATATAAGTATTGCCGCCGATACCGATACGTTCATTGAATCGATTTTGCCCTGCATGGGTATGATGATGTTTTGGGTAGAGTTGGAGAGCCATTCTTGGGTTAAGCCTGTAGATTCGGTTCCTACAATAATGGCTGCCGCTTTGTTGAAGTCGACTTCGGTATACGTTTTTGAAGCGGATAGGGCCGCACAGTATAATGCAATATTTTTTTTCTTCAAAAATTCAATGATTTCCTCAGTGCTTCCAGTGGCAATACGATTGGTGAAAACGCAACCCACGCTAGAGCGAATGATGTTCGGGTTGTAGAGGTCAGTTTTAGGATTTGCAATAATGACACCATCTAGATTCGCTGCATCGGCTGTTCGGAGCAAGGCACCAATATTTCCAGGTTTTTCAGGCGCTTCGACGACCAAAATTAAAGGGTCCTTTTTTTTGAAAATTAAATTTTCAAGCGCATGTGCCTTAGATTTAACAATGGTAATCATACCCTCTGTGGTTTCACGATATGCGATTCTCTGGTATACTTCTTTCGAAATTTCAATAATCTGTGGCTTGATGCCAAAAACTTCTAGTTGATCGACGACATTTTTTTTGGAGATAATATATTTGTTGAATAAAATAGTTTCAATTTCATATCCTCCTTTCAGGGCCAATTGTAGTTCGCGTACCCCTTCTAAGATGAAGAAGCCCGTTTTTTTTCGCTCTCTAGATTTTTCTTTGAGCATTAGAATTTTCTTTACTAGCGGGTTTTGTAGACTACTGATTTCCTTAATATGGTTCATTGCTGCAAAAGTAATTTATTTTGTAGGATTAAGGTTTAACATAAAAAAAGGTTAAAAAAGCTGTCTTTTAAAAAGGGGGAGCCCTTTTTTTAATTAATTTAGAAGCGCTGTCGAATTACAAGATGTTTTATATGTAATTTTTTTACTCATCACTTGTGATTACATACTTTTTACTAACCCAATACTACTAGAAAATGCCAACGTACACTTTAAAAATCAACGGTAAGTCTCAGTCAATTGAAGCTTCTGCCGATACCCCTTTACTTTGGGTATTACGGGATCATTTAGATCTGGTCGGCACCAAATATGGCTGTGGAATAGGGCAATGTGGGGCCTGTACTGTTCATGTCAACGGTAATGCCATTCGCAGTTGCCAATTACAACTGTCTCAGATTGATGACATGGAAATCACGACCATCGAAGGCCTGTCACAAGATGGCACCCACCCGGTTCAAGAAGCTTGGAAAGAAGTAGATGTACCCCAATGTGGCTACTGCCAATCTGGGCAGATTATGACTGCCACCGCTTTTTTAGATAAGAATTCAAGTCCGACCCAAGATGAGATTAAGAACGCCATGCATGGCAATATATGTCGGTGTGCGGCTTATAACCGTATTCAAAAGGCGGTATCTATTGCAGCTAAAAAAATGGACTAACCTAAAAAAAATTAAATTATGACAATGCGTATACCTTCAAAATTTAGCAGACGCTCTTTCTTACGAACGTCTTCTTTGGCAAGTGGTGGAATGCTTATCGGTTTTAATCTCTTTACGGCTTGCAAGCAAAAAGTGGCAATGCCTACTGATATTTCAAAATTAAATTTCAATGACTTTAATGCCTTTATAAAAATAGCAGACAATGGTATGGTGACCTTGTTTTCACCTAACCCTGAAATAGGGCAAGGGGTGAAAACGTCAATGCCTATGTTGATTGCTGAAGAGCTTGACGTGCCTTGGGATCACGTATATGTCGAGCAGGGTGTTTTGGATACCGAAAATTATCAAAATCAATATGCAGGCGGCAGTAATTCTATTCGATTGGCATGGGAGCCTTTGCGACAAACGGGTGCCACGGCACGCCAAATGTTAATTAATGCGGCTGCTACCCGTTGGGGAGTTGATGCATCTGAATGTACGGCCAGTCAAGGTGTTATTACAAATGCTAAGGGTGAGACTCTAGGGTATGGCGATGTTGTCAATGAGGCCGCCGTATTGGATATTCCTGAAAATGTAAGCCTAAAAGATCCCGAAGATTTTACTATTATCGGTACCGATGCCAAAAATGTGGATATCGATAAAATAATCACCGGAAAACCCTTGTTTGGAATGGACTATAAGGTCGAGGGTATGGTTTACGCATCGGTGCTTAGGCCTCCGGCCTTTGGAAAGAAATTAGAATCCTTTGATGCTAGTGCAGCAAAATCAGTGGAGGGTGTTATCGATGTGGTTCGCTTCGGTGATAAGGTTGCGGTTCTAGCGAACAGCACATGGGTGGCCATGAAAGGAAAGAAGGCTTTGACTGCCGATTGGAGCGATGGTACACCTACTGAGAGTACAGCCGAACACGATAAAATATTGTTGGGTCTTTTAGAGGGTGATTCTTTTGAAACCCTCAGAACAGATGGTAATGTAAAAAGGGCGTTTAAGGCCGCTGACCAGGTTTTGGAGCGCACCTATGAATCTCCCTTCTTGCCACATAATTGCATGGAACCTATGAATTTTTTCGCCCATGTGACCGCCGATAAGATTCATTTGGTTGGACCCATACAAACCCCGGGAGGAACAGCGTCGAAAGTAGCAAAAATGCTCGAAAGAGACGAGGCAGATGTGTATTTAGAAATGACCCGAATGGGCGGGGGCTTTGGCAGACGTTTGATTGGTGATTTTGCCATGGAAGCGGCAGAAATCTCTAATTTAACTCAAAACCCCATCAAGCTTACGTACTCAAGAGAAGACGATATGACGGCCGGAATATACAGACCCGCTATAAAATATAGAATCAGCGCCTCGATTAAAGATGGTGAAATTACGGGCTACCATTTAAAAGAGGCCGCCGTGAACAGTAATATGTACGGGCTCATACCTCATTTTTTTCCTGCCGGTGCCATAGAAAATTATCAGGTAGATGTTGCCAAATATGATAGTAATATTTCGACAGGTCCTTGGAGAGCGCCCTATACCAATTTTCTTTCTTTCGCCGAGCAAAGTTTTTTCGACGAGCTTGCCGAGGTATTAGAAAAAGACCCTGTACAAATGCGCTTGGATCTCTTGCAGAAAGTAAAAGGAACCACTGATGACCGTATCAAGTATTCCGCTGAACGTTTGGAAGATGTAATTAATCTAGTTGTAGAGAAATCAGGATACCGAAACCCGAAAGAAGGTGTATATCAGGGTTTTTGCGCCTACTATTGCCACAATTCACATGTTGCTGAAGTGGCAGACGTAGTCATGGAAAATAATATTCCTGTAGTTAAAAAAATCACGGTCGCCGTAGATTGTGGTATCGTTGTTAACCCCTTGGGGGCATTGAATCAAATTGAGGGCGGTGTAATTGATGGTACGGGGCATTCGATGTATGCTGATTTTGAATTTAAAGACGGGGTGCCTAGCAGTAGTAACTATGATACATTTCGTATGATACGAATGAAAGAAGCGCCAGAAGTAGAGACTCATTTTGTGAAAAATACATTGGCCCCAACGGGTCTTGGAGAACCTTCATTGCCTCCGGCAGGCGCAGCAATTTCTATAGCGATAAAGAAGGCTACAGGCCATAGAATTTATAAACAACCCTTTGTGAAATATATGGTTTCAAAAGAATTAGTAGGATAAGGAGATATGGAGGTATTGCTTTTTGGAATTGCAAAAGATATTGTAGGAAAGTCGAAGATTAATATTTCAGTGATGAATAAATCTCCGTCGACCGTGCGAGAGCTGAAAGCATTTATGTCAGATGCCTACCCTGAGTTTGGGAAGCTGTCGTCTTTGGCCATTGCCGTGAATAGTGAGTATGCGCAAGATGATGTACCTTTGAAACGAGATGATGAAATTGCTATTATTCCGCCGGTAAGTGGAGGCTAATGAATAAAAAGATTGTAGAAATAGTCGATAAAATAGATACTTCGCTCGTGTATTCAGACTTGTCTGATGCCCAGAGTGGAGGTATTTGCGTTTTTGTAGGTTCGGTACGTGAATTTACTAAAAATGAAGAGGTGGTTGCCTTAGAATTTGAGACCTATAAGGTGATGGCATTGAAGGAAATGAATAAAATAGCCTCGGAAGCCATTGAAAAATGGAGCCTGAACAAGGTGCTTATTCGACATGCGGTCGGAACTAAAGTAGTAAAAGAACCCGTAGTCATAGTAGGTGCCTCATCGGCACATCGAGACGCTTGTTTTGATGCTTGCCGCTTTTTGATAGATACACTTAAAGAACGAGTTCCAATCTGGAAAAAAGAGATTTTCAAGAATAAATCTGTTTGGGTTTCGGCCCATCCGTAGCAAAGTTGATATATGCTCGTAGACAATCACAATAGAACTATTAATTATGTGCGATTGGCGGTTACCGACCGTTGTAATCTGCGCTGTAATTATTGTATGCCTTCCGAGGGTATTGATTTTGCTGATAATGATAAGCTTTTTACCATAGAGGAACTGTCTAGGCTGAGTGCGATTCTGATTTCGATGGGGGTTGATAAAATTCGAATAACTGGTGGTGAACCCTTTGTTCGCAAAGATTTGATGGTATTACTCCGAAACCTTTCCAAAATGAAAGGTCTGAATGATATTTCTGTGACTACCAATGCAACCTTAATAGGGCCTTATATCAATGAATTAAAGACCTTGGGGATTACAAATATCAACCTAAGCCTTGATGCCATTGATCGAAATACTTTTGAGCGTATTACAAGACGTGACCAATACGATACGGTACATAATAATATGTTGCGATTGATTACCGAGGGCTTCAATGTGCGAATTAATTTTATCGCTTTAGAAGGTCAGAATACGCAAGACATTCTACCCATTTTAGAATTGACGAAACACTATGATGTTTCGGTTCGGTTTTTAGAGGAAATGCCCTTTAACGGTGGTAGTAGGTCTTTTGATAGTATCGCTTGGGATTATAAACGTATACTTGCCTATATCGCAGAGGCATACCCTGATTATTATATCTTGAAATCTCCAAAGACATCAACATCAATCAATTATAAAATACCAGGTTTTAAAGGAACTTTTGGGGTAATACCCTCTTTTAGTCGCACCTTTTGTGGTAGTTGTAATCGATTGCGAATTTCAGCGACTGGTGATGTGATTAGCTGTTTGTACGCAAAACCAAGTATGAATTTACGAGATGTCATACGCAGCGAAAATGCAGAGAGCAAGATAAAGGAGCACATCTTGAGAGCAGTGGGTAGCCGGTCTAAAACAGGTTTCGAGGCTCAGGAAAAATATAAAGACGTCTTTGATAATTCAATGACCTCAATCGGCGGATAAGTAAACTATCTCGATACAAGCCAGCCTTTACCGTCAGGCAGGCCTTATTGCTGGTAAAGGCTGGCTCACGGGGCATTAAAAGAAATTAATTTTTTATATTTCGATGCAAATGTCGGGGTATCTAACCCACAGGTGAGAATGAAGAAAGAACTTTCGCATATCGACAAAGCTGGTAAAGCATCTATGGTAGATGTATCGGAAAAACAAAGTACGGTTCGAACGGCTATGGCTTCAGGAATTGTACATTTTCCTGCCGAAGTATTTGCAGTTCTTGCCGCTCAAAATTTTTTGAGTGGAAAGGGAAGCATTATCCAAACGGCTATTATCGCAGGTATACAAGCCGTTAAAAAGACGGCTGAGCTTATACCTCTATGTCATCAATTGAACCTTTCTAAGGTTCAATTGACTATCGACCCTAGCGATGATGCCCTGAAGATTGTTTGTAAGGTGAAATGTAACGAGCGTACCGGCGTTGAAATGGAAGCATTGACGGGAGTATCGGTTGCTGCGCTGACCATTTATGATATGTGCAAGGCATTATCACATGATATCACCATTTCAGAAATACAATTAGAACAAAAAACAGGAGGTAAGAATGACTTCAATCGCTAGTATATACGGCCTTGTCTTATCTGGAGGAAAAAGTACCCGTATGGGAACCGATAAAGGATTGATTACATATCACGATGTACCACAACGCGAATATCTTTATGCGTTATTGAAACAGGTTTGTAAGAATACCTTTATTAGCCTGAGGGAAGAACAACAATTCGAATTGCCACCTGAAATGGCCGTTATCACAGATTTGAATGAATTCAAAGGCCCCTATAACGGACTTTTATCGGCACACAAACAATACCCAGAAGTAGCATGGTTGGTTTTGGCATGTGACCTTCCTTTGATGAACTTGAAAGCATTACAAGAATTGATTTCCGCTCGAGACCCTGAAATTTTGGCAACGACATTTGCCTTAAAAGAAAACCCTTTGCCAGAACCCTTATGTGCTATTTGGGAGCCTACAGCCTTAAAAAAATCTAAGGCCTACCTCGAAGAAGGCAATGGTAGCTGCCCGCGAAAATTTTTGATTAATAATAGAGTGAAATTGGTGTTTCCTGAGAATGAGAATGTACTTCTAAATGCCAATTCAGAGCAAGAATACAAAGAGGCCTTGGCGAAATTGGCAGCCATATGAATACAGATCGCTACAGTAGACAAATCATTTTAAAAGACTTTGGAGAACAAGGTCAACAAAAATTGAGTAATGCCAAAGTGTTGGTAGTTGGGGCAGGAGGTTTGGGTCTGCCTATTTTGACCTATTTAAATGCCATGGGTGTTGGTACAATCGGTATTGTGGACCATGATGTGGTTTCTGTCTCCAATTTACATCGACAGTTTTTGTATGATGCATCGGATATCGGAAAACCTAAGGTTGAGGTGTCGATTAGAAGATTACAGGCACAAAACCCTGAAACCGAATTGATTGGTTATACTAGCTTTCTGATTCCTGCAAACGCCTTGAAAATTATTTCGGCCTACGATATTGTTGTTGATGCGACTGACAATTTTCCTGCGCGTTACCTGATAAACGATGCATGTGTGATTCTAAAAAAACCATTTGTATACGGGGCCTTACACGGCTTTGAAGGTCAGGTAAGTGTTTTTAACCACCTTGGAGGTCCTACCTACCGATGCCTTTTTCCGAAAATGCCCAAGGCAGATGAAGTTCCTAATTGTAATGAGCATGGGGTGCTGGGGATAGTACCGGGGATTGTCGGAAACCTGCAGGCCTTGGAAACCGTTAAAGTTATCACAGGAATAGGCGAGGTGCTTTCAGGAAAATTACTCCTGTACAATGGTCTTTCGCAAAGCATTCAAAAAGTGAAGTTTCCGCTGGTTTCTGAAAATATGAAAATTACACATCTAGCCAGTGATTATGATTTTTCATGTGCTTCTGGTTTTCGTAGTATCAAAGCTGATGCCTTTAAAATCTTGATGGCTGAAAAAGAACTACAAATTCTTGATGTGCGTTCACATGATGAATATGAAAATACGCATTTGCCCAATACTATGAATATTCCCTTGTCCGATTTGGAACATAACATCGGAAGAATACCTAAAGATCAATCTGTATATGTCATTTGCCAATCTGGAACCCGAAGCAGAAAGGCCATTGCCATACTTCAAGAACGGTTTTTCGATCAGGAATTCACCAATGTCGAAGGCGGCATGAACAAATTACAGGCATATGTTGATTGAAAATTTGGTGATGCTTTGCGTCGGGTTCTTTATTGTGGCAGCCCTGTATTCTTCTGTTGGTTTTGGGGGTGGATCTAGCTACCTCGCTTTACTTACACTTTTCTTGACTAGTTTTTTTGCAATGCGTTCCATAGCACTCATTTGCAATTTGGCCGTAGTTTCAGGAAGCACTTTTCTCTATTTTAAACATGGTCATGCTACATTAAAAGACTTTCTTCCCTTTGTTGTTGCTAGTATTCCCCTCGCCTTTTTAGGAGCATCTTTTCGGTTGAGCGAAGATGTCTTTTTTAGTATTCTAGGGTGTTCCCTTATTCTTTCGGCTATATTCTTGGCCTGGCAAACACTTAGCGTTCAATACAGGTCGAACCAAGTGAAAAGCTACCCAAAGTATTTGAGTTATATTTTAGGAGGGGCAATTGGACTATTATCGGGCTTAGTAGGTATTGGTGGAGGCATTTTTTTGGCACCGATGCTCAATCATTTGCAATGGAATACAGCCATTAAGATTGCAGCTCTGTCAAGTTTTTTTATTTTGGTAAATTCATTGTCAGGATTAGGGGGTTTAATTAAAGGAGGTACCTTAGAGTTACCTTGGGTAGAAACCATTGCCTTGGTGGCTACTGTTTTTTTAGGGGGTCAGTTAGGCATTCGAATAAGTCTAAAACGCTTATCGTCCAAAGCCATAAAGAGAGTAACCGCCTTGTTAGTTTTTGTAGTAGGAATACGAGTTTTAGTGGTAAACGGATTGCAATGGATATGATAACATTTGACGAAGCATTTAAAGAAGTACTGCGACATCCGCTTGAATTGGGCGTTGAGACAATTCCGCTGGCGCATGGCATGAAAAGAATATTGGCCGAAGATATATTGGCCGATAGAGATTTTCCTCCTTTTGACCGTGCTACCAAAGACGGAATTGCCATTTCCTATTCAGCCATCGAAAATGGATTGAAAACTTTTAAAATAGAAGGAGTTTTGAGTGCAGGAATGCCCCAGAAAACATTAACAATAGACACTAATTGTTTAGAAATAATGACCGGTGCCGTGCTGCCAAAAAAGGCGGATACGGTTATCATGTATGAAGAAGTGACTCTTATTGATGGTATTGCCAGTATTGAAACTACACCAAAAAAGAGACAGAATATTCACGCCAAGGGTAGTGATGAAAAGAAAGGAACGGTTCTTTTAAACGCAGGAATACGTATTGATACTGCAGAAATTGGGATCTTGGCCTCTGTGGGAAAGACAGAGGTAGTAGTTAAAAAAATACCCAAGATAACGGTAATATCGACAGGTAATGAACTGGTCGAGGTAGCTGAAACTCCCTTGCCACATCAAATCAGAAAATCGAATACGATTTCATTGGCGGCAGCCTTATCAAAAGAAGGTATTGGATCGCAACTAGTTCATTTTGCCGATACTAAAAAAGAAATCGAACAATCGCTAGGAAAGGCCTTACAAGCGAATGATGTCTTGCTTTTAAGTGGTGGCGTTTCTAAGGGGAAATTTGATTTTATTCCAGAGGTAATGGAAACCTTGGGGGTAAAAAAAATATTTCATAGAGTAGCTCAAAGGCCTGGAAAACCTTTTTGGTTTGGGGTACATCTTGATATGAGAACCCTGATTTTTTCTTTTCCTGGTAACCCGGTTTCTACCTTTGCCAATTATCATATCTATTTTTTGCCATGGCTTTATAAAACATGGGGATTGCCCTATGAGGAGAAAGTGGTAATTCTTCAAGAAGAAATACGGGTCAAATTACCCTTAACACGGTTTGTGCTGGTTAAAACCTATGACCAAGACGGGTGTTTAAAAGCTCAGATAATAGGAGGTAATGGATCGGGAGACCTCATTAGTCTTGCCAAATCGGATGGTTTTGTTTGTTTACGACCTAGAGAAGAATCGTATAAGAAAGGAGAAATGGTTCCTTTTATTTCGACGAGATAGCGTAAAAAACTAAAGTTAATAAGCCGTCGGCAGGCAAGTTAAACCCACTGGAGAGATTAAAGAGGGTGTTTTTCATGATAGGTCACCAAAAGTGAGACTACCGAATTATAGCTCTTGATGCCCTCTTTTTGATTATTGGCCTTTAAAAAAGTATTAAAAACGGACTTAAATAGTGGCTCCATAGGGTTTTCATAGGCCATCCAAAAACTGCTCATTTCTTTGTAGTTCTCTTTGATACCCACATTTAATTTGGCGTAAAGTTCATTGAATACCGCTTCATCTCTTCGTTGTATGTCGGCCAAACAATACCTTAGGGCATAGGAGTAGGCAGCGTACTTAAAGTAGATGTCTTTATTGTTGGCAGTAACCATATAACCGATTAAATTAGTTTCGTCTTCAGCAGAATAGCCCAGTTGATGGCCTATTTCATGCCCGCTTACTACAGGAAACCTATACTTGGGCAGCTTGGCATTTACCTGCCCCTCTAACGTAAACGGATTTAAATACCCACCATAACCCATATAACTCAAGACCGTACTGAAAAGCGATTTTTTGATGCTAGGCCTTTCGTACCCTAAGAATGGAAATTGGTTTTCCAAATTTTTGTACCCTTGAAGGGTTTTTTCGAAAATCTCTTTTTGTGTGTATGGAATTTTCACGGCCTTTGTACTATCAGCAGTAATTTTAAACTGAATGGTATTGGTTTTAATGATCAATCGATTCACAAAGGAGAGCAGTTCCTGATTGGTATGTGTTTCTGCAAGCTCCATCTTTTGAAATATGGGTTGCCGGTAATAATTAAGCCCCCAAAGCAAATGAAATGTAAAATAGGCCACGGAAAGTACCATGACCACATTTCTTAGAAATGCTTTTGGTTGGTAGCGTATTCGCTTTCGATTTAGTAGCAGATACCGAAGGGCAAGAAAGATTAAAATAAAATAAATAATATCACCGACTGAGAAGGGAATCCATCCGAATAGAATTCTAAAAAATTTAGAGATAAAGGGGTAGATCCCATTACTGTAATATTTTTCGATAGCATCAGGATAAGTTCCCAACCATTTCACCAATATAATTTGGGGAATAATTGACAGGGCGATACCATTTCTTAAGCGACTCTTCATCCTCTCAAAAATAGTGATTTCCTTTTTCTATCCGTACTTTTGAATTATATTAATTAGATGTATGAGTGAGGAAGTAAGACAGTTGGAGCCCAAGGCGGTATGGAAGAATTTTACTGCCCTGAATAAAGTGCCTCGGCCTTCGAAAAAGGAAGAAAGAATAATTCAATTTATGTTGAATTTCGGACAATCTTTAGGCTTAGAAACCTTTACGGATTCTGTGGGTAACGTTATTATCAGAAAACCTGCGACTAAGGGTATGGAAGATAGAAAGGTGGTGACATTGCAATCTCATTTAGATATGGTGCATCAGAAAAATGCGGATACCAATTTTGATTTTGGTACTGAGGGAATTCAAATGATTGTCGATAATGATTGGGTCAAGGCCAAAGGGACCACGCTGGGGGCCGATAATGGGATGGGAGTCGCAGCAATCATGACCCTGTTGGAGGGTGCTGATATTCCACATCCTGAACTTGAGGCACTATTCACAATTGATGAGGAAACGGGTATGACGGGTGCTATGGGGCTTGAAGCGGGTGTGCTTCAGGGTGAAATTCTACTGAACTTAGATACCGAGGAAGATGATGAATTAGATATTGGCTGTGCTGGGGGAATAGATGTTACGGCAAGGTGTTCTTATACTGAAAAACCAACGCCGGCTGACGTAAAAGCATACAAAATTTTTATTACAGGATTAAATGGAGGGCATAGCGGAATTGAGATTCATAAGGGTCTGGGCAATGCCAATAAGATAATGAACCGTTTGCTATATCATACAGCTTTAAAGCATACGATTCGTATTGCAATGATTGATGGTGGAAGCCTACGAAATGCGATACCTCGAGAGAGTAGTGCAATCATTGTAGTTGATAAATCAGATGTTAGTGATTTTGAGGCCGATTTTACAATTTTGGAGACTATTCTAAAAAGTGAACTTCTTTTTTTAGAACCGAAACTTTCTATTGTATTAGACGCTTGTGAGTCTCCAAAAATGGTAATGGAGCCTAGTTCTCAAGAAAAGTTATTGAAGGGGCTTTATGCGGTACATAATGGGGTATATGCTATGAGTGCAGCTATTCCTGATTTGGTGGAGACTTCTAATAATATGGCTAGGGTAGAAGTGAGTGGCGGTGAAATAACGATTGGATGCCTGACTCGTTCTTCGGTAGATTCGGCAAAAATGGATCTTGCTCATATGTTGCGATCAACTTTTGAACTGGCCGGATGTACGGTGACATTCGATGGAGATTACCCGGGCTGGCAGCCCAATCCGAATTCAGAAATACTAGAAGTGCTCAAAAAGAAATATGAGTCGCTTTTCAATGAAAAACCAAAAGTTGCCGCCTGTCATGCGGGATTGGAGTGCGGTATTTTAGGTCAGAATTATCCTGATATGGATATGATAAGTTTTGGCCCTACCATAAAAGGCGCACATTCGCCCGATGAACGGGTAAGTATCTCCTCGGTACAGAAATTTTGGAAATTTCTGCTAGCTGTTTTAAAGGATATTCCCAAAAAAAAGTAACTGTTCTGCCGAGTGCTTTTGAGATAAAAAACCCTCTTTTGCGGTCATATTATGTCTTTTTTTATTCCCGCCAGTGGGTTGAACCTGTCTATGCCGGCAGGTGCCCTCTCGATAGCTCTCGAGGTAGTTTACCCCAAGCCCTATTATGTAGCTTAAAAAGGCTTTTATTTTTGATAGTTCGGATTTTTCTTTTTGATTTCGGCGCGTATTATACGTCCCGATTGGCTGAGGTTATTTTCGCTCCAGTTGCCTAATGAACTGGTTCCTGGTAGTAATATCGCCGAACTTTCTTCCTTATCGGCGACAGACCAGTTACACCATGATATTTGGTTTTTGTCAAGAAAATTCCACCAAATATTGGCTTCGTTCACATCGATAAAACCGTCACCTGTATATTCTGTAATTCCATATTCGGTCACAAACAGTGCGATATTGTTATCAATGGCCTGCTGGGCAATATCTCTTAACTCTTGTTTGTGCGTTGCGGCATAATAATGTAGGGCATAGGCAATATTGTCATCGGCAATCGTATTGCCAATGACCTGATCAACACGCTGTGACCAAGAGGGTGTGCCACAAATAATAATAGTATCGGGGTCATGTAGGCGTATGGCAGCTATGACTTCTTCATGATAGGGTTTTAAAACCAAATTCCAAGAAACATTTTCCAAAGGCTCATTATAGATCTCATAAATAAGGTTGGGTGTATCGCCATATTTTTGGGCCACTTCAGAAAAAAAAGCCACGGCCTCTGCCGTATAATCTTCGGCATGGTGACTGTGCCAATCTACAATCACATAAATGCCTTCGGCTATGGCAGCATCAATGACCGTAAAAATCTTTTGCTTTTCGACTGCCTTGTTGAAAATGTAGCCTCCATCCTCATCGACACCCATAGATGCCCTGATAACAGTACACTGCCAATCGGTTTTCAGCCATTGAACCACTTCTTTGGTATAATATTGTCCCATCCACTGGCTCCAGAAGAGCGACATGCCTCGTAATTGGATCGGATTACCGCTACTGGAAACAATTTTATTCCCTTCGACCTTCAATTGCCCATATTCCTGAACCACAGAACTAAATATCTTGCCCTCGTCCTCAGGAATATTCTTTGAATCATCACAAGAGAAAAGGGTATGACTTAGGAAAATAAAAATAATGGCGGGGACCAAGTATTTCATTATAAATCTACTTTTGACTATTTAGATAAAGGTAGCGTATTATGGGCAATCGAATAGTGTCTACTATCAAAGGACAAAAAAGAGGCTGTCTAAAAAGTACAATCTAAACGTCATTATGAGCAAAGTGAAGTAATCTGTTTGTTGTTGACCAACTTGTTACAGGTTGCCCGTCTGCCGAACAGGCAGGCTTTGTGCAATGACGACTAAAAGTGCTTTTTAGACAGCCTTTATTTTACTGTCAGAATAATTATTTTACTATTCCTGTTATTTCCAAATCAAAAATTAGATCAGAATTCGGTGGAATGGGGCCACCGCCTTGGGCACCATAACCCAAGTGTGGAGGTATGAATAAACGTATTTTGTCGCCAATCTTCATGCTCAATAAGCCTTCTCTGAATCCTGGAACCAATCGTGAATCTGGGCTGTAATGCATTGGTGAAGGCGACATGTCTCCCCTATGCATTTTGTTGATTTGTTCAAATGCTCCAAATTTTTCGGCTACTTCTTTTAAATTCGTGTCAAATAAGGTGCCGTCTGGTAGCCAACCTGCATAATTAACCAAGACCTGTTGTCCTAGTTTTGGTTTCGAACCATCTCCTTTGTTCAAGCTAAGAATTCGAAGTCCCGATGGCAGTTCTTCGGCCTTCTCTTTCTGTTGTGCCAATTCAGCAGCAAAAATCAGCTTGTATTTGTCGGCCTCGGCCTTTAACTTTTCTTGTTTTACAATTAGTTCTTGTGCTTCGGCAAAATAATTGGTCATAACTTCTACCGCATCGAACCGTCTTGCTTCTTTGCCGTTTCTTATAATCTCAACAGTTTCCATAACAATATCTTCCAAGGGCCTGTCTTTGGTCATAGGATCTTGTGAAATCTCTACATTGGCGATCGAATCAACAACGTTCATGCCTTCTACAACTTCACCGAATACCGTATGACGTCCATTGAGGTGCGGGGTAGCTTTATGGGTAATGAAGAATTGACTTCCGTTTGTGGTTGACCCTGAATTGGCCATTGATAGTATTCCCGCTTTATGATGGGTCAAAGAATCATTGAATTCATCTTTGAACTTATAGCCAGGATTACCAGTACCATTACCCAGAGGGTCGCCGGTCTGAATCATAAAATTTTTCATGACCCTATGGAAAATGATTCCATCATAGTATTTTTCTCCTTTCAGACTATCACTTACAAAAGGACTTTTTCCCTCTGCCAAGGATACGAAGTTTGCTACGGTAACCGGAGTTTTTTCATATTCTAGTTTTACAATGATATCACCTTTGTTGGTCTTGATATCGGCAAAAATGCCATCACCCAAATCCCCATGTCCGCTAGATTTGCAACTGGCCAAGGCCAAACTTATGGTCAATACGACTAAATATACTTTTTTCATTGGTTTGATTTAAAATTTAAAGTCTTATTTATGTTTAGTGTTCAGTAATCAATAACAACTTCTAACTCCTAATTTATACTATCCTGTTGTTTTTTAATTCTTAAAACAGATATGGTCGATTTAATAGGAATATTCACGCCTATTCTATTCTTATCGCCTTGATAGCCATATGCCAATGAGGAGGGAAACAAAAAAGTTGCTGTTTCATTTTCTTTGAGCAAGGCGACTGCGTTTCGTAAGCCTTGAAAAAGCTCTTGCTTATCGACCTTGTATTTGATTATACCAATATCATCATGTGAGTAGATGGTGTCATTGGTAAAGCTCATGATGTTATAGGTTAATGTTACCAAATCATCAGGTTGTGGTAGGGTGGTTGAATCCTCATTCTTTTGTTCGTAATAAAACCAAGAACCACTGGCGTTGTTTTCGTAAAAATGCAAAGAATCTTCGGTAATTATCTCTTGTATCATTTTTTCCTCGGCTGCCAAAAGCTTTTTATTGCGCCGTAAATCGCCTCCGAAAAGAGTACTCGATTTTACCTTGACCGGTTTGCGCGGTATCACTTCACCACAACTTGAAATAATAATTAAGGAAAAGAGAGCTAAAAAATGTTTCACACGAATTAATTTTATATTGAATTATCGGTCTTGTATAATTTTAAATCCCGTTTTAAGAAAAAAGAAAGGTTTAGTGTGTCTTTTCTCTTTGTTCGTACTAGGCCTTTAGTACATCTTTATACCTATCTAGTAGCGATTCAAAATAAGCCGTGGTTTCCGTTAGGTCGGCTTCACTCTTTCCTCCGGCGGCATTGGTGTGACCGCCACCCTGAAAGTGCTTTCTAGCAAATTCATTCACTGAAAAATCTCCAACGGAACGAAACGATATTTTAAAAATACCTTCTTCTTTGTTCTCGATGAAGATAACCGCAAACTTGATGCCTTCTAAAGTCAAGCCGTAATTTACAAATCCTTCGGTATCGCCTTTTTGGTATTCATGGGTATCCAATTCCTCTTGACTCAAGGTCATATAGGTAGTATTATAGTTTTCTAAAATCACCATATTATTTAACGCACACCCCAAAAGGTGTAGTCGTTGTGGGGTATTGGTATCGTAAATGCTGTGGTGGATCTCGGTGCTTTTCGCGCCCTTGTCTATAAGATTGGCAATCACTTGGTGGGTTCTGCTCGTGGTAGATGAAAATTTAAAAGAGCCCGTGTCAGTCATAATCCCCGTATAAAGACAATTCGACATTTCTGGAGTTATTGTATCGCAATCTCCTAGATACTCGATAAAGTTGTATACCATTTCACAGGTAGAGCTCATAGAAACATCGGAATAGGTGATTTTCGCATAATCCGAGGGTTCTTGATGATGATCTATCATGATGAAAGTTGCATTGGAATTTGCAACTATAGTTTCCATTTGGCCAATTCTACTCAGGTGGTTGAAGTCTAAAGTAAAAATGAGAGTGGCTTCTTGAATTCTATTCTTTGCTTGGGTATTTTCCTTTTCGAAATTTAAGATATGTTCGTTGCCCGGCATCCATTTTAAAAATTTAGGATAGTCATTGGGCGCAATTACGCATGCTTCTTGTCCTAAGTTTTTAAGATAATGCCATAAGGCCAATGTGGATCCAATAGCATCACCATCAGGGTTTTTGTGGGGTATGATTATAATTTTCTGTGGTAGAGAAAGTAGCACTTTCACGGCATCGATATCCTGTAAATTCATGCGAGCGAAGATACAATAATAATGCAGAAATAGTATTTTGTCGCCTGACAAAGCATTGAGCGTTCATGGTGAATTTTGCCTTGATTCCCACCAGTGGGTTTAATACCCCGATGCTTGCATCGAAATGTTAAAATTTGTTCCTTTTAATGCCTCGTGGGCTTGCCTCGAGGTAGTTTACTTTATGTTTGTGATATATGTTTTAAATTAAGGAGATGCTACTACGGTTCAATGCTAAGTATGCCACTATGGCCCAAACCTGTATTTAAGGCTTGCTGATTAATGAATAAAACGTATTTTTGCGCAAAATTTCATAGATGAAAACGAATAGAACTTTTACGATGATTAAGCCTGATGCTGTAGAAAATGGGCATATCGGTGGTATATTGGAAAAAATAATTTCTGCCGGGTTTAAAATTGTGGCAATGAAATATACACAATTGAGCCAAAGAGATGCTCAAGCGTTTTATGCAGTACACAAAGAACGTCCGTTTTATGCAGAATTAGTGCAATTCATGACTCGGGGTCCTATTGTGTCGGCAATTTTGGAAAAAGATAACGCCGTTGAGGACTTTCGTGCCTTGGTCGGTGCAACAAACCCAGAGGAGGCTGCTGAAGGTACCATTCGTAAATTGTTTGCAACAAGTATTGGTGAAAATGCAGTACATGGTTCAGATAGTGACGAAAATGCCGCCATTGAAGGTGCATTTCATTTTTCGGGTAGAGAGCTATATTAAATCTAGGGCTTCTACCTATTGTACTATTGTAGAAGGCATCTGAAGTACATGGCCTTACGTTTTTGCGAGGCACGAAGCAATCTGTAAGTTGCTTGCGATTAAGTGATAGACTACTTCCTTTAGTCAGTCTTGAACGATGGCCGAAAGGTTCGCAAAGACGTAAGATCAGATGTTTTAAACTTCTTTTATCTCAGCACCAATTTTTTCACAAGGTCTTTGCCTAACTCTTCATTGAGCATCGAGAGGATTTTTGATTTTCCGTGGCTCAGTTCTTCGCGAAGTACAGAGGAGGAAAGCGATACGTACAAGACTTCATTGCGTAATTCTATGGCCGTAGTATAATTATTTACTCCATTACCCATAAGATTGGCCCAGGCTTCACGGGCGTTCACCTTGTCAATTCCTTTTTGAAGCTTGTTCTCCTGAATGAAATCTTGCAAGGCATCACTTAAATGCATACCAGTATTTTTTCGTTTTGCCATTACTTTTGTACATTAATAGGTTCGAACCTTTTGTATTCGTAGGTAATATTTTCTTTGTCGATGACTGAAAATTTGTTAGTAGATAGAGTGATGATGGTCTCTTTCCATTGGCTCAGTTCACTTTTGTAATTAAATTCAAAATTACTTTTATCTGAAATAATCACAAAAAATTCGGCGTCATTAGAGGTGTCATAGGTGCCGTCGAATTTCGGGTATACTTTTTTTCGAAATCCGTTTAGGCCATCAATCTGAATGTAATCAACACTTGGGTTTATAGTGTATTCCTTAGTCTTCCCATCGGCAAAGGTAACGCGATGTATCTCCCAATAGCCATTGAGGTTTTTTAAATCTTTTTCGGAGATGCTATTGGTGCATCCGATTGTAAAAAAAAAACATAGGATTAACAAGCTTGCTTTCATGCTATAATTTAAATATTTTATACGATTGATGTATTTTTTTTACTACATTTTCAGTGCGTTCGGCATGGGTGTCACTAATAAATAGCTGGCCAAAATTATCATCATCTACCAAATTGATGATATGCGACACCCGGCTTTCATCAAGTTTGTCAAAAATATCATCTAGCAACAAAATAGGCGTAGTCTTTGCCAATTTTTTTATAAAGTGAAATTGGGCGAACTTCAAGGCGATTAAAAAAGATTTTTGCTGTCCCTGACTTCCAAATTTCTTGATAGGATATCCGGCAATCTCAAAGTTGAGGTCATCTTTATGTATACCTACGCTGGTATATTGCAAGGCTCTGTCTCTTTCGATATTGTTTTCTAAAAGCTTGGCTAATTCATCTTGCAATAATTTACTGTCGTACGCAAGTGTTACCTCTTCCTTGCCTCCCGAAATTGCCACATATTGATCCTTGAAAATTTGGACAAATGATTCCATAAACGCGATGCGTTTTTCAAAAATAAGGGTGCCGTAATCGTGCAGTTGTTCATTGTAGACCTGTAGGGTGATAATATCAAAGGTATGGTTGGCTGCAAAATATTTCAACAAGGCGTTGCGTTGCGCCAGTACTTTATTGTATTTTATCAGCGATCGCAGGTAGTCTTTGTCTGATTGTGATATTACCCCGTCCATAAATTTACGGCGGTTATCGCTCCCCTCCATGATGAGGTCTCTATCTGCTGGTGAAATTATGACCAAGGGCAATAGACCAATATGATTTGACAATCGCTCATAGGCCTTTCCGTTTCTTTTGATGATTTTTTTCAGCCCCTTTTTGAGACTACAGACAATTTTTTCATCTCTTTCATTTTTTATGAATTCTCCGTCGACCACAAAAAAGTCTTCCCCATGCCGTATATTTTGGGTCGCTACGGGGTTAAAATAGCTTTTGCCAAAGGAAAGGTGATAAATAGCATCTAGAATATTGGTTTTTCCAATTCCGTTTTTTCCGACTAAACAGTTGATTTTGCTATCGAATTCGAAGGTTTGTGAAGTAAAATTTTTGTAATTGATGAGCGATAATTTCTTGAGAAACATTATGGTTGATGAGGAATTATAATTATAGAAACTATGAAAGATGCAAAATATCGAAAAATATCGAATAAATACCCCTTCAGATTTCAATAAAAACTATATTTTTGCGCGATTAATAAGATTAGTGATGGCTACATATAAAAAGCGGGGATTCAAACCCAAGAATAAAGCTGAAGAGAACCAATTAAGTGAACAGGAAAGTACCACTGCCGAGGTCTTTAGTACCTTGGACGAGGGTGCTTCTAAAACCGAGGAATGGGTTTCTGGGAATCAAAATTATATATTGGGGGTTATTGGTGTAGTAGCAATAAGCGTTTTGGGGTATTTGGCTTACAATCAATTTGTACAGAAACCACAAGAAGCTGGTGCTGCTAATGAAATGTACTACCCGCAGCAATATTTTGATCAGGCGTTGAGTAGTATCACGGCGAAGGACTCTCTTTATAACCTTGCACTGAACGGAGCTGAAGGTAAATACGGCTTTTTAGATATTATCGAGGAATACCCGGGTACCAAGGCAGCAAGTTTAGCCAATTATTCTGCAGGAATGGCGTATTTGAATATGCAGAAATATCAAGAGTCTATTGGCCTTTTGGAGGATTTTTCATCAGATGATGCCATTTTAGGCGCTTTGGCCAAAGGGGGTCTAGGAGATGCCTTTATGCAATTAGGTCAACCCGAGGACGCATTGGGGTATTATGAGAAAGCGTTGGCACATAATGTGAACAACTATACAACGCCACGGTTCTTGTATAAAGCAGGGGTGACGGCTCTTGAGTTAGCCAAAAATGGCAAGGCCTTGCAATATTTTCAAAGAATCAAGGATGAATTTTCCTCCTCGAATGAAGCACAGACCATCGATGTATTTATAGGAATGGCAAAAAGTGGAAAATAATGGCCACAAACCATAAAAATTTATCGGTCTACGATAAAACAAGGATCCCAAATGCGAAAGACTTTCGGTTTGGGATTGTTGTTTCTGAGTGGAACCCAGAGATTACGAATGGCCTTTTTGATGGCGCCATAAGTACATTGCTTGATTGTGGAGCGAAAAAAGAGCATATCATTCGTTGGAATGTTCCTGGCAGTTTTGAACTTACTTTTGGCTGCAAAAAAATGATTGCGACAGAAAAAGTAGATGCTGTTATAGCTATTGGAAGTGTTATTCAAGGTGAGACCAAGCATTTTGATTTTGTTTGCAGTGCTACCGCACAGGGAATAAAAGATTTAAACGTGCACTTGGATATTCCTGTCGTTTTTTGCGTATTGACTGATACTACTTTAGCACAAGCACAGGCGCGTAGCGGTGGAAAACATGGTAATAAGGGTACCGAAGCTGCTATAACGGCTATTAAAATGGCGAGCTTAGGAAACTAGGTACAAAACTTCGAATTCTAGTTTCACCTCCTTTGTATTTATAATAAACAATAGTTATCTTGAATTCGGCCGAATATTTGTATTCTATAAAATCTAGGACCTCGACCCTAGTGTACGAGGCATGCTCCTGAAAAGAATTTTTTTATTTCGAGTCAAGCTCCTCCATATACTGGAAGGCATCGGGGAACCTGCGGATATAGGTAGGCCTGCCTGCGGTAGGCAGGTTAAACCCTCAGTGGTGGATTAAATTTTGGGTCAAACTCAGCTTGTTAACAAATTTTAGCAATATGGGTAAGGCATATTTTTTTGATTTTAAGTAACTTTGAATCAATGGGCATGTTAAGCAAAATCATACGGCTAAAAAAGAACAGTACGTTCAATTATAACCCTAGATATTATAAGGATAAGGGAAAAGGCTACCCCTTTAAACTGGAACATAAATTTGATGAATTCCGTAGTACGGTAGATACCCCGAGAGGGCTAAAAGGCAAGTTCGGTAGTGCTATGGAGGATATGCAAAAGTCAGGAGACCACAATCTGAAAATGCGTATGGTTATAATCATTTCTATTTTGGTTCTAATTTTTCTTTACATCATAGATTTCGATCTATCTATCTTCTTCGAACAATAATGGCAGATATCATTAAACTTTTGCCTGATCATGTCGCCAATCAGATTGCCGCTGGCGAAGTGGTTCAGCGCCCATCCTCGGTAGTTAAAGAGTTGCTCGAAAATGCTATTGATGCAGGGAGTACTTCAATAAAATTAATTGTCAAAGATGGTGGTAAAAGTTTGATTCAAGTTGTTGATGATGGTATGGGCATGAGTGCTACCGATGCCCGTTTGAGTTTTGAACGTCATGCTACCTCTAAAATTCAAACAGCAGAGGATATTTTCAAGCTAGACACGAAAGGGTTTCGTGGTGAGGCCTTGGCTTCTATCGCGGCTATTGCACACGTTGAGATGCATACCAAACCTGAAAATACCGATGTAGGAACACATTTGAAGATAGAAGGAAGCAAGATTGTCTCTCAAGAGGTGTCAGCCACACCTAAAGGAACGTCCATTGCTGTAAAAAATCTCTTTTTTAATATTCCTGCTCGAAGAAATTTTTTGAAATCGATTCAAGTAGAACTTCGCCATATCACTGATGAGTTTCATAGGGTAGTTTTGGCCCACCCAGGTACAGCTTTTTACTTTTATAACAATGGAAGCGAAATGTTCAATTTGCCCAAGGCTAGTTTTCGACAGCGGATCGTACATGTTTTTGGGAGCAAGACCAATCAGAAATTGGTTCCTGTCGATGAAGAAACGCAGGTCGTCAAAATATCAGGATTTGTGAACAGACCCGAGTTTTCCAAAAAGAGTAGAGGAGAACAATTCTTCTTTGTGAACCATAGGTATATTAAAAGTCCGTATTTACATCATGCTATAGTAAACGCTTTTGAGGGGTTAATTAAATCGGATACCTATCCGGGTTATTTTTTGTATTTGGAAGTAGATCCCGGGTCTATTGATATTAATATTCACCCTACAAAGACTGAAGTAAAGTTCGAGGATGAACATACCCTATATGCGATTTTACGGTCGACCATAAAACATAGTCTGGGGCAGTTTAATGTGGTTCCTGCTTTGGATTTTCAACAAGATCAAAATCTGGAAACACCCTATGCCTTCAAGGATAAAAATGCGAGTTTACCCAAGGTGACGGTAGATGTTGGCTTCAATCCTTTTCAAGACGATACTAAAAATGGAGGTCCTGTTTCCTATACCAAGCAATCCTCTAAGGGCTGGGAGAACCTATATGTAGGGTTGGAGTCTCAACTAGACAAAGAAGAGGGGTTTAGCAGTGTTCATTTTGAGTCAGAGATGAGTACTGGTTCTTTTTTTGATGGACATCCTGAAGATATTGAATCTGTTGCAATTACATTTCAATTAAAACGAAAGTACATTGTTACGACCATAAAATCAGGGATGGTAGTTATAGATCAAAGTAGGGCGCACCAATGTGTGCTTTATGAAAAATTCCTAAAAAATATCACGGTCAAGGAGGCCACCAGCCAGCAATTGTTGTTTCCGTTATCGCTTTCATTTTCAAAATCGGAAATGACCATTTTAAATGATATCAAGGAAAGCCTTACGACCATAGGATTCGTTTTTGGGCAAGCCGATTCGGAGGCGGTTCAAGTTACCGGAGTTCCTGTCATGATAAAGGAAAGTGATGTGGGTATGGTGTTGGATCAATTAATTTCAGAGTATCAAATCGGGGTAAACGGCGACAGTTTTTCGCAGAACGATCTTATTGCTAAGACCCTTTGCAAGACCTTGTCGGTAAAGACCGGAGAAGTATTAGGTAAGGCATCACAATTGTCTTTGGTGAACAATCTGTTTGCCTGTATAGAGTCTCAGGTGAGCCCGTTTAACAAACCCGTATATATTACGATTACAGATAATGAAATTGACAAAAAATTTATTTAGATGGCAAGACTGACCGAAGCAATAAAACATCTGCTTATAATCAATGTACTATTTTTTGTAGCCACATTACTTTATGGCGATCAGATGTACGAGTGGTTTGCACTATATTTTCCTGAAAACGAAAATTTTAGAATTTGGCAAATTGTAACCCATATGTTTATGCATGGTGGGTTGATGCATATTGGCTTTAATATGTTCGCTCTTTGGATGTTCGGGTCTCCTGTAGAACAAAGTTTAGGAGAGAACCGCTTTTTATTTTTATATTTTTCTGCAGGACTAGGGGCTGTTCTTTTTCAATTAGGCTACTATTATATCAACTATCTGCCTCTTCAGACCGAGTTGTTGAACTCGGGCTTGACCAGTGATGAGATTATTCGTATGATTACATCGAATCGGGCAATTGAAGGTTTAACCGAGGGGCAGTTGTCTAAAGTGAGAGAAGCGTTTCCGGTGTATAGAGAAACCTATTTTGCGTCAATGGTAGGCGCATCTGGTTGTATTATGGGGGTAATGGCGGCCTTTGCTGTGATGAACCCTGAGGCAAAACTCATGATGATTTTTCTTCCAATACCAATAAAGGCAAAATATTTTATTCCTGGAATTATTCTTTTAGATGTTATTTCGGCCATATCGGGGCAGTCATTCTTTAGCCCTAGTAATAC
>JASFYU010000196.1:0-30546 GCA_045046905.1 Flavobacteriaceae bacterium | reverse complement strand
CCATAATATCCTTAAAAAATATAATGCTTCCTGGGTCATGGCCCTGCAAGGCAAATGTACCTTCTTTTAGGATTCGATGCACCCGTTCGCCTTCTCGTTTCGGATGCTCGGGTTCGGTATAGTCAATAACAATGGTATCGTTTATTTTTATGATTATGCGTTTGCCCTGTACTTTAATATATTCGGTATACCATTCATCATCTGTGACATAATTTTCGATTACATTCTGTATACCGTACAGGCTTCCGGTTCGTCTCCAATCTCCATGAGAATTATTGACCTGTATTTCGTAGCCATGAACTGGCCAACTCGCCTCCTTATATTTTGTATGAATATAAATACCAGAGTTAGCCTTATGCTTGGTCATGACCAAAGCCTTGAATTCAAAATTCTTAAAAATATGATTTTCTACATCGCCCATATAAAAGAGATGAGCCTTAGGGCCTGCGACCTTAATTGCACCTTGCTCTACCGAAAAGGTAGCCGCATTTTCACCAACTTTCCAACCGTCTAAATTTTTTCCATTGAATAAAGAAATCCAGCCAGAGTCTTTCGAGTTGTCTGTTTTCTGACCAGAAGCGCCAGTGAAAGAACCGAGGCTCATCACTAGGATTAAAAAGTATTTAGAAGAGTGCTTTATCATCTTTTTGTTTTAATGTATTATTTGTACAAGGTATAAAAAATAAAGAATAGACAATCATAGGTATTGAGAATTGATTAGAGATTGAAATTAGGTTCGAAGTCAATTTTGGCGAGAAAGAACTCTTTTCTCGTACTTCTGGGGCTATTCCCGTTGCAAAAACCCTGATTTTACTATTCAAATGAGCCTTCAGCTATAAAAACAGTAGTTTTTTATCTCAAAAACATTGGGCTGAATAGTTATCTCATAAAAACACTTACAATTAGAATGCGTTTTTTGATAGGCTATTGAAACAAGATTAAGATAGCCCCCAATGCGGTCAGCACCAGAATCATCTTTCTATAAAAATTCTCTTTGATAATTTTCACCAAGCGAAGTCCAATAAAAAAACCAATAAAAATAGCGGGTAATAATTTTAGGTTTATGACCAGTGTTTCTACTGAAATCGTATGCCAAATAAAAATGTGAAAAGGGAGTTTAACAATATTGATGATTAAGAACAACCAAGCGGCAGTACCTATAAACTGATTTTTAGGCACTCGCATGGCCAAAAAGTAAATATTGCTGAAGGCACCGCCTAGGTTGCCAATCATTGTAGTTACCCCGGCCATCATACCAACGCTACTTGCAAAGAGCCAATGGCTAGGAATGGCCTTTGATTTTCTTTTATCCCACCAATACATCATTATGACACTGAGCAGAATAATCGCGGCCATGCTTATCTTGAACGTTTTTTCATCAAGATCATTACCTATGAATACCCCGACAAGAATTCCGAGGATTATCCAAGGCAGAAACTTAAAAATATAGGACCATTGCGCATGTCGATTATAATAAATAACGGCAAAAAGGTCACCTATTATTAATAGGGGTACAACAATACCGGTAGATTCTTTGGTTTCAAAGGCCAAAGCCATAAGGGTAACGTTTATAATGGCAATACCTTTAATTCCTGCTTTTGACAGGCCTATTACAAATGCAGCGGCCAGAGCCATTGCCCATGCTGTTATAGAAATTTCAGATGTCATCGGTAGCATCAAAATTGAAGTTTAGCGAACAATGAGCAAATGTATCCTAAAAAATTTTATCTTTAGCAATCAACCAACATCTAAAATATGCAACTCAGTACACTCGATTACAGCTTTATCATTGTATTCTTCTCAATTGTTTTAGGAATCGGATTCTATGTTTCAAAAAAATCAGGAAAAAGCTCAACTGAATATTTTCTCTCTGGGCGTACAATGCCATGGTGGTTATTAGGACTTTCTATGGTCGCTACTACCTTTTCGACCGATACCCCTAATTTGGTAACAGATCTTGTAAGAACCAAGGGGGTGTCTGGAAACTGGGTTTGGATGTGTTTTTTGTTAACGGGTATGCTGACCGTTTTTGTATATGCAAAGCTTTGGCGTAAATCGAACGTAAAAACCGATCTTGAGTTTTATGAGCTTCGGTACGGGGGCAAACCAGGTAGCTTTCTCAGGAAATTCAGGGCGGTTTATCTCGGGGTTGTTTTTAATGTGATAACCATGTCCGCAGTTACTTTGGCAGCTATAAAGATAGGTGGTATTATGTTGGGCCTTGAACCTTGGGAAACCGTGGTAGGTGCTGGTTTGATTACGGTTATCTTTAGTGCTTTGGGCGGTTTTAAAGGCGTGGTCTATACTGATTTTCTTTTGTTTTTTGTGGCAATGGCTGGTGCCATAGGAGCAGCCTATTATTTGGTCAATATTCCTGAAGTGGGTGGAGTCCAGGCGTTATTGGAGAATGACCTTGTCAAAAGCAAAATGAGTATTTTGCCAGATTTAAGCGATAAAAAAGCAGTAATTACTCTATTGGTAATACCCTTGGCGGTACAGTGGTGGAGTTCTTGGTACCCTGGCGGAGAGCCTGGTGGCGGCGGCTATATTGCCCAACGTATGTTAGCGGCAAAAAATGAAAGCCATGCCATTGGTGCCACTTTCTTTTTTAACATTATGCACTATTCCCTGCGCCCATGGCCCTGGATTTTGGTCGCTTTGGCCTCTTTGGTGGTCTACCCAGATATCGCAAGTATATCTGAGGCTTTTCCTAATATTCCGGCAGATAAATTGGGTCATGACCTTGCCTATTCGGCCATGTTGACCAAATTGCCAAGTGGCCTACTAGGGGTTGTTTTGGCCTCTTTGATGGCAGCTTATATGAGTACCATATCGACCCAATTGAATTGGGGGTCGTCCTATATAGTCTTCGACTTTTATAAACAACAGGTGAATCCTCAGGCCACGGAGAAGCAAATGGTAATGGTTGGGCGGGTCTCCACCGTTATTTTAATGGTTCTGAGTGCAACTTTGGCTTTAGCGATGCAAAATGCTATGGGGGTATTCAATCTTCTCTTATCTTTTGGAGCAGGAACAGGATTAATATTTATACTGCGATGGTTTTGGTGGAGAATCAATTCATGGACCGAGATTTCTGCAATGTTCTCTTCGGGTATACTGGCCATAGTTTTAGAAACAACAGCATTAAGACCTTTTCTTTTTAATGAGGAGACCGGGGTGTTTCCGGAATGGGGAGAACTTCCCTTTATAATGATTATAACCTCAATCATTTGGTTATCAGCTACATTTATGACGCAACCAGAATCTAAAGAGGTACTCAACAGTTTTTATAAAAAAATACAACCAGGTGGGCCGGGTTGGTCAAAAGTGGTCAAAGAAGCCGAGGTTGATAATATTGAAATTGTCAACCCAAATGAAAAATGGAGTGTGCCTTCTGGTATTACCGCTATGCTTTTAGGAGTAATCCTAATTTATTCGATAATGTTCGCTACCGGTCATTGGATTTATGGCAAAACAACCTCGGCCATGGTTTTGACGGGGGTAGTCATTGTTTCAGGCTATTTATTATTGAGGGCTTGGAACGGTATGAAAAAAGATGTTTTATAATTACAGTCGTTTGCTGGTGAAGACTGGCTCTATTGAAAATAAACTAACTTCCTCAGGGCAGGTCTGCCTTTGCCGTCATTCAGGCTCAGGAGGCGTTAAAAGGAAATAAATTTTAATATTCGATGCTGTTCTGTTTCGATAGCTTTCGGGATGTGAGGGCATTAAACTCGCTGGAGGAAATAAACAGATGAGAGAACGTATTCTATCGGTAGATATATTTAGGGGTGCTACCATTGTTTTGATGATTCTGGTCAATAACCCGGGTACATGGTCAAGTGTTTATGCACCCTTTCTGCATGCAAAATGGCATGGCTACACCCCTACCGATCTTGTATTTCCGTTTTTCTTGTTTATCGTGGGTACATCGATTGCATTTGCATATACGAATAAGACTACCAATGCTGGCACCTATAAAAAGATAGCTATTCGAAGCTTAAAGCTTATAGGTCTTGGACTTTTTCTCGGAACCTTTACAATCAGTTTTCCCTTTGTCAAAGATTTTGCCGATATCCGTTTTCCGGGAGTCTTGCAGCGTATTGGCCTTGTCTTTTTCTTTAGTTCGATACTTTTTATCAATTTTAAATGGAAGTCATTAATAGGCATTTGTGCTGTTATCTTGATTAGCTATTGGTTACTGATGGGTTTTATTTCTGTAAACGGTATGGAATCTACTTTTGAGCGGGCGCCGAATAATCTGGCTAATTATTTAGACGTACAGGTTTTTGGTATACATAACTATAAGGCCGATTATGACCCTGAGGGTTTGTTGAGTACCCTCCCCGCTATTGCCAGTGCTTTGCTTGGTATTTTTACAGGTTTAATACTGATGTCAAAGCAGGCGAAAAAAGCGACTATTTTACTAGGTGTCGGAGGCGCAATGTTGATTATTGGTCATCTATGTGATTTGTTTTTCCCCATCAATAAGGCCTTGTGGACGAGCAGCTTTGTTTTGGTCACTGCAGGCTGGGCCAATATGGCCTTGGCTCTTATTTATTATTTGACTGATGTAAAAGGAATTACATTTGGCAGTATTTTCAGGTATGCCGGTGCCAACGCAATTGTGGTGTACTTTCTATCTAGTTTTACGAGTAAGATTTTTGGGCGTATAAGAGTCGAGGAAGGCATGTCGCTTCACGCTTGGCTGTTCAATAGAATTTATGTACATGATTTTATACCGCTACAGCTTTCGTCACTATTATATGGTCTGACTGTAGTAAGCTTTTATATGCTTTTGGCCTATGTGTTGTATAAAAAGAAAATTTTTATAAAAGTGTAAGAGACTATCCAAAGTACGATTAGCTTTAGATTTTTATTTGTAGCAGATTCTAATTCTCCTAAATCAAGTTTCAAAAGAGTTACTTAAAATACCAAAGGCGTTCTACGCCTCCTATGTTTATTGAGATTTCTTTGAAAACCTTTTAAATTTTCTGTATTTGAGATTTCAATGTCTTTTTGGATAGTCTATGTTATTCTCACCAGTGGGTTTAACCTGCCTTTACTGTCAGGCGGGCTTGCCCCGAGGTAGTTTGCTTTTAACCTGAGTTCGACCTAAGATATTTAGGTTTTAGAGCCCTTTATGAGCTATCGGAAAGAATACTGCAGAAATAATGCGTTAAACGACTTGTAAAAAATCTATTAGGTTTTCATCTTTTATTAAGCCTATTTTCTTTTTTATATGGTAGCGTACAGTTTCTACACTTCTAAGGGAAACATTTATAAGTTTGGCAACATCTTTGGTTTTTAAATGAGACACTATATAGGTACAGTGTTTTAGTTTATTTAGACTCAAAGAAGCATGTTTTTCTTTTGATTTTCGAAAAAAGCTCTGGCGTATTTCTTCAAAATGCCTCTTAAAGTCTTCCCATATTTCCTCATCTGCTTTAATTACTTGGTGCATATGTTTTTCTATACTGACCAATTTACTCGGATCTATCATCGAATCTTCAAGGGTAAGTGCTGTAATTGTTTTAGAAATTGTTTTAAGTTTTTCGTTAAATAGAGTCAGTTTAAGTTGTCAAAACACACATTTAAATTTCCTTGTTTTCTGGCAACCAATTCTAAGTCATTATAGCAAAGTGCTGGTTTTTCTTCATGGCCTGTCAGTTCAATGAATATTGCTTTTGCTTCAAGCAGGTGTTTTTTAAAACTCTCCAAATCTGTAAAAACATAAGCTTGTGCCCCGAGTACAAATGCATTTAAGGCTTTGAGGTAGGGGCTTTTTATCTCTATACTATTCCCTTCAATATACAGCTGTATATTGTCTACAAGAAAGTGATCGTAATCCAATGCAGATCTGCGATAACACTCCTCTATTTTTTGGTATAAATTAACTGAATTAATTCTGTATTTTCAAAGGAATTTGAACAAGAGACAAGCAAAATTATTTGCGCAAGAAGCAGGCTCCTAGAAAGGCGAGATAGTAAATCGATAAAAATCATTATTTGGTCAGTGTCAATTGAAAATAATGATTAATCAGCAGAAATCCAAATTGTCATAAGAAACCCCTGACATGTACGTAATAAATTTCTCAGAGTATCATCAGTCGTATGTAGTCATAAAACGAGCCACATACTTTCCGATAACATCAAATTCTAAATTCACGAGGGTTCCTACTTTATAAGAGCTAAAGCGAGTATGTTCATGGGTGTAGGGGATAATCGCAACCTTAAAACTGTCTTTTGATGAATCTACCACTGTTAGGCTCACGCCATCAATGGTTATAGATCCCTTTTCAATAGTGACATTGTTTTGGGCATAATCATATTGAAAGGCAAAGACCCAACTACCCTCTTTTTCTTCTATTGCGGTACAGGTTCCTGTCTGGTCTACATGGCCCTGAACAATATGGCCGTCTAATCGAGAGCCAAGAATCATGGCTCGTTCTAGGTTAATAGGGTCACCGACCTTTAATTCGCCTAGATTGGTTTTTTGTAAGGTTTCGTCAATAGCGGTAACGGTATAGGTCTCGGCCTTCATTGAAACTACGGTTAAACAAACCCCGTTATGGGCTATACTCTGGTCGATTTTTAATTCTTGGGTCAAAGCGGTTCGCACAGTAATATGCAGGTTGCCACCCTGCTTTTCAAGTTGTTGAACTTCGCCCGAGATTTCGATTATACCTGTAAACATGTTCCGTTTAAATTAAGTAGTTTTGTGTTTAAATCTGAAACCAAAGGTAAAGATATAATGCAGGAAAAAGGAAAAATAAAATTAGGAATATCCATTGGTGATCTGAACGGAATCGGGTGTGAAGTACTGCTTAAGACCTTCGAGGATACTCGAATGCTCGATTTTTGTACGCCTGTGATTTTTGCATCCAATAAGACCATTTCTTTTCAGAAGAATGCGTTGGGGATCAATATAAACTATCATGGTGTTCAAGAGGCTTCCAAGGCCCTTGATGGCAAGGTCAACGTAGTGAACGTATGGAAAGAAACTCCTGAGATTAACTTTGGCGAAGCCACTCCTGAGGCAGGTGAATATGCTATAAAATCGCTGAAAGCTGCGGTAAGTGCATTAAAGAATGACGATATCGATGTTCTGGTAACGGCACCCATCAATAAAAATAATATCCAGACTGAGGATTTTAAATTTCCTGGCCATACCGATTATCTGGCTCAAGAGCTCGAAGGTGAAAGTTTAATGTTCATGGTGACTGATACCTTAAAGGTGGGGCTGCTCACGGATCATGTCGCCGTCAAAGATGCGCCTGCCGCGATCAATGCGATATTGATTCGTACCAAGGTGCGCACTATTGAAAAATCACTACAGATAGATTTTGGCATTCGCCGCCCTAAAATAGCACTTTTGGGCATTAATCCGCATAGTGGTGACAATGGGGTGATTGGCAGCGAGGATGATGAGGTCCTAAGACCAGTCATCAAGGAAATGTCTGATGCCCTGCATCTCGTCTATGGCCCGTATTCGGCCGATAGCTTTTTTGGCTCAGAGACCTATAAAAATTTCGATGCCGTGCTGGCCGCCTATCACGACCAAGGCCTGATTCCTTTTAAGACGCTATCTTTTGGGAATGGAGTGAATTTCACAGCGGGTCTTTCAAAGGTGCGTACATCACCGGACCACGGCACAGCCTATGAGATTGCAGGAAAAGGAAAGGCTGATTACAGTTCTTTTAAGGAAGCCGTTTTTACCGCTCTTTACATTTATAAAAACCGTGAAGAACATAAAGAACTGACAAGAAATCCGCTTCAAAAACAAAAGCTAAGACGCTGATTTTATTTAAGCGAGTGCTGAAAGCTTCCTCTTGTTCGTCCTAGGGTGATTTACTTTATTTCAAATAGTGGCTGTTACCAAAATAATACTATCTTTGCACCCGCTCTTTACAGGCGTATTTCGAAATACAGTGTTGAAATGATGAAGCAAAAGGAGTTTAGCATTCCTTTCTTAGGATTGAAGCAAGGAAAACACGAGTTTAATTTTAAAATCGAAAACAAGTTCTTTGAATCTTTTGACTATGAGGAGTTCAATGATGCAAATATTGAACTGTTTGTTATAATGAACAAGACAAGTACTATGCTAGCCTTCGAACTTAGTGCGAAAGGTAGTGTAAACGTGAATTGTGACAGTACAAGTGAATCCTATAATCAGAAGATTACATCTGAATTGGAACTGGTCGTCAAGTTCGGTGATGAATATAATGATGAAGATGATGAATTATTGGTCATTCCATATAGAGAAAATGAAGTCAACATTGCACAGTACGTTTATGAAATGTTGGTCTTGGCAGTTCCACAGAAAAGAATTCATCCGGGGATAGAGGACGGCACCCTTAAATCGGAAGTGTTGGAAAAGTTGAAAGAACTGCAACCGAAAGAAACAAAAGATGAAAATGATCCCCGATGGGATGTTTTAAGAAAATTACTAACGGATAAATAAGTTATAAATGGCACATCCTAAAAGAAAAATTTCCAAATCTAGGAGAGACAAGAGAAGAACCCATTATAAAGCGGTAGCCCCTACTTTGGCGACAGATCCAACAACAGGAGAAATGCATCTGTACCATAGAGCACATTGGCATGAAGGTAAATTATACTATAAGGGCCAAGTTCTGATTGATAAGACCGTAGAGGCTGAAGCTTAGCCGAGCTTTACTCGAAAAATAGAACTCCCACTTTTTTAAGCTGGGAGTTTTTTAGTGAAAATTATATCGGCTGACGTCAAAAATTCAGATATGATATTTCTCTGGTTCGCAATCTCTCTAGTATCAGGTGCTAGCGATTTTTAAAATTCCATACTTTTTTAAAAATGACGTTTTAGATCAAAAAGTCATGAAAAATCAGTAATTTTCACGAATTTTAAGACATTTTTGAGGATTTTTGATACATAATCGACTTTAGAATGGGTAAAATAACAGCGGCTATTACAGCTGTAGGTGCGTATGTGCCGAACTTTGTTCTGACTAACAAAATGCTAGAGGGTATGGTAGATACCAATGATGAATGGATTACTACCAGAACCGGAATCAAAGAAAGAAGAGTTCTTAAACCTGAAGAGGGCGAAGGAACATCGTATTTAGCCATTAAAGCCGCAAAAGCTCTTATAAAAAAGGGCGAGATTGACCCTAGTGAAATTGATTTGGTAATTGTTGGTACTGCCACCCCAGATAGTATGGTCGCCTCTACTTCAGCCTTCGTGGCATCTGAAATAGGTGCCGTTAATGCTTTTTCCTATGATTTATTGGCGGCATGTTCTAGTTTTCTCTTCGGAATGTCAACAGCTGCAAGCTATATTGAATCGGGTAGGTATAAAAAAGTGCTCTTGATAGGAGCCGATAAAATGTCCTCTATCATTGATTATACCGATAGAACCACCTGTATTATTTTTGGTGATGGGGCGGGAGCCGTTCTTTTTGAACCCAATAACGAGGGTCTTGGGTTACAAGATGAGTTCCTTAGGGCAGATGGCAATGGCAGAAAATATTTGGGCATGGATGCCGGAGGCTCCTTGCTTCCAGCTTCCGAGAAAACGGTAAGAGATAGAAAGCATTTTATTTATCAAGAAGGCAAAGCGGTGTTCAAATTTGCCGTTTCCAATATGGCCGATGTGGCCGATAAGATTATGAAACGTAATAATTTGAATCATACCGATGTAGCTTGGTTGATACCACATCAGGCAAACAAAAGAATTATCGATGCCACAGCCAGGCGAATGGGACTTGACAACTCAAAGGTAATGATGAACATACAACATTACGGCAATACCACAGCGGCAACCTTGCCCCTTCTGCTCAATGACTATGAATATCAACTAAAAAAAGGCGATAATTTAGTGTTCGCTGCATTCGGAGGAGGATTTACTTGGGGGTCTATATATTTGAAATGGGCATATAACTAAACAAACTAATTATCTAAACTTAAATCAAATTCGATGGATATTAAAGAAATTCAAAGCCTAATCAAGTTTGTAGCTAAATCGGGCGCAACTGAGGTGAAATTGGAGACAGATGATATTAAGATTACTATCCGTACTGGAGGTTCAGGTCATGGTCAGGAGACCGCTTACGTGCAGCAGATTCCTATTGTGCAACAGGCGATGGCACCTATTATGCCGGTGCAGCCGGGGATTGTGCCGGCTGAAACACCATCTGAAGAAGAGAAAAGCGATGATTCAAGATATATTACCATCAAATCTCCTATTATTGGTACATTTTACAGGAAATCATCACCCGACAAGCCTACTTTTGTCGAAGTCGGTAGCCAGATAAACAAAGGTGATGTACTTTGCGTTATCGAGGCGATGAAACTTTTTAATGATATAGAATCTGAAGTTTCAGGAAAAATAATAAAAGTATTGGTAGAGGATTCATCTCCGGTCGAGTTTGATCAGCCATTGTTCTTAGTAGACCCATCTTGAAACTAGCTGTCTCGACCTAAGCCTGCCTACTGCAGGCAGGCATAAGAGGTAAAAAAAATAGTTAATTCGCCGCAAACGTGGCGTATTACACCCAGTGGTGGGAATAAATCACAAGCACTTAATTCTAAATATCAGAGATAACGATTGAGCTTTAGAATTTGAAGTTTGGAATTGAAAAATATTATGTTTAAAAAAATATTGATTGCCAATAGGGGCGAGATTGCCTTACGCATAATTCGTACCTGTAAAGAAATGGGTATAAAAACCGTTGCGGTTTATTCGAAGATTGATGAGGAAAGTCTACACGTTCGTTTTGCTGATGAGGCAGTGTGTATTGGCCCCGCAGCTAGTAGTGAGTCGTATTTGAAAATACCCAATATCATAGCAGCCGCAGAAATCACCAATGCCGATGCCATTCACCCGGGCTATGGTTTTTTATCCGAAAATTCTAAGTTTTCCAAGATTTGTGCCGAACATCAAATAAAATTTATCGGAGCCTCAGAAGAGCATATTGATCGTATGGGCGATAAGGCCTCTGCCAAAGAAACCATGAAAAAGGCAGGAGTACCAACTGTTCCAGGATCCGAAGGGCTTCTTAAAGATCTTGCTGATGCTAAAAAGGTGGCCAAAAAAATGGGTTACCCTGTGATGGTCAAGGCAACAGCAGGAGGTGGCGGTAAAGGAATGCGGGCGGTATGGAAAGAGGATCAAATAGAAGATCTTTATGAGAGTGCCGTGCAAGAGGCGACCGCAGCATTTGGCAACGGCGCAATGTATATGGAAAAACTAATCGAGGAACCCCGCCATATCGAAATCCAAATCGTGGGTGATCAATATGGTAAAGCTTGTCATTTATCGGAAAGAGACTGCTCGATTCAGCGTCGTCACCAGAAATTGACTGAGGAGACGCCATCACCCTTTATGACTGATAAACTCAGAGATGCAATGGGCAAAGCCGCCATCAAGGCTGCGGAATTCATAAAATATGAAGGAGCCGGTACAGTAGAGTTTTTAGTAGATAAGCACCGGAATTTCTATTTTATGGAAATGAATACCCGTATTCAAGTAGAGCATCCGATTACAGAACAAGTTGTAGATTATGACTTGATTCGCGAACAAATTTTAGTAGCAGGAGGCGTACCTATTTCCGGAAAGAACTATCTGCCGAAGTTGCATAGCATCGAATGCCGTATTAATGCCGAAGATCCTTATAATAACTTTAGGCCGTCTCCAGGAAAAATAACCACCTTACATATTCCAGGAGGACATGGTATTCGAATGGATACACACGTATATAGCGGCTACAGTATTCCACCCAACTACGACTCTATGATTGCCAAATTAATAACCACTGCGCAGACACGCGAAGAGGCTATCAACAAAATGAAACGCGCCTTGGACGAGTTTGTCATTGAGGGAATTAAAACCACCATTCCTTTTCACAGACAGCTTATGGATCATCCTGATTATTTGGCCGGAAACTATACTACCAAATTTATGGAGGATTTTGTGATGGATCCAGAGCCTGAAGAATAGAACAAGGCACTGTTTAAAAGCGTATTTTAACGCCTTGGCGAGTGTTGGCTGAGTGCGGACGAAGTGGTGCAAAGCCCGCCTGTTCCAAAGGTGGGTAATCTGTTGAATCATACTAAAACAAAGAGATTACTTCGTCGCTGTACTCCTCGTAAAAACGTCAATGGCAGCACGAGACCGTCTGCCCATTTCGTAGGCAGGCTTATTCTTGCAGCCAAGCGGGTTTATATGTTTTATCTTTAGTCACACACTAATTATCTAAAATGAACCTCAGTTATTGGGAATATAAAACATGGCTCTCTAACATAGATTTTACCATTGTTGGCAGTGGCATTGTTGGTCTTAACTGTGCGCTAGCCTTAAAAAAGAGATACCCCCAGGCTAAGATATTGGTGCTAGAAAAAGGAATATTACCACAAGGGGCAAGTACCAAAAATGCAGGATTCGCCTGTTTCGGCAGTATTTCTGAAATTATATCAGATCTAAGGGCAGGTACCCAACAAGAGGTAGTCGATTTAGTGCAAAGAAGATGGAAGGGCATTCAGCTCCTCAGAAAAAATCTAGGTGATTCGGCCATTGATTTTCAACAATACGGTGGGCATGAACTATTCCTAGACAAGCATGAAGAATTGTATTTAAGCTGTCTAGATAGCTTGAATGAAGTCAATCTATTACTACAGCCTATTTTTGGAAAAGAAGCCTTTCGAACACATTCTAATACCTTTCGGTTTAAGAGGATACAAGAAAACTATATCACGAATAGCTTTGAAGCCCAATTAGATACGGGCAGAATGATGATGGCGCTACTCAGTAAAGTTCAAGAAAGGGGTGTGCTACTTTTGAATTCGGTCACCTTGCAAGGTTTTAGTGAACAAGAGAATAGCGTTTCTGTTACTACCAGTGAGTTTGATTTCTGTACCCAAAAGTTGTTCATTGCCACCAATGGTTTTACTTCTCAAGTATTAAACGAAGAGGTGACCCCTGCCAGAGCTCAGGTTTTGATTACTTCGCCTATTCCTAATTTACAGATAAAAGGTACTTTTCATTTTGATGAAGGGTATTATTTTTTTAGGAATATTGATAATAGGATTTTGTTTGGCGGGGGAAGAAACCTTGATATCAAAGGAGAACAGACCAGTAAGTTTGGCCATACAAAACAAATACAAGACCGTTTAGAAGAACTGCTAGGAACAACTATTTTGCCCAAAACTAAATTTGTAATCGAAAGACGTTGGAGTGGCATAATGGGGCTAGGCCCCAAAAAAAAGCCTATTGTAAAACAAGTATCCCAAAATGTGTATTGTGGTGTTCGCATGGGCGGAATGGGTATTGCCATTGGCAGTTTGATAGGTCAAGATCTCGCAGATTTAATCTAGTGTTTTGACTTGGTTTAAAATCTTGTGGGTTTTTATGATAATGCTTACTTTAATGCCCTAGTTCAATGATAGTAGACTTATGGCAAAAAAGAAACACTTACGTAGCAGCGAATGGTTTGGCGGAAATGATAAAATGGGTTTTGTACACCGCTCATGGTTGCGCAATCAAGGCTATCCTGATGATTATTTTGAGGGAAAACCGGTCATAGGAATATGCAATACTTGGTCTGAACTAACCCCCTGTAATGGTCACCTTCGTGATTTTGCCGAAGTAGTCAAACGCGGTATTTTAGAAGAAGGGGGTTTCCCTTTGGAATTTCCGGTAATGTCTTTGGGCGAGACTCTCATGCGCCCTACCACAATGCTTTTCAGAAACTTGGCAAGTATGGATACCGAGGAATCTATCAGGGCCAATCCTTTAGACGGTATTGTTTTGTTGACAGGTTGTGACAAGACAACCCCCTCGACTATAATGGGCGCCTGTAGTGTTGATCTGCCAACGATTGTTGTGCCAGGTGGCCCTATGTTGAGCGGTCGATTCAGAGGAGAGAAAATAGGATCGGGATCCATGAATTGGATGATTAAGGAGAAAGAAACAAAAGAAGGCTATACCAAAGAGGATTTTGCAGAAGCCGAGGTATGCGTAGCACGTAGTATTGGCCACTGCAATACTATGGGTACCGCGAGTACCATGGCAACAATGACCGAAGCTTTAGGACTTACCCTACCAGGGTTTTCATCGATTCCGGCGGCTGATTCTCGAAAAAAACTGTTCGCACAACTGTCGGGCAGGCGTATTGTGAATATGGTCAAGGAAGATTTAAAACTTTCGAAGATCCTGACGAGAAAAGCGTTTGAAAATGCCATTGTAGCCAATGCCGCTGTAGGGGGCTCAACAAATCTGATAATTCACTTGATGGCAATTGCTGGTAGAATAGGCATTAATCTAAAGCTAGAAGACTTTGATACCATGGGCAGTAATGTTCCCCTTTTGGTCAATTTAAAGCCCTCTGGAAAACATTTGATGGAAGATTTTTTCTATGCCGGCGGACTCCCAGTAGTCATGAAAGAACTTAAAAAATTGCTACATAATGATGTCATTACCGTAAACGGAAAGACTTTTGACGAAAATTATGTCAAGGCAATCTGTTATGACGATGATGTTATATCTAGTATAGAAAAACCCTTTCAAGAAGAGGCAGGAATAGCAATATTAAAGGGTAATCTCTGTGAAAATGGGGCGGTTATAAAGCCTTCTGCGGCATCAAAAAAATTAATGAAGCATACGGGGAAAGCAGTGGTCTTTGAAAGTATGGAAGACTACCACGAACGTATTGACGATCCCAATCTAGAAATAGATGAGAATAGTATCATCGTACTCAAAGGAGTTGGCCCTAAAGGATACCCTGGAATGCCTGAAGTGGGCAATGTAGACTTGCCAAAAAAACTTATTTTAAAAGGAGTGACTGATATGGTCCGAATATCGGATGGGAGAATGAGCGGTACGGCGGCCGGCACGGTCATCTTACATGTCTCTCCGGAATCTACCGTGGGCGGAACATTGGCCCTAGTTCAAAATGGGGATAGTATTGAGTTGGACGTAGAAAAAAGAAGGCTTCATCTTGTAATATCCAATACCGAACTTGCAAAGAGAAAAGCAGCATGGAAAGCACCTGAGCCTATAGCGGTCAGGGGCTACGTGAAAATGTATATAGATCATGTGGAGCAGGCCGATAAAGGTGCCGATCTCGATTTTCTTATTGGCGGATCGGGATCTAAAGTAGAGCGTGACCTTCATTGAGCGCTAACCCCATTTGAACTGATGGGGGTTCTAGCAATTATTTAGGGCAGTTTACCATTTTTTCTTAGCTATGTTCAGTATTCTTCTTATATTGACAACCCTTTAAATATAAGGTTTGTAAAAGGAAGACCCCACTTCCAAACCCCTTAATTGGATATACGGCCGAATTTAACCTCATGTGCAATATTTGAATATGACCCCTTGTGATGCCATTAAAATGGCTAGCTAGCTTGTCGTCGCAGTTTAAAAAATGAAGCAGCGATCCATATAAAAAATGGAACTATCCATATGAGGAAGCATACACTACGATTAATTGAGATAAAAACTATTTTGGTGCTGATCGTTCTTTTGGCAGGGGGCTGTTCCTCATCAAAGACAAACTATAAGCGCCAATATGCCAAAGCATGGGAAAAGGTTATTAAATCAGAAGCCTGGAAGAATTCATTGACGGTGGAGAATACTACCGCGTCACATCAAAATGTTGGATTTTATCAGAGTGCCGAGAGCAGCCCACTGTTCGATGCAGATACTGAGTTTATGAGTAATTACCATTCACTGGTTTCTAGGGCCTATGTTAAAATAATATCGGAGGCCGAGAATGCCAATAATCGCCTCAAATCTGAATATGAAAATTGGAACGCCAAAAAGGCGGATCCTACCGTGCACAAAAACGCTAAATTTAAAAAGAACCTTCATCTTATAAATAGAAAATATGAGGCACATAGAGAAATGTTACAAGGCCTTAAATCCTGGAAAATATTTAGCGAATATGGTACAGATGACCTAAAGTTTTTTAAAAAGGAAAATTTAAAAGAAGTGCGTTCAATGATTAGGAAGGGCAAAAGTGATGTCGCTATTATTGGTTTTTTGGTGTATAAATTGGCCGATCTATATCATTTTGATGCATAGTTAGAGCAATTACTACCTATTGTAGATTGATTTTGTTTCTTTGTAGTTATGGCGACCAACAATGCTTTTAAACAGACCTTATTCTTTTTTTGCCAAACCTTCGTGGAAGAAAGAATTTCTCGGATTCAGAAGGGTATTTCTTCTATTCAAGAGGCGATGTTTTCAGAAACCAAAAGTAGTGCAGGAGATAAGCATGAGACGGGGAGGGCAATGTTGCAACTTGAACGCGAAAAACTTGGGCAACAACTTTCTGAAATTGAAAAAGTAAAACAGCTACTGACCAAAGTGCCAAAAGATAATAAGACTTCAATAATTGGTTTGGGAAATCTGGTAAAAACATCTCAAGCAGATTATTATTTGGCCATTTCCGCAGGAGAATACAAAGATAAAGAATCATCCGTTTTTTGTATTTCGGCCGCAACACCAATAGGAAGGTTATTGTTGGGTAAGTCAGTTGAAGATGTGGTGAGTTATAATGGACAGGAAATCAGGATTATTAAAATAATATGATTTTGTAAAACGCTGTCGAAAGGAATGAAAAAATGAGAATATGTTTTCATATAGATTATTTTTACGTACAACCGATCCCCAATACTTTAAGAGGGGTCATGTAATCCTCTAGTCGGTCATGAGCCAATAAGGTGTGTGATAAAATTAAAATAGTATGTTTTATAAAAAAAACAGTATAAGCTGCCTTTTTTGTTTTTTTTCAATTTCCCTGCTCTTAGCACAGAGAGGAGAATTTCCGTCTTGGGAGAAAGGCGTGATGGAGATTCACCATATAAATACCGGAAGGGGCGATGTTACATTTTGCATATTTCCTGACGGCACAACATTTTTAATCGATGCCGGCGATATGTCAGAGACCCACCCTAGAACAATGTCGGCAAGAAATGTGTCTTTAACACCGAATAGGACCAAAACTGCTCCTGAATGGATTGTAGATTATATCAATCAATTTTCTCCTAAAAAGAAACTCTTACAATTAGATTATGCCATGATAACTCATTATCATGATGACCACTTTGGAGAAATGGACAGTACAAGGGTCTTGGCCAAAAAGGGAAATTATTATTTGACGGGTATTACAGAAGTGGGTCATTATTTACCCATTAAGACACTCTTGGATCGGGGCCATGACTTTCCGATAAATCTAAAAAACAGTAAAGTACAGGAAAGATTTCGAGAAAATGATGCTTATAATATGATTCACTCGTTAGAGAATTATTGGAAGTTCATAGGCTATCAAAGTACCCAAAACGGCTTGGTACATGAAACCCTCAGAGCAGGGGCTAAAAATCAAATTGTTTTAAAAATTAGTCCTGATGATTTTCCAGAATTTTCTGTTCGTAATATTGCGGTAAATGGCAACATATGGACGGGGGAAAAAGAGAATTACTTCAGCTTGTATAAGAGTGGTGAATACCCCAGTGAAAATCCTTTAAGCACTTGTATTAAGATTAGCTATGGTGACTTCGACTATTTTACGGGAGGCGACATAAGTGGGGTAAATGACTTTGGAGGTGCTGATTTTAACAGAATAGAATCACATATCGCTCCCGTTGTTGGGCCGGTTGATATTGCCACATTAAACCATCACGGAAATCGAGATTCGCAGAATGCTTTTTATGTAAGAACCATAAGACCCAGAGTGTGGATTGGGCAAACATGGTCCTCGGATCACCCGGGTAATAATGTATTGAAAAGGCTATTATCTAAAAAGCTCTATCCTGGAGAAAGAGATCTTTTCTCCACCGCCATGTTACAAGCAAATAAAGATGTCATCGGGAGCATGCTAAATAGTTATAAGAGTCTTCACGGGCATATTGTAGTTCGGGTTTATGAAAAAGGATCAAAGTATGAGGTCTATGTTTTAAATGATACATCTGAAAAGAGAGAAGTGCTCTCAAAACACGGCCCCTATGAATCGAGGTAATAAACCCACTAGTGGGCATAAATATCCAAAATCAATGCATCTAAAAACAAGATTTCTAGTACTGTCAATTCTTCTAGCATCCTATGTAAAAGCACAGGAGTTTATTGTAGAACCCTATTTACAGGATGCCAACCCCAACTCGATTACCATAATGTGGGAAACCTCCTCAGGAGAGGAAAGTGTTGTAGAATGGGGCACTTCAAATAAATTAGGCAAAAAAACAAAAGGAATAGCTTTTGATGTCAACTTTAGCGCATCGAGGATCCATGAAGTCAATATAAAGGACTTGCAACGGTTTACCACCTATTATTATCGCGTAAAAACAGGAAAATTACGATCTGATATTTTTCAGTTTAAAACCCCACCTTTTGCAAGTGATGAGGAATCTTTTAAAATAATTGCTATGAGCGATATGCAAATAGATTCTCAGTATCCTGAGAAATTCGGTGAAGTAATACAAGAAGGAGTTTTAACGTATTTAGAAAAAGAATTCGGCGGTAAGCTTCCTGACAACCTTGCTTTGGTCATGATTCCCGGTGATCTAGTCTCAAGCGGCTCTAATTACAATCATTGGAACGACCATTTTTTTAAGCCATCTAAAAAACTCTTCTCCCAAGTACCGGTATACCCAGTATTGGGTAACCACGAGAGAAATTCTGTTTTTTACTTTAAATATTTTAGTCTTCCCAAGAATGGCACACCTGCCTATGCCGAGCACTGGTGGCACAAAGATTATGGCAATACAAGAATTATTGGCTTAGATTCAAATGATGGGTATCGCGACCTTGACCATCAATACAATTGGTTAAAAGCTGTCTTGGATGAAACCGCAAAAAATGATGATATCGATTTTGTTTTCGTCCAATTGCATCATCCCTATAAATCAGAACTATGGATTCCGGGTGAGGAGGATTTTACCGGCAAGGTGGTGAAACTTTTAGAAAAGTTCAGCACCGATACCAATAAGCCGAGCATTCACTTTTTTGGACATACGCATGGGTATTCAAGGGGGCAGTCTAAAGACCATAAACATTTATGGGTAAACGTTGCCAGTGCCGGAGGTGCTATTGATAATTGGGGAGAGTTTGAAGGAAGAGATTATGATGAGTTTACCGTTACACAAGATGAATATGGTTTTGTTCTGGTAGAAGTAGACGGCGACAGGAGCAATCCAAAATTCACCCTAAAAAGAATTAGTAGAGGCAATACCATACACCCTAAAGACAATGTATTAACAGATAGTATTACGGTTTGGAAGAAAAACGGTAAACCCGAAGCACCTCGGCCGATTAGCCCTGTAGATCATGAGGTCGACCATAAGGCCATACGTTTAAAAGCGGGCGCATTCAATGGTTCTTCCAAAGCTGCCTTTCATGCGGCCTCACATTGGCAAATTGCGACATCCAAAGAGTTTAAAAAACCTGTTTATGACAGTTGGAAACAATTTGAAAACTGGTATTATTTGGAAAACAGACAAAAAAATGATGACCTGACCGATGAAAAAACCAAAAAACTAAAACCAAATAAAACGTATTTTTGGAGAGTACGGTATAGAGATCAGAATTTAAATTGGAGCGAGTGGTCTAATACAGTATCATTTAAAACCATAGAGCAATGAAAAGAACACTACGAATTACTAGCATTTTAGTATTATTTGTTTTGCTTGCTACGGCACAAGAAAAGAAGAACGCTCCTAAGGTTGTTCTTATAACCTTAGATGGCCTGCGCTGGCAAGAGCTTTTTACTGGTGCCGATCCGCTTTTGGTGGCGAATAAGAAATACGTAAACGACACATCAGGGTTAAAAGAACACTTTTGGAAAGATACTGCGAAGGATCGCCGAGAGGCATTATTGCCTTTTTTCTGGACGGAAATCATTAATATGGGGCAGATTCACGGTAATCGAAATCTGGGTAGTAAGGTTAATTTGACCAATACCATGTGGTTTTCCTATCCAGGATACAATGAAATACTGACCGGTAGGGCAGATGATACCCGAATCGATAGTAATGCGAAAATAAACAACCCTAATACCACGCTATTAGAAATTGCCAACAATACCACGAAATACAAAGGCAAGGTTGCAGCCTTCGGAAGCTGGGATGTTTTTCCGTTTATAGTGAATGAAGAACGCTCAGGGGTTCCTGTAAATGCCGGATTTGAAATTGCCACGGGGAATGATTTGAGCGATAGAGAGTATTTATTGAATGAAATGCAGCCAAAGACCCCAAGTCCTTGGGGATCGGTGCGCTTAGATGTTTTTACACATTATTATGCCCTAGAGCATATGAAAAAAAATCACCCTGATTTGGTGTATATTTCTTATGGTGAGACTGATGATTTTGCCCATGATGGCGATTATGAAGCCTATTTAAAATCTGCCCATACCACAGATGCCATGATTAAGGAACTATGGGAATATACCCAGCAAGATTCTTTTTATAAAGACAATACAATCTTTATAATTTCGACCGATCATGGTCGCGGTACTGATCCCTTAGACACTTGGCGTAGTCATGGCAACAAAATAAAAAACACCGGACAGGTATGGTTAATCGCTTTTGGAAATGCGATAAAAACTATGGGCGAAGTGAAAACAAAGGAACAATTGTATAGTAATCAAATTGCACCAACGATTTTGGAACTATTACAAATAGAGGTCGATACAAAGAAAATGAGTGGTTCTCCAATCGATATTTTGAAAAATTAAAGTCTGTGAAGCGCAATAGAAAATTGCTATTTGCCTGAGTTTAATCTAGCTCAGGTTTTCCGCGATTTACTTTTTTCAATCCAATTTTTTTCTTTGATTTCAGGCGTTTTTCAATGGCATTTTTTGAGGGCTTGGTCTTTCTGCGCTTTTTTGGTACTTTTAAGGCGTTTTCAATGATTTTTAAAAAACGCCTAATCACAGTTTCCTTGTTTCTGTGTTGGCTTCGATGCGTGTCGGACTGTAATAATAGTATGTTTTCTTTGGTAAGTCTTGTATGCAATTTTTTGTAGATTCTCTCCTTTTCGGTATCCGATATTCCATTCGAATTCTCGACATCAAAAGAGAGTTCTATTTTTGAAGAAACCTTGTTGACGTGCTGACCACCGGCACCACTGCTTCGTACAGCCTTGAATTTCAATTCTTGTTTTAGTGTCTCCCTGTCCATTCGTTTTATGGACTCAAGCGTTGGTTGATCGTTTCTATTGAAATATTCAAAAATACTTCGGTGCCAGACTCTAGCTCTTTGTCTGAATTAAAATGTATTTTTTCTCCTTCTGAGAATCCCTGTACAAGATAATGACTGCCCATCGAATACGATTTTATTACTTTGACCGAAAGCCCTGAATTTTGTGATACTTTAAATTCATGTGCATATACAATAATACGTCTTTTAGTATCGGCATATGTTTTTATTAAATTAATCGATATTTTATTGGCTTCACCAAAAAGGGAGGCAATGTATAAGTTCTTGGGGTGTTGGTAGAGCTCTAAGGGCGTGCCTTCGGCGATAATCTCCTTGCCCTGTAGTACAAAGGCCCGATCTGCAAAAGGAAGAACATCATTGTGGTCGTGGGTTGCCGTAATACAGGTAATGCTATGCTCCTTTAGATAGGCGAAGATATTTCTGCGAAGACTGTTTTTTAAAAAATTATCAATATGCCCAAAAGGCTCATCAAGAAGAAGCACTTTGGGTTCTTGGGCCACGACACGTGCCAGGGCTACCCGTTGTTGTTGCCCTCCGCTGAGATTGCGAATCTTGGTCTTGGCAAAGTCGGCCATCTCAATCATTGCTAACAGCTCTTGTGTTCTAGCATTCGACTTTTCGGGAGTAAAGACAGAAAGATATTGAGCTATATTTTCCTCAACGGTGGTATAGGGCATCAGATCAAAATCTTGAGCCAGATATTTCATATAAGATTCGCCGGGTACCAGATTGTATAGGGGTCCCATAATCTGGGTTTCGTTCCAATGTACTTCTCCAGTATCAACATGTAATAGGCCGTATATGATTTTAAGCAAAGTGCTTTTTCCACAACCACTTTCCCCGATAATGGCAATATGCTCTCCTTCTTGAATTTTCAGGCTAATGTTCTCCAGTACGGATACTCCGTTATAGGCAAAGGAAAGGTCGTCTACTTGTAGCATTTTGGTATAGGTTTGGGAATAAAAAAGTCCGTTCCTAAAGTAGAAACGGACTTTACCATAAATTATGATGTTGTATAGGGGCTTATTCTTTATTTTTTTTTAAAACGGCCTGATTCGGCAATACTTCAAAACCCATATTATATAAGGTAAACCCAAAAATATCGGCATACTGCTCAATGGTCTTGCTTACCGGAGTGCCGGCACCATGACCTGCATTGGTTTCGATACGAATGAGGGTCGGATTATCTCCTAGCTGTTTTTCTTGTAACTCGGCGGCAAATTTAAAACTATGTGCGGGTACCACACGATCATCGTGATCTCCTGTAGTTACTAAAGTCGCCGGGTATGTGGTGCCCGCTGTCACATTGTGTACCGGCGAATAGCCTTTAAGGTATGCGAACATTTTTTGACTTTCCTCTGCCGTTCCATAATCATATGCCCAACCCGCTCCTACGGTAAAAGTATGGTAGCGCAGCATATCTAAAACCCCAACGGCTGGAAGGGCGACCTTTATCAAATCAGGACGTTGTGTCATTGTAGCACCGACCAATAATCCGCCATTGCTACCCCCGCGAATGGCCAGATACTTTGAGGAGGTGTAGTTATTCTTTATTAAATATTCCGCTGCTGCGATAAAATCGTCAAAAACGTTTTGCTTTTTGGTTTTGATACCTGCCTTATGCCATTTTTTGCCGTATTCGCCACCACCTCTGAGATTAGGAACCGCATAGATGCCGCCCTGCTCCATCCAGACCGCATTGGCAATACTAAAGGAGGGTGTTAGGCTAATGTTGAATCCGCCGTAACCATATAATATGGTCGGGTTTTTTCCATTTTTCTTTAATCCCTTTTTATGCGTAATTATCATGGGAATTTTTGTGCCGTCTTTAGAATGATAAAACACCTGATGTGACTCATAGCTAGCAGGATCAAAATCGATTTCGGGTTTCCAATATTGCTTGTATTCTCCAGTTTCCACATTGTATTTGTATGATGATCCTGGGGTATTGTAATTGGTAAAAGAAAAATAGAATTCCTTTTCTTTCTTTTTTCCGCCAAAACCACCTGCACTACCAAGACCGGGTAGTTTCACCTCTCGCACTAATTTTCCCTTGTAATTATACTGAAAAACTTTTGAAATGGCATCTACCATATATTCGGCAAAGAAATAGCCACCAGCTGTATTTGGCAAAAGCACATTTTCAGTTTCAGGAATAAAATCAACCCAATTTTCTGGAGTAGGATTGGAGGCATCTACAGTAATTATTTTTTTATTTGGGGCATTCCTATTGGTCACGATGTACAGTTTAGAGCCTATATTATCAATCACATAACTATTAGTTTTTGTATGGTTCAAAATAGTGCGAAGTTCGTTTTTGGGCTTTGATAGGTCTTTAATGAATAGCTTGTTGCCCGAAGTAGAAATCGCCGCAGAAACGAGCAGATATTTCTCATCTTCAGTTACTGAACCACCAATATAGCGGTGTTTTTCTGAGGAAATACCCCCGTAAATAAGCTCATCTTGCGTTTGAGGTGTGCCCAATCTGTGATAGTACAGTTTGTGTTGGTCAGTTTTTGCAGATAATTCACTCCCTTTAGGCTTGTCATAACTTGAATAATAAAAGCCGTCATTACCCCTCCATGAAAGCCCACTGAATTTAATATCTACGAGGGTGTCTTCTACGATTTCTTGAGTTTTGGTATTGAGTACAATTGCTTTTCGCCAATCACTGCCGCCCTCGGAGATTAGATATGCGGCCAGCGAGCCATCTTTTGTAAAACTGAGTCCGGCCAAAGAAGTAGTGCCATCTTCAGAAAAGGTATTGGGGTCTAAAAAGACTTCGGGCGCTGCGTCATTCAATTGGCGGTATACCACATAGTGATTTTGGAGTCCGTCATTTTTATAGAAATACGTATAATCACCTTCTTTAAAGGGCGCGCCTATTTTTTCATAGTTCCATAATTTTTCCAAGCGATTTTTTAAGGCCTCGCGAAAAGGAATCTGTTCTAAATATCCAAAAGTTACCTTGTTCTGTTCCTTGACCCAAGCTTCGGTCTCAGGGCTTTTATCATCCTCTAACCAACGATAGGGGTCTTTGATTTCGGTTCCAAAATAGGTATCGACAGCGTCTGCTTTTTTTGTAGTAGGGTAGTTCACTATAATAGGTTCTTTTTTAGGAATGTTTATGGCTGATTTACATGCTGCTAGCAATTGGAGAGTCAATGTAATACCGAAATTATTTTTAATTTTATCTTATCTGAATAGTGCTATAAAAATACCATAATTAAATGATATCCAATAAAAATAGAGCGTCTGAAAGGTCTGTTCTACGCCTTTGTGGGTGTTCGCTGAACGCAGCCGAAATGGCATGAAGCGGGTCTGTTCCTTAGCTTCACAAACTGGTAGTTTTGATGACTAAGAAACAGATTACTTCACTCTGTGCATACTGAGGCTTTGTTTTAAGGTGTCAGACACCCTTGTTTTACAAATTATACAGAAGCAATAAAAGGCGCTTTTCTATTATAGGTATCAGAAGAAATCTGATCGATTAAAAAAGAGGCTAGATTCAAGGCGTAGATTTTATCGCTTTGACAGTCTTTTATGTCGGCTTCTATTTTTCCTTTTTGCGCTGTAAGATGAATCATGGGCAGCCTTAGCAAGGTCCAATCGAGATTACATTTTGTTAGTATCTCATATTCTTCCTGTCTTTCTAGAGAAGCCTTTTTAAAATTGGTTTTCATCCATTCTGTAGCATATTGTGTCTTTGGCCCTTTGACATCAAAAGGGGTGTCAACTTGAAGCCCCGTAACCACAATATAACGTTTGATGTTGAATTGGTTCATGGTGCTGATGATGTTCTGGGTCACTTGAGCATATGTGCCAGATTCACCTTGGGCCTGCCCCAGAGTGCTGATCAATGCGCTACAATCTTTTACTAATGACTGTATGGCGTCTAAATTTCGGGCATTACCTTGTATAACCTCAATTAGGGGGTTTTTTATTTGAAAATTTTCGGGGGTTCTAAGAAGTACTTTACAAGCAATACCTTTTTCAACTAAGGTTTTTACAAGATATTTTCCGGCCTTGCCGCCGCCGCCTAAAACGGCAATTTTATGTGTAGTTTTCATTAAAATTTCTTTAAATATTAGATATAATTATTGTGCAGGGTTTATAAAACCCTGAAAGTACCATGGCTGTATACGCACATGGAAAAAAATCTAGTTATTTATTGAGAAATTCTAATGGTATAAATGTAGGTAATTAAATTTTAACAAGGGGTTTAATCCCCCATTGTGGGTTTAAGCTGTCTTTGCCCGCAGGCAGGCTTGCCCCGAGGTTATTGTCTAATCTAGCGTCACGATAGTAATCAAAATGTTAAACCATATTTTCTTTATGCCTCAAAGTCATACACACTAATCTTTCCTTGCCAAATAAGTGCTGAGATAGGGGTGTATTAGACCAGATTATTTGCAACCAAATACTCCGCAATCTGAACGGCATTGGTTGCGGCACCTTTTCTAAGGTTGTCTGATACGATCCACATATTCAAGGTGTTCCTTTGGGTTTCGTCTCTACGAATACGACCTACAAAGACCTCATCTTTATCATGGGCATAAATGGGCATAGGGTAGGTGTTGGTATCGGGGTTGTCTTGTACCGTTACCCCTGGGGAGTCATTTAAGAGTTTGCGAACTTCATTCAATTCAAAGTCATTGTGAAACTCGACGTTTACTGATTCGGAATGTCCGCCCGTGGTAGGAATACGCACGGCAGTGGCGGTAATGGAAAAAGTGCGATCGTCCAATATTTTTTGTGGTTCACGAGCTAATTTCATTTCTTCTTTTGTGTAGCCATTTTCCATAAAAACATCACAGTGTGGCAAGGCGTTTCTACTGATAGGATAGGGGTAGGCCATTTCTCCTTGAATACCTGCAATTTCATTTTCTAATTGCTGTACCGCTTTTACGCCGGTACCCGAAACAGATTGGTAGGTAGATATGACCACGCGTTTCATTTTATATTTTTTGTGCAAAGGAGATAGAGCCATTACCAATTGAATCGTAGAGCAATTAGGGTTGGCTATGATTTTGTCTTCCTTTGTCAATTCATTGGCGTTGATTTCTGGCACCACCAATTTTTTGGTAGGATCCATACGCCATGCAGAAGAGTTGTCTATCACCGTAGTGCCGACTTCTGCAAATTTTGGTGCCCATTCCATTGAGGTATCGCCACCTGCTGAAAAAATGGCAATATCAGGTTGGGTAGCAAGCGCGTCTTGCAACCCAATAACACTATATTCCTTTCCTTTATAGCTTAGTTTTTTGCCTACCGAACGTTCTGAGGCCACCAATAACAACTCGGTTATTGGAAAATTACGCTCTGCAAGTACTTTTAACATTACCTCGCCTACCATGCCGGTGGCACCCACTACAGCTACTTTCATTTGTACAGTATATTAGAAGGCAAATGTACTTCAACATAGGATAGTGTACAAGAATAAAATAAAGGATATATATAAATATAACAATATGTTTTAAATATAACAAATATATGCAGAGCGTCATTTAGAACTGCCCGTAAGGGTGATGTGGCAATATGTTTATAAACATAGTTTGGTACTAATTAGTTTAGTAGTTCATCTAAAGAATTACCGAAGGCAGGCTCACAAATACGCTTTCACGAGGAGTATAGCGACGAAGTAATCTCTTTGTTCTTGGTCATGACCCCTATTTCGCCCACGAACCGGCATAGCCCATGGCTTTAGCAATGACAGATCATAAAGGCATGGCGACTTTGCGAGGCACGAAGCCTGCCTGTTCGGCAGACGGGCAATCTGTAACTCGTTGGTTAACAACAAACTGATTACTTCACTTTGCTCGTAATGACGTTTAGATTATACTTTTTAGACAGCCTGAGTGTAGTAACAAAAAACCGCCAAGCTTGTTTTTGTATACAGCATTGACGGTTTTAGGTTGGTTTTAGGTAGTTGTTAGCTACCTACTGGTTATTGTTTTTTCAACAAATCTCTGATTTCTCCCAAAAGTTCTTCTTGAGTGGGTCCTGCCGGGGCAGCTGCCTCTGGTGGAGTTTTTGTTTTATTATACGCTTTTACGATTAAAAACATTACTAGACCAACAATTACTAAGTTGATTATTGTGTTTATCCAGGATCCCCACATAATTGCATTTTCTGGCGTTGTTATTGCACCTGCAGCATCGACAATAGCTTCATCTAAGATGAATTTTTTATCGGCAAAATCTACACCACCAGTATAGTGGCCAACAAAGGGCATAACAATATTATTTACAAATCCTTTTACAACGCCACCAATAGCTCCTGCCATGATTACGGCAACGGCAAACTCAATAACGTTTCCTCCGGTGATAAACTCTTTAAACTCTTTAAGCATTTTATATAGTTTTTATTGGTTAATAATTATTCGAAATGTAATAAAATTTTGAATGCTAACAAAGAACGGGGGCACTAGTCATTTATATAAATTCTTTTTACCCTTTGTGAGATACCTGTAAGTAATTCATATGAAATGGTATTGGCCGTAGTGGCAAATTCTTCCGCTGTGGGGCTTTTTCCAAAAACAATGACCTCATCACCCTCCTTACACTTGATGCCTGTAATGTCAACCATAATCATATCCATACAGACATTTCCGATTATTGGGGCGCTGTTGCCATTTATTTTTACATAGGCCTTGCCATTGCCGTATTGTCTGCCGATACCATCGGCATGACCCAAGGGCAATGTCGCCGTTACTCTAGGGTCATTAGAAGTGTATCTCCTATTGTAGCCTACGGTTTCACCAACTGCTATGGTATAAATTTGAGAAATAATGGTTTTTAAGGAGGCGACTGGTCTTAATAGGATATCTTCGGCTGCATCATTTCCAAAACCATACAATCCTATACCACTTCTAACCATATCATATTGCGCATGGGGGTAATTAATGATGCCCGAGGTATTCAAAAGATGTCGAAAAGGCCAGTATCCCAATGCCTTATCAACTTCTTGTGCAATTTTTTCAAAGGTAGTAATCTGGTTTTCTGTAAATTCTTTTTCGTTCAAATCTTCGGATGCCGCCAGATGCGAAAAAACAGAAGTAACCTTAATTTCGTGTCTATCGGCCAGTTGTTGGCCAATGTAATCTACATCTTGCTGGCTAAACCCCAAACGGTTTAGACCGGTATTGAATTTTATATGTACGGGATAATGTTTTTGGCCATGCCGCTTGGCGACCGTTAGAAATTGCTTTAAGATTTTTGAGGAATACAAACTGGGTTCTAAATGGTGTTGGATCAGTAGGTCAAAATGTACCGCTTGTGGGTGTAGGATCAAAATAGGCATTTTAATTCCCGCATCACGCAGGATTACACCCTCATTAGTATAGGCGACTGCAAGGTAATCTGCTTTTAATTCTTCTAACTTCTTGGCTACCCTAACGGCATCACTGCCATAGGCAAAAGCCTTTACAACACCTAAAAACTTGGTGTCTGGCTTTAATTTGGAACGCAGATAAAGGTAATTGTGCTCTAACGATTTTAAATTAATCTCGAGTACGGTCTCTTGGGTTTTAGGTGTCGGCATTATTCTTTTTTGAAGTTATTTCCTCGGCCTTGACATTAATCTTTTTTACCCTTTCCCTTAGCATGGCCTTATAATAGGCAGCCCTACTCAAGGGTTCATATTCTTCAATCTCGCCCAAGAGCACCAAATTTTCATTGCTTGATTTTCGAAAACTATAATGGGCCAGGTTTCCGGTACGTGTGCAAATAGCATGTACTTTGGTAACGTATTCGGCGGTTGCCATCAAGGCGGGCATAGGACCAAAGGGCTTGCCCTTGAAATCCATATCAAGACCTGCGACAACAACACGAATACCTTTATTTGCGAGATCGTTACAGACCCTTATAATCTCATCATCAAAGAATTGGGCTTCGTCGATTCCGACGACATCGCAGGTGTCGCCTAAAATTCTAATATTTGCTGCCGCCGGCACTGAAGTAGAGCGAATTTCATTTGCATCATGAGAGACTATCATATCTTCATTGTGGCGGGTATCGACAATGGGCTTAAAAATTTCTACCCTCTGTTTAGCAAATTGGGCGCGTTTTAACCTTCGAATCAGTTCCTCGGTTTTTCCTGAGAACATGGAGCCGCAGATGACCTCAATCCACCCGAACTGTTCTTTATGATTAACAGTATTTTCAAGAAACATTTTGTAATTTTAGACGAAAGTAAGGTGTTTTTTCGTTCTTGCTATAGGAAATATAAAAATCAACAAGCTCGACCCAAGGGTATGAGCTATGCTTCTGAAAATTGTTTTTGTTTTGGATAGTGTAGGAACGAGACAATTTCGAGTACTCAGTAGGTGAAATTAACCCCTCTAAGAGGAAGTAATAAAAAAGGTATACTTTTTGCTTATACATAATAGCTATGAAAAGAAAATTGAAAGCAGAGTTGCGGAAAATGTCTACAGATATTATCTCTTCTAGAGATTTGGATGATATTTCTGATTTGTATGAAGCGGCCAAGGACCTATATGAGAAATTGGCGGTATTGAAATTCATTGAGGAAAAACTTCAAGATGTAGAAGTCGATGTTTCTAAAAGTGTAATTGCGGCCAAGTTTGAAAAAATGGCGAATGCTGTTCTTAATGCGAATTCATCGGTTCCTGAAAGTAATCCGCATGAGGAAGATATCATGACCCGAGGAATTGATACCATTAAAGACATGGTATCAGAGATGCCGGGCAGTACACAGGCCGATGAGGTGCTGGCAACCTTTTTAGCAAAGCCTGACTTGATGAAAAATGATAAGGAACTGCTTACGCCTCTTCCTGAAAGTGTGGTGAAAAAGGAGCTTGTGCCAAAATCTTTGAATGATGCGTTTGGCAACAAACAGATAAAGGTGGACCTAAACAATAGGTTGGCCTTTGTAAAACACTTGTTTAATGATAATGCCGGAGATTACAATCGTGTATTATCACAGTTGAATACCATTGATACTGAGGAGCGCTCTATCGCGTTTATTAATAATATGGTAAAACCTGAATACGATAATTGGGTCGGAAAAGAGGAAATCGAAGCTCGTTTTATAGCCTTGATTCAACATAAATTTGCCTGATTCATCAAAAAATTGAATTAAAAAGCCGAAAGCAGAGGATACTGTTTTCGGCTTTTTCTTTGTAACTTTTCTTAAAACTAAAGGACTCTTTTTAAGTTAGATAAAGTAGATTTGTGATTATTAACCATAGTATCGGATAGCCGTTAATGACCATATGAATTTAGTATACAATTAAACCAAGCCGCATGAAAAAAACGCTTAAAACAGGACTTGACAGAAAACGGAATTTCTATTGAATACAGAATAATGGAATTTGATAAAAATAGAGGATTAAAAT
>JASFYU010000195.1:0-11625 GCA_045046905.1 Flavobacteriaceae bacterium | reverse complement strand
ATTTTGGAGAAAATACTTACCGTTAGCAATCTGACTAAAAAATTTGGGTATTTAACCGCTGTAAAGAATTTATCCTTTACCATAGAGAAAGGCAATGTTTACGGCATACTTGGCCCAAATGGTAGCGGAAAATCTACAACCTTGGGTATCGTTTTAAACGTTGTGAATAAAACACAGGGTGAATTTTCATGGTTCAATGGAAGCAAATCTACACATGAGGCCTTAAAAAAAGTAGGTGCCATAATCGAACGGCCCAATTTCTACCCATATATGACCGCTGTTCAAAATTTAAAGCTGGTCTGCAAAATCAAAGGGGTCTCAATAGATAAAATCGAAGACAATTTAGAGTTAGTCGGCTTACTAGAGCGTAAAAACAGTAAATTCAGAACCTACTCTCTAGGTATGAAACAGCGCCTGGCAATTGCATCTGCCCTCTTGAATGATCCCGAAATATTGATTCTTGATGAACCTACAAACGGACTCGACCCACAGGGTATACATCAAATTCGAGAAATCATTAAAAAAATCGCTTCTCAAGGCACCACTATTCTTTTGGCATCACATTTATTAGACGAGGTTGAAAAAGTATGTAGCCACGTAATCATCCTCAGAAAGGGTGAAAAGTTGTATTCAGGAACGGTCGATGGAATGCTAGCAGGTCATGGATTCTTCGAACTTAAAACCGATCAACCCGAAAAGTTGCAATCCTTTTTAGAGAGCAATATCAGTTTTGGTAAAATAAAAATCGAAAACTCATTAATAACTGCATTTTTGAATGAAGATATGAGTGCCGGAGCCTTCAACAAAATGCTTTTTGAAAAAGGCATCATACTTTCTCATTTAGTAAAACGTAAAGAGAGTCTTGAAGAACAGTTCCTGACATTGACCAATAATTCTTCAAACTAAATTGACAAAGAATATGGTACGACTTTTACAGATAGAATTTATAAAGCTATGGAACAATAGGGCCAGCAAAATATTGATTATCTCCTATTTTGTGTTATTGACCTCGATTGCCCTAGTTGCAGCCATAAAGTTCGATATAGGCCCAATCAAGTTTCATTTCGCGGAACTGGGTATATTCAACTTTCCGTATATCTGGCATTTCAATACATTTATAACCGCATTTTTTAAATTGTTCTTGGCTATTGTCATCGTTTCGATGATGGCGAACGAATACAGTAACAAAACCATAAAGCAAAATCTTATCGATGGGCTCTCCAAAAAAGAATTCATCTTATCAAAATTCCTCACCGTTATATCATTTTCCATGATTTCTACGGTTTTTGTTTTCGTTGTGTCCATGATTCTAGGTTTGACTTATTCCGATTTTAATGAGGCATCAATTATATTTTCAGATTTAGAGTTTTTACTGGCCTTTTTCATAAAACTTGTCGGTTTCTTTTCATTCTGTCTTTTCTTAGGTATTCTCATAAAACGTTCTGCATTTGCGTTAGGTTTTCTGATTTTATGGCAAATTTTTGAAGGCTTTGTCCGTGGTATGATACGCTGGAAACTCTTCGATGGCGAAACTACAGATACCATTATGGGGTTTTTTCCATTAAATGCCATGTGGAACCTTATCAAAGAACCCTTTTCTCGATTAAACGCCGTACAAACCGCTATAGAACAAATGGGCGAAAAAATCGAATTGAATTATCATGTTCACTGGTATGAAATTCTTATCGTATTATGTTGGACACTGATTTTCATCTACTTATCCTACGTTTTGTTAAAAAGGCGTGATTTATAGTATATTTACAATTAGGTTTTTTACAAATGAGAATAGTGCGGTCTAAGGAACAGAGAACTACCTGCCAGATCTTTATGATTCAGTAAACACCACATTATATTTTAGAGTTGACAACAATAATATTTGTTATCCAAGGCTCATTTGAGCGGTAATAGCTAGGGTTATTGTAACAAAAATAGCCGCAGAAGTACTGAAGAAGAATTCTTTTAGCCGAAAAAGACTTCGGATAAACAGTTACCTATAACTCATACATTGTTTACAGAGCTTTAATTTATAGTATATTGTAAGGCTTTAGAGAACGTAATTATGAAGCTTACCTCAATTATACTATTATTGGGAATATGCTTTCCTGCCTTAGTATTGGGCCAGGGAGAAACCACGAATTGGTATTTCGGAAACGGTGCGGGAATACGTTTTAATACTGATGGTAGTGTAACCGCCTTAACCCAAAGTCGACTAAGTACTTTTGAAGGTTGTGCTACAATTTCGAATGCTTTAGGTGATTTACTCTTCTATACCGATGGCATTACCGTGTTCGACCGAACCCATGCTGTAATGCAAAATGGGCAAGCACTTTATGGTGATTCATCAAGTACACAATCTGCCTTAATAGTACCAAAACCTGAAGACCCCAATATTTTCTACATTTTCACGGTAGACACCTCTATTTCAGAAGACGATGTTGATAAAGGCTTGAACTATTCAGTTGTCGATATGACCTTGAACAATGGCGATGGAGCCCTGATTGAAAAAAATAAAAATCTTCTTTTTAAATGTTCCGAAAAAATAACAGCGGTGGTCAAAGATTGTTCCGATAAGTCGATATGGGTCATAACCCTCGCTTCCTCGACAGGCTTTTCAGAAACTTTTGATACCTACCATGCCTTTGAAATAAATACAAGCGGGGTTGTGCAGTCCTCTATTAAAACTACTTTTGGCGATTTGCAGATTGAGGATGGCCGGGGCTATCTTAAACTCTCCTCGAACGGTAAAAAAATAGCAAGTGCCAATGCTCTAGATGGCCTATATGTCTATGATTTTGATGCAGCTACAGGAAAATTATCCAATCAAGAACAAATTACCATCAATACCCCTAATAAATTCCCCTATGGTATTGAATTTTCTCCGAGCAGCCAATTTCTGTATGTAAACGCTTCCAATGATTTACAGGGCACTATCGGACACTCTGCTAGCCTTCTTCAATACGATCTTTTTTCAACAGACATTTCAGCTTCCCAAGAAATCATAGATAACAGAGCCATCTATCGTGGGGCACTTCAGCTCGGAGACAATGGAAGAATATACAGAACAACAGCCACAAGCTACCTCAATGGTTCAAGTACCTTAGGAGTACTAAATAATCCGAATAAAAAAGGCAGTGGTGCCGATTATCAACATAATGCAATTTCACTACAAGGTAAATTCGCCACACAGGGCTTACCCCCCTTTATTCAATCCTTTTTCAATAAGGTCGAATTGATTCAAAATCAAAACGGTACAACCAGCAGTTCTCTAGCCGTATGCAGCGGGGAAAGCTTATTGCTACAAGCCGAAAATATTCTCGGGGCCACATATCAATGGCAAAAAGATGGTGTTCTCATTAACAATATGGGAAATATTCTTCAAATCGCATCGGCAGAAGGTTCTGATTCAGGGCGCTATCGTCTCGATATAACAATGCCGAACCCTTCAGATTGTCCAATTATAGGAGAGGCTATAATTTTTATCGACCCAGTGCCCCAAGGAGGCAACAGGACATTGACCCAATGCGATCTTGATATTGATACCCCTACCGATGGCATTACCGTATTCAATTTAGAACAAACCGGTCAAGATTTAAACAATACCTATACTTTTTATGAAAACACCCAAGATCGTGATAATGACATCCCTATTGAAAACCCCATCAGCTATATAAACACTCAAGCTTTCAATCAATTTATTTTCTATAAAGTCAGCAATAGCCTAGGTTGCAAGGCTTCAGGACAACTGATGCTACAAGTACAGTCAACTGTAGTAGCTGCCAACCCACAAGTCACCTTTTTCGGCTGTGATAACGATCCCCGTGACGCCCTTTTAGAGGGCAGCTTCAATTTGAGTGACATTGCACAAATAAAATACCCCAATCATGAGGTTGCGTTTTACGCTGTTCTAGAAGATGTGGTTGTAGAACAAAATGCATTACCTAATAATTATACGACCGAGGCTACAACTATTTATGCCCGCTTAGAGCGTGCCAACCAATGTCAGGAGGTTCTAAAAATCGAGTTGAAAATTAATCCTTCTCCTTTATTCACTTTAGCGGAAACCTACTTAATCTGTACTGACAATCCGGCCCTGATTATCTCAGGCCCTGAAGGGTATGATTCTTACCAATGGCTGAAAATAGAAGCGGACTCTGAACAGCTTATTTCAAATGACAAGAACGCAGCTATTCTAGAGATTGGAGATTATGCTTTGGCCGCAGGCTATAGTTATACCAATAACGGAGAAACCATTATATGTGATAACCGTGTACATTTCAAAGTACTACCATCGAACAAAGCAATAATAAATGCTGTTCTGATTGAGGATCTCTCAAAAAACAATAGAGTTCAAATTGAGGTTTCAGGCGATGGAGATTATGAATTTTCATTGGATGGCTCCTCGTATCAAGAATCAAATCTTTTCAAAGATGTTCCTTCAGGTTTTATCACAATTTATGTGAACGATAAAAATGGATGTGGCATTTCAGATAAATTAATATCTGTAGTCGGGTATCCGAAATTTTTTACCCCGAACGGAGATGGGTTCAATGATGAATGGAAATTGGTCGGTGTAAACCAACAGTTCCAAAAAAATAGTCAAATCGCCATATTCGACCGTTTCGGAAAACAAGTGGCACAGATTAATTCGGGTAACAACAGTTGGAACGGCACCTATAATTCACAATTATTACCTGCTTCCGATTACTGGTTCACAGCAATACTAGAAGATGGCCGAGTATTTAATGGCCACTTTGCCTTAAAGAGGTAGGCGCTATAAATGATTTTTATACCTGCGACCGTGATTTGGACAACTTTGAAGAATTCAATATAGATTTGACAACTTTAGAATCACAACTTATTGAAAATCAGACCAGACTAACGGTCACGTACCACAATGCAGGAGGCAATCTCATAGATTTTAGTTTGGGTCCTCAGTATGCCGTCAATCAAAGAACAATACAGGCAAGAGCGACCAACGTAGAGGGCTGCTATAAAGAAATTTCTTTTAAATTAATAGTCGTCGCACCGTTTGTAGCCAATACGTTGAATGATGTAGAGGAATGTAAAAGTTATCAATTGCCTTCTCTACCTCAAAATAATCAGTATTTTACCGAAATGGGCGGAAGAGGAGACCTATTAAAGGAAGGTGATACCATCACTTCAACTAAGACCATATACATATACGTTTCTCGAGGCGATTGCTCGAATGAGAGCAGTTTTACGATTACTATCGATCAGACAATTTGTGAGGGGCCAACAGTGGAAAACAAAATTATTTTTCCTAAATTCTTTACGCCAACAGCGACGGAATAAACGATTTTTGGCAACTCACAGCTTCATTAGAAGATAGTAAATATCATCAATGGAAACATTTCTATTTTCAATCGTTACGGAAGACTACTTGTACAAATCGACCCTAAATATCAAGGGTGAGATGGCAGTTATAAAGGCAACCCTCTTCCTTAATCCGACTACTGGTTTAGTGCCCTTGCCTTTGATCGGCAAAAAATAAAAGGTCACTTCGCATTGAAAAGATAAACCTAATAAAATATTGTTTTCCTTTTGTATTTAAACCACCATCTTTTGTATTTTTAAAAAATGAAATTCAAGATTGTTTCAGATTTTAAGCCCACAGGTGACCAACCTGAAGCTATAAGGCAATTGGTCGAGGGCATGAATACCAATGAGCGCTATCAAACATTGTTGGGCGTAACAGGTTCAGGAAAGACGTTTACCGTCGCCAATGTAATTGAAGAGGTACAACGCCCCACCCTTGTTCTAGCGCACAACAAGACTTTGGCCGCTCAGTTATATTCGGAGTTCAAACAGTTTTTTCCTGAGAATGCCGTGGAGTATTTTGTATCCTATTACGATTATTATCAACCTGAAGCCTTTATTCCATCATCAGGATTGTACATAGAAAAAGATCTATCGATTAATGAGGACATCGAGAAATTACGATTGAGCGCCACTTCTTCCCTTCTTTCTGGAAGAAGAGATGTTTTGGTAGTTGCATCGGTTTCATGCCTTTATGGTATCGGAAACCCAGTAGAATTTCAAAAAAATGTGATTTCGATTCAAAAAGATCAGGTAATTGCACGTACAAAGTTCCTACATCAATTGGTACAAGGCTTGTATTCTAGAACAACAGCAGATTTTCGAAATGGCAATTTTAGGGTAAAAGGCGATGTTGTAGATATATTTCCCAGTTATGCTGACCATGCCTTCCGTATTCATTTTTTCGGAGATGAGATAGAAGAGATTGAAGCCTTCGACCCGTTCAATAACACTATTATCGAGGTCTACGAAAACTTGAAAATTTATCCTGCCAATATGTTCGTAACCTCACAGGACGTACTCCAGAATGCCATTCATCAAATTCAAGACGACCTGACAAAACAAGTCACTTATTTCAAGGAAATAGGGAGACCATTAGAGGCCAAACGCCTGGAGGAGCGAACCAATTTTGACCTTGAAATGATTCGTGAATTGGGCTACTGTTCAGGCATCGAAAACTATTCTAGATATTTGGACGGTCGAGAACCAGGAACCCGACCCTTTTGTTTGTTAGATTATTTTCCTGATGACTATCTAATGGTAGTCGATGAAAGCCATGTGACTATTCCTCAAGTGCATGCCATGTATGGCGGTGACCGTTCGCGAAAAGAAAATTTGGTCGAGTATGGTTTTCGTTTGCCTGCGGCGATGGACAATCGCCCCCTAAAATTTGAAGAATTTGTAGCGATACAAAATCAAGTCATATATGTAAGTGCTACACCGGCCGACTATGAACTGCAATTGAGCCAAGGAGTATTCGTGGAACAGGTAATCAGACCTACAGGCTTATTGGACCCCATTATCGAAGTACGGCCAAGTTTGAACCAAATCGATGATTTAGTAGAGGAAATTCAACAAGGTGTAGAAAAAGATGAACGTACCTTGGTCACAACATTGACGAAAAGAATGGCTGAAGAGCTTACTAAATACATGGCCCGGATTAATATAAGATGCCGTTATATACACAGTGATGTAGATACCCTAGAGCGAGTAGAAATAATGCAAGACCTTAGAAAGGGCATTTTCGATGTTCTTGTCGGGGTAAACCTATTGCGAGAAGGCCTGGATCTACCCGAGGTATCTCTGGTCGCCATTTTGGATGCAGACAAAGAAGGTTTCTTGAGAAGCAGTCGTTCCTTGACCCAAACAGTCGGAAGGGCAGCTAGACATTTAAATGGAAGAGCAATAATGTATGCCGATAAAATTACCGCCAGTATGCAAAAAACCATTGATGAAACAAATTATCGTAGAGAGCGGCAAACGGCATACAATACAGAGCATAATATCACCCCCAAAGCTTTGAATAAAAGTCTGGATAGTGTTCTTGCGAAAAATTCAGTTTCCACATACCATTTTAAAAAAGAAGAGTTGAGGGCTGCCGAGCCCGATATGGAATATTTGACAAAAGAGCAGATTGAAAAATTGATACGCAATAAAAGAAAGGCCATGGAAAAAGCGGCAAAGGAACTAGATTTTATGCAGGCTGCTAAATTACGAGATGAGATAAAAATGTTGCAAGAGCAAGCGTAAAAAAGTAATCTTGTCAGATTCTTTTAAAATATACTCCCAAAATAGCCATTTAGTGCTTTACTATATATAGCTGTATTTAAAATACTGATTTAATATTATTTATGGCTTATTTTTAGACTAGTCTAAATTTTATATTTCTCCCTATATTTGCGATATTGAACATTTTAATCGACTATTTTACTCACTACTTTCTCCTTATTCGACAAATCAGTTTTGCCAAATAAACTAGCTCAATGCCTGTCTGTAGTAGACTACTATCGAGATACTCGACTCACTGATAAGTGGGTTAAACCCACTGGGCCAAATACACTATATGTTCATAAAAGTAGGAATAAAATAGTTAAAAAAAAGAAAAGCGTCCTGACTTTTCAGAGGCGCTTTTCTACAACTAACCAACCCTTATAAAAGTTCCGCCAAAGATGACCGAACTAAACACAGTATCTTATAGAGACTGTTACGCCAAGTCGATCAACCTTTTTGCTTTTGGCAACGCTTCTTTCTTTTTAGGCAAACTAAATTTCAACATACCATTTTCATAAGAAGCTTTGATTTTGTCCTCATCGATAGTTTCAGGCAATGTAAAAACTCTTTTGAATGAAGAAATGCTAAACTCTCTTCTGGTATAATTACCTTCGACAGCCTCATCTTCAGTCTTGGTCTCGGAGGAGACCGTAAGAACGTTGTTATCTATTTCAATCTTGAAATCATCTTTCTGTCTACCGGGTACGGCAAACTCTAATTCAAAATCTTTTTCATTCTCCTTGATATTAACCGCTGGTGCATCCTCATTGAAATTCTCCATTCCCCCAAACCAATCTGGTCGAAAGATTTCACCCATCAATGACGGAAACAACATAGTATTTCTTCTTACTAAACTCATGACTTATATTTTTTAATTAAACTTCGCTTTCAGTATGATGATGTCAAATGATGTACCAATCAAACAAAAGTGTCGTTTTGTCATGTTTCGGCTATGAAATCATGACTAAATGTCATTATTTTTTAGTGCTAGAAGTCGTTATTTAAGAATATAGCCCTAGCTAGTTGTAGTGCACCTTGAAAATATCGATAAGCACATGAGGAGGTATCACCTTATTGGGGTATTGATGCATAATGGAAAGTACCTGCTCTATAGCATAAGGAGGTAAACCCATACCAAGTCCGATGCTATGCAAACGATTCACCTCGACCAGCTTTTGCACCCCATCAACATTCATTAATAACAACAGGCGATGAAATTGCAGAATACGATCAGCCTGAGATTTCGGAATACGATGTTCGACCTCCTTTTCGAATAAAGAATCGAACAAATTTCGATCAATACCTAATTGGGCCGCAACACCTAACAAGAAATTGTATTCAACATCTTTTACGATATTATCTACTTTAGCAAAAGAAATCATTTCAGACAAAATACTCAACTTTTCATAATAGGAACTCATCTGTAGTATAATTTAGAGTTGATACCATAACTTTAAAAACTACAGTTTCGTATAATTAACACCCAAATACGGGCCATAGGTATCCTCAATGATTTTTTTGTAATACCTTGCTAAAAACAGAACTACAATGAATAATAATGATATTTTCAAAAAGTTAAGAGTAGCTTTAATGTTGCGTGATGATGAAATTGTAGAAATACTTGCGTTAGTCGATTTTAAAATATCTAAAAGTGAATTGGGCGCATTTTTCAGAAAAGAAGATCATCCCAATTATGTGGAATGCGGGGATCAGATTTTACGAAATTTCCTAAACGGCCTAGTCTTACACTTAAGAGGCACCAAAGAAAATCCAAAAAAACCAAGTGAGGCGCTTGCTAGGCCCAAAACCAAGACAGAGGCTACATACAAAAGACCTGATTTTAAATCGCAACAGCGAAGCCGAATGAATACCGATATCAGCAACGTCAAATATAAAAACAAAAAGAAATCCTGAATTCGACAATCATCGTATTCAGGATTTTTACCTTTTTAACTAGCTTACAAAACCCTAACCCTAACGGGTATCGTATATATCTTGCCTTCTTTATAGGATACCAAATCAACCTTCTTATAGTTTAACCTGCCTTTTACGAACTTTTCAAGTACAAAATCATTAGTATCTACAGACAAAACAACTATTTCCTTAGCATTATTCAACGTAAAACGAACATCCGCGACTAGATTACTCTTTTTAAAAATAAAATTATTACGATTTAACATCTCACCTATTTGAGCAGACAAGCTCTTTGGTGGATTCTTTTTCTCAGAATCATTGGCCATTACATTTCCTACAGATAGTAATATCGCAGCTACTAAAACTAAACTAATTTTTCTCATGACGTATTTGTTTTTAATTAATTGATTGATGAATTACTTAAAAGACGCCGTAGAAACCAGATTGTTACATTGACCACTGATTTTAACAAATTTTTACCAATGTGTAGCCTTGAATAGCACAATATAAAATAGAGGAGAAAATGAGTTAAAACCAAGGTATATCGCACATTTAACCACAGCTTAAAGCCTCTAGTCACATAAAAAAATAAAATAAACAAACTCGATGAAAAACTCCAAATTAAACTCACTTGCAGATTAAACTACCTCGACGCAATCCTGGCCTTTGCCGTCAGGCATACGAGACATTAAAAAGAAAAAATGGTTAATATTTCGATGTAAACCAGTGGTAGCTGGGCATCAGGACCCCCTGCCTGCATAGGTGGCTTAAACCCGCTGGTGGGAATAAAAAAGGCCGTATTTTAACATACGGCCTCTAATTATATTCAATACTATCAGTAACTAATTCTGAAGCACTTCTTTTACAATGTCGGCCGCCTCTTGAAATTGTACCGCAGAGTGTACCGCCAAGCCTGAATTATCAATGATTTCTTTTGCCAACTCAGCATTAGTACCTTGTAAACGCACTATGATAGGTACTTTGATTGCGTCTCCCATATTCTTGTATGCATCTACAACACCTTGGGCCACACGATCACAGCGCACTATGCCTCCAAAAATATTTATCAATATCGCTTTAACGGCAGAATCTTTTAATATAATCCGAAAGGCTTCTTCTACTCGTTTTGCATCGGCAGTACCTCCTACGTCTAAAAAGTTGGCCGGCTCGCCTCCAGCCATTTTTATCAAATCCATTGTAGCCATAGCCAAACCCGCACCGTTTACCATACAACCAACATTGCCATCAAGGTCCACATAACTCAAGCCAACTGACCGCGCCTCAACCTCAATAGGGTTTTCTTCTCTTAAATCGCGCATTTCAGCATATTGTTTTCTGCGGTACAAGGCGTTATCATCAATAGACACTTTAGCATCTACCGCCATAATCTTATCATCTGACGTCTTTAGCACTGGGTTTATTTCAAACATATTGGAGTCGCTTTCAACATATGCCCGATAAAGAGCTGTAACAAACTTCGTCATTTCTTTAAAAGCAGTACCAGAAAGCCCAAGATTGAAAGCGATTTTTCTCGCCTGAAAGGGCAGCAAACCTGTCGATGGATCAATTTCTTCATTAAAAATCAAATGTGGTGTCTTGTCTGCGACCTCCTCTATATCCATACCCCCTTCTGTAGAGTACATAATCATATTTCGCCCCTTACTTCTATCTAGCAAAACTGACATATAAAATTCTTTGGTGTCACTATCTCCTGGATAGTACACATCCTCAGTAACCAATACCTGATGTACTTTTTTTCCTTCAGCAGAGGTCTGAGGAGTAATTAAGTTCATCCCGATAATATTTCCTGCAATTTCCTCGACTTCATTAAGGTTTTTGGCCAGTTTAACACCTCCTCCTTTTCCTCTTCCGCCAGCATGCACCTGCGCTTTGATTACGTGCCATGCCGTTCCTGTCTCGGCAGTCAATTGCTTTGCAGCCTCAACGGCTTCTTTTGCATTATGCGCAACCAGCCCACGCTGTATTCGTACGCCAAAACTTGCTAAAATTTCTTTTCCCTGATACTCGTGAAGATTCATATGTTAAAGTCTCTTTAAGTTTGCAACAAAAATGGAAGATGATGCATATAAATTTGTGTCAAAG
>JASFYU010000194.1:0-19607 GCA_045046905.1 Flavobacteriaceae bacterium | reverse complement strand
GATTCTTCAGAGATTACCGTTCCCATATCATTTTCGATATTATAGGGGTCTCCATATTTTAATGCTTTTACTCGCTCGGCCAGTTTAGAGGCATAGGCATTGGCTATACTCTCGTGTACCAGTATTCTTCGTATGGCAGTGCAGCGTTGCGCTGAATTTTTAAAGGTTCCTGCCATGGTTATCTCAACAGCCTCATCAATATTCGCATCATCAAGGACAAGAAGGGCTGAACTACCTCCAAGTTCTAAGACTAGTTTTTTGTACCCAGCTTTTGAAGCAATAATTTTTCCTACCCTACTTCCTCCGGTAAATGAAACCATAGTAATATCAGGGTGAACCGTCATCATTTCGGCCGTTGCCTGAATATCAGCACCATTGATTACATTTAGCATATTTGGGGGTAAACCACAGTCTAATGCCAATTGCGCAAAATAGTAGGCAGATAAAGGGGTCCTTTCTGACGGTTTTAAAACAACGGTATTGTTGGTCGCTATGGCCGGGGCTATTTTATGAACTACTTGATTCATGGGGTGGTTAAATGGCGTAATGGCACTAATTAAGCCCAATGGCACCCTTGTGGTATAGATTCTTCTTGGTTTTCCATTTTTAGAAACATCACAAGGAAAAACCTGAGAGTCATCGTCCAAAGTTTTCATGGCTGAAAACCGCAGTACATCAGATACTCTGCTGGCTTCATAACGGGTGTCTTTTAAACAAAGTCCGGTTTCATCGGTAATCATCTGGCTTACCTCATCTACTCTTTCTTCTAGGGCATTGGCTATTTTGTTTAATATATCATAGCGCTCATACCGCGTAAGGGTGATTTTTGTTTTTTTTGTGTCTTTGAGGACCTGATCCAGTGCCTTTAAGCCAATAGAGGCGACCCTGCCTACCTTTTTTTTGGTATAGGGATTGAAAACGTCAATCCATTCAGTACCTTTTACCTGTTTTCCGTTTATTATACTTCCAAATTCAATCATATATAGTGCTCTAAATAGTTATGGTTTTTAAAATCCGTTGCTCAAAAAATCGAAGAGATCAAAATTTCTATTTTCTCCGGAAGCTAATTTATCGCTATACACCTTGTTCAGCTTCTTGTTAAAAATCATTGGCACTTCTTGACAATGCTCACCACCGTGTGAACGAAGCCCTTCTTTGACCTTGTCGAGATCATGCCAATCAGGCGTTCTTCCAATGGTAGTTGAGGCATCAGACAAAACCACTAAATCACCAATCCTATCACCTGGTAATTCATATTTTTCGACCGCCTCGGCATTGGTCAATACGGTTTCTATGCCATCAAGACTTAACAAGTATTTTTTTACGGTTTCTAATTGCGATTGGTCATCGAGATATAGGGTACCGTAACCTCCAAGTGCACCATGGTGTACAACATAAGGATCCGTAATAGGTAAAATTACCCTTGTTTTTATTCCCTGCTCATTGAGAAGCTCTTCAATAAATTGCACTTTAGGACTGCCATCACTATTTGTTTTCGCCTGCATGCCATGATCAGCTGTAATACCAATTATGGCACCTAATTTATCTAATTCACCAAACCAGTAATCAATCTTTGATAAAAAGTCATTGGCATCGGCACTTCCAGGAGCATATTTGTGTTGAACAAAATCGGTAGTTGTCAAATACATAACATCAAAATGCTCTCTTTGCAATAATTTCGCTCCTGCCTCAATGCAATAAACAGAAATATAAGGGTCATAAATTCCTGGCCTTTTTTTGCCCATTAAATCTTCTTCCACCTTTTCGATACCGTTACCCTCTAAAGTGGCTTCATTAGCAAATTCGGCCGAGAAACAAATACCATCAAGATGGTGAGATAGCATTCTTCGTAGCTTTTCTTTTGCGGTAACCACGGCGACCTTATTTCCATTTTTACTTTTCTCAGATAAGATGGTAGGAACCTTAAGATATTTTGGGTCGTTCATCATAACCTCTTCTTGCAGCTCGGTATCCCAATAGAAATTACCGCATATCCCATTTACCTTTGGCGGTACACCAGTAACAATGGCCATATTGTTGGGGTTGGTAAAAGACGGAATGACACTTCTTACCATACCCATTGAGCCTTCTGAGATAAAACGTTGTAGATTTGGCATGACCTCCTTGGCCTGTTCATAATAAGGGTATGAAGTACCGTCCATACATATTCCTATGATCGTTTTGTTTTGTTTAGGATAATCTCTGTTATTTATTTTCATCTGTAGTGTTCCCTTTTTTTGTTTAAATTTTAACAAAAGTAAAAATATTTTATATATATTATAATTTTTATCGTAAAAAGTTTACTTTAATTATAATTTTTATATTATTTATAAATGTATATTTGATTCAATGATTTTAGATTTTCGAGAATTATTCAAGTTTAGAGTGCCCAGATTTTAATTTTTAGATGTAGATTTAATGAATATCGTAAAAAAGGAAACGAATGATAAAAATGCCCTATGGGCTAACTTTGTCAATGGAAATCAAAAAGCCTTTGCCTCGATTTACAACGAGCATATAGCATCTTTATATGTATACGGATGTAAAATATGCCAGGATCAAGATTTGATTAAGGACTGTATTCAGGATGTGTTTATTGATTTGTTTCAAAACGGCAGTCAACTCTCAGTACCCCGTAATATTAAATTCTATTTATTCAAGGTTCTTAAACACTGCGTTTATAGGAGGTTAAAGAAAGAGCGTAAATATGGCGAATTATCAGCCCGAAGCCTTGATTTTTTTCAAACCGAATATTGTATCGAGAGAAAAATTATACATTCAGAAATCGAAAAGAGCAGAAAAAGATTTATTCATTTGATTACCAATGAACTCTCTTCAAGACAACAAGAAATACTGTATCTAAGGTTTACTATGGCATTTACGTACAGAGAAATCTCAGAAATTCTGATTATAGATCATAATTCTGTGCGAAAACAAGTTTATAGGGCCATAAAAAAACTTAGAGAAAGTGATACCTTCAAAGATAGGGTCTGCCTTCTACCATTTCTTCAGCACTAATTCCACCTACTTTTAGTCCCTCATTGTGAGTTTAACCCGCCTGCCTGACGGCAAAGGTGGGCTTGCCTAAGAACCTAAGTTCCACCTAATATTTGTATTCTGTAGATAAAATCTTAGGTCGAACTCAGGTATAAGAATGAAAAATGTTTATTCGGAAGCATATCTCGTACCCTTGGGTCGAGCTTGTTGATTTTACAACACATTGTTTTTAAGTCAGTTGGCATTTATTTGTAATGTTTTATAAAAAAACATTTAAAAAAGTGTCTACAAGTTCTAGTTCAATGCCCTTATAGAACAAAGACACAAACCAATACATGCAATTATTTTCGAAATATTTAGAAGATGAGAGTTTTACGAACTGGGTATATAAGCCAACGGTGGACAATACTACTTTTTGGGAAACGTATCGTACAAACCATCCTGATGAAAGAGAAACAATTGATCAACTTAGAAAAATACTACTCGCTTTAAAAACAGATGATATTCATCTTACGGAGAAAGAGAGTAAAGCAATTTTCAATGCCGTTATGCTTGGTGTAAACCAAGGAAAACGCTCTACGATTCGGAGCATATCATTGAAGGTAATGCGATATGCCGCATTGTTAATTTTCATTTTTGGATTGGGTGTTTATTTTGTTTCTGAATCTATCTGGGAAGAGGAGTTTCCCTTAGAAGATATGCTGAGTACCGCTATTGATTCTATTACCGAAACACAATTGATTCTTACTTCAGGAAAACAATTAGTGATACCCAAGACCCAATCAACCATCGAATACACACATTCAGGTGATGTTATCGTGAACCAGAATGACACTCTAAACCATTCACAGGCGGCGATTAAAAAAGAAGTTCTTAATCAATTGATTGTACCCTTTGGAAAACGCAGTAAAATAGTACTGGCAGATGGTTCTATAGTACACCTTAATGCGGGGTCCCGGTTTATTTTTCCGAAAAAGTTCATCGGTAATCAAAGAAAGGTTTTTTTAGACGGAGAGGCCTTTTTTGAAGTGACGACAAATAAAAATCGCCCCTTTGTGGTCAAAACATTGGAAAAGGAATTTGAGATTGAAGTAGTAGGCACGAAATTCAATGTATCATCATACTCATCTGATGATTATATAGCAACGGTCTTAGCAGAAGGTGAAGTACATATTAACAAAGTGATTAATTTTCTGTATTCCGAGAAAACGAAAATGAAACCGGGTGAGTTGCTGACTTGGAGAAAATCTGATAAAGAGATTGCTGTAAAAGAGGTAAATGCAGCTAATTATATACTTTGGAGAGAGGGCCTATTGCAATTTGAGAGTAGATCCATAGTTGAAATTGCCAAGAAGATTGAACGGTTTTATAATATTCAAATAGACATTACGCCATCTTCAGGGAATGAAATTCGTATTAGTGGAAAATTAGACCTGAATGACGATGTTGAAAAAACCCTTGCAAATTTCGCTGCGGCAGCAGCTTTAAAATTAGATAAAATTGATACCAAGAAATATGAGATAAAGTAAACTACCTCGATGCAGCCCTAATAGTTATTGAGAGGGTAATAAGCCCATTGGTGAGTATAAAAAACCAGGGAATGTTAGTGCATTCCCTGGCCGCTAAACCTGTTATTGGTTAACAGGAATAATGTTTAATTAAAACGAACACAATTTATGAAATTAAAAGAACTCTCTTACCATTGTCCGTTGAATATTCGAGACAAAATTAGCTATTTTATGAAATGTACGACAATAGTATTGGTGATTTTCACCTTGTATTCTTTTACGGACTCATATGCTCAAAAAACAAAATTAGACCTTCAATTTAAGGATATTTCCATTTTGGATATCATTGAAAGTATTGAAAATCAAAGTGAATTTGTATTTGTTTACAATGATGAGCTATTGCCTGTTTTAAAAAACAAAAAAGGTTCGGTTACTTTTAAGCAGGCAACAATTTACAATGTATTAGATGGCATTTTGAAGAAAAACAATGTTCTCTATAGTATAAAAGATCGGCAGATAATCTTAAGAAAAGTAATAGTAAGGGACACACAAAGCCTTCCAGCCAATGTTGACGAGGCAGACCTTCAAATCCAAATTTCTGGTACGGTGACCGATAGCTCGGGTATACCATTGCCAGGAGTAAATATTTTAGTTGATGGCACCATAACAGGTACCCAGACCGATTTCGATGGCAATTTCAATATTGAGGCCAATGATGGCGATGTGCTGATATTTTCTTTTTTGGGAATGAAGACCACGAAAGTTACCATTGGTACCAGTACCGAAGTTAATGTAACTCTAGAAGAAGATACTGCCGCTCTTGATGAAGTTGTAGTGACGGCCCTAGGTATCTCTAGAGCTAAGAAAAGTCTGGGCTATGCGGTACAGGAATTGCAGGGCGATGACCTAAATGAGGCACGCGAAAGCAATTTTGTCAATTCATTGTCAGGTAAAATTGCGGGAGTGAATATCACCTCGTCAGGTGCTGTAGGCTCTTCTTCAAGAGTGGTTATTAGGGGTGAGAGCTCTCTGAATTTCGGAAACAATGAACCGCTCTACATTGTTGATGGCATACCGGTCGGAAATGAAGGCACCGATAATTCAACAAATGTTGATTATGGTAACAGTGCATCGGAAATCAATCCTGCAGATATAGAATCAATGACTGTCTTAAAAGGCCCAGCAGCAGCAGCCCTTTATGGGTCAAGAGCTGCCAATGGCGCTATTGTAATAACCACCAAGTCAGGAAAAAATGGTCACGGCCTAGGAGTATCATTCACCTCAGGAACCACCATTCAGACCATTTTAAGGCTTCCGAAGTTTCAAAATGAATTTGGTGGGGGTAAGAATGGAGATTATGAAGGATCAAATTTTGGAGCCAGTTCGTCTATTTATCCAGATGGTATCCAAGATAGCTATGATGAAAGTTGGGGTCCAAGATTAGATGTGGGCACCCTTGAAAGACAATTTCATTCACCTACTTTGGGAAGAATGCGAGGTGGTGATGTATCGAACCCAAACCGGGGAGAAGTCATACCTACACCCTGGATATCACGCCCCAATAACATCAAAGACTTTTTTAATACCGGCTATTCGATTTACAATAATATAGCAGTAACAGGTTCTAATGATAAGGGTAATTTTAGACTATCCTATACCAACCTTGACCAAACAGGTACCATTCCTAACAATGATTTGAAGCGAAATACCATTGCATTTAAATCGAGTTACAACCTAACTGACAAATTCAGGGTGAATGCTGCCATGAGTTATATCAACTCTGAAAGTAGTAACAGACCTGAAACGGGCTACGGGCGACGATCGATCATGTATTTTATGAATTGGTCAGTTCGTAATATGGATATTGATGCCTTACGAGATTATTGGCAAGAAGGTTTTGAAGACACGCGACAATTTCAATACAACTATGGCGAAAATCATAACAACCCCTTCTTTTACCAGAATGAAAATACAAGGGCACAGAATAAAAATCGCATTTATGGCAATGTAAGCCTTACCTATGATTTTTCGGATCATATCTCACTTACCACTAGAGCGGGTACTGATTTTTCCAATGATTTTAGACCTATGCGTTGGGCTCTGAGTACTGTAGGAAAAGAACTAGGAGCGTATCGAGAGGTTACAAGATTTTTTGAGGAAAATAATTTTGATTTCTTATTTCGATATAAAAATATAATTGGCGACAAGTTCAATTATATTATTTCTGGTGGTGGTAACCATATGAAAAGAAATCGAAGAAACCGTTCTACAGAAGCTCCACAACTACTGATTCCTGGTATTTATTCTATTGCCAACAGTTCCGCTGATGTTGTAATACAATCTGCCAACAGTGAAAAAGTTGTTAATAGTTTGTACGCTTTTACAAATTTTGACTACAACAATACCTTTTTCATGGATATTACAGCAAGAAATGATTGGTCAAGTACGCTGCCAACCAAAAACAACTCTTATTTCTATCCGTCAATTTCGCTGAGTACTCTGGTAGATCAACTTTTACCCATGCCCAAATGGGTATCTATGGCTAAATTAAGATTGGGGGCCGCACAAGTGGGTAGCGATACGAACCCTTATAATCTGAATAATACATTCGGATTTGCGGGTACATGGGGATCCAATTCTTCACTTAGTAGTGGTAATTCATTGTTGAACAATAATTTAAAGCCAGAGACGGTTACCACCTATGAGATTGGTGCCGATATCAGGCTTTTTAATAATAGACTTGGTTTAGATGTAACCTATTATGATACGCGGTCTAAGGATCAAATCATACAGGTTCCCTTAGCTGCTTCTACAAGTTACGGTGATAGAGTGATTAATGCAGGTGAGATTCAAAACAAGGGGTTTGAAGTCATGTTAAATGCAACGCCCCTAAAGTTGGAGAATGGTTTTGAATGGAACCTTATTTTAAATTATTCGCAAAATGAGGGAAAAGTGCTTGATCTTGCAGATGGTATTACTGCTATTGTTCAGCAGGCACCAGGCGAAGATGGGTCTATTCAGGCTCGAATCGGCGAAAAAATGGGTGCCATTTGGGGTCCAGGATATCAACGTGTCGCAAGCGGCCCCATGCAGGGTGAAATAATAATCTTTGACAATGGGCGACCACGAGCTACCTCAGAACAGATTCATCTTGGCAACTTTAATCCAGATTGGCTGGGTAGTATGGGCAATACATTTACCTATAAGAATTTTAGCCTATCGGCCTTGATCGATGTACACTGGGGAGGAGAATTCATTTCAAGATTCTACAATAAGGCTATTGGAGCAGGTCAATTGATTGAAACTGCCGTAGGTAGATCAGCGAGAGCCGTTGGCACCGAATATGACGATCCTTACTATAAAGTAGGTGCCGCTCAACTAGTAGATGGTTCCTACGTTCCTAATTCAACGAGTACCGATGGTACTTTTAGTGAAGGAATCTATGGTACTGATGCACGGCAATTTCATAAATCGATAGATCATATCAGTGAGGCACAATTATTCGATGCTACCTATGCAAAACTTCGTGAATTGAAATTTGGGTTCAAATTTCCGAATGAATGGTTCAATGGTGCAATACAAGATGTTCAGTTCTCTATAGTCGGCCGAAATTTGTTTTTATGGACACCCGATAGCAATCAGCACTTTGATCCAGAAGTAGCAACTGCAACGGGAGGAAGTGGCCTGATACCAGGCTTTGAAAACATGAGCCTTCCCTCGACAAAGAGTGTAGGCTTCAATCTAAATATGAAATTCTAATGCTAAAAAGATATACGATGAGAAAAATATATAAATTTTTAATTTTAGGATTAAGCGCGATATTCATAACCATTTCGTGTACCGATAATTTTGAAGAAATCAATACTAACCCTAACGCACCAGACCGCATTGATAGTCCCTCATTATTGCTGGCAAAGATTATCAAGGATCTGGCAAATGAAAATTGGAGTAACTCCTTTAACCGAGGTGCGGTTATCTCGGATCAAATATCCACTTTTTTCGTAAGCTCTTTCGCTGATTTTAGCAGAGCAGAAGTAGGTAGGTACGGCTGGGATTTCTATCGCACCTTAAAAGATGTTGATTTTATGATTGCCACAGCCGAGGAACAGGAGCTGCAAAATTATGTGGGTATCGGATTAACAATACGGGCTTGGATGTTTCAGAACATTACCGATAATTTTGGTCCTATTCCGTATAATGAGGCCGGCAGTGCTAGGGAAGATATTAATTTTCCAAAGTATGACACTCAAGAGGCCGTCTATAGCGGAATCCTCAATGAGTTAGAAAGGGCCAACAGTTTGTTGGGTAGTACAACAGAAGCCGTAGAGGCTGATATTCTATACGACGGTGATGTGCAAAATTGGAGGAAATTTGCAAACGGTCTGCATCTTCGCATATTGTTACGACAATCCGATAGAAAAGACCCTTCGGCCGAGATGCAAAAAATCGTGAGTAACCCTTCTGCCTATCCCTTGTTCACTTCGCACTTGGATCAAGCTGCCCTTCAGTATTTAGATGAAGTGCCCAATCAACACCCAGCCTATACAGGTAATGTAAGTGATTTTTCATCAGCTTCATCTACTAGATTGTCACTCAATATGGAAACTATACTAAAGGGGATTAACGATCCACGTATAGCTGCATTTGCCTTGCCAACATCTGCTACCATAGATACTGCGACTCCTGAATATTTTGGAGTGCCTAACGGAATTTCAGACTTATCAGCTTTCAATGGTGGGCCGGCAAATCAATCGCTAATGGGGCTATTGTTCGCACCAAGACAATATGATACCGAAATCGTATCGCCCAATGCAGCACAAAGCGTTTTCATGCCCTATTCAGAGGTGCAGTTTATACTTGCCGAGGCCAGAGAGAAAGGGTATATAACCACTGGTGATGCCGAAACCTATTATTTAAATGGTATTCGAGATCAATTTGAGTATTACGCAAGCCGGGTTCCAGATAATTTTGGTGTACCAACCAAGGCACAGTTGATACCGCCACCCAGCTATTATGGCCAAACTGCCGTTGCCTATACCGGCACTCAAGAGGAAAAATTGAACAAGATATATACCCAAAAATGGCTGTCATTATTTTTAGTCGGTTTTGAGGCCTGGTCTGAATGGAGGAGAGTAGGAGTGCCCACCATAGTAGCCGGTGATGATTCTATTGGGTTCGTACCCGTACGATATATTTACCCCGCAGATGAGCAATCGGTTAACTCCGATAATTACCAAGAGGCGGTAAATATGTTAGGTGGTGAAGGAGACGTAATCTCAACCCGAGTTTGGTGGGACGTTGACTAAGTAATCAAGCTCGGGCCAGGCCCAGAGAGGCATTAATAAGGAACTAATCATTTATTTCGACGCGAAAGCCTGCCTGCGGTAGGCAGGTGTCGGGGTAATAAACCCACTAGTGGGAATAAAATAAATAAGAATATTAATATAGATACAATGAAAACTAAAAAAAATAAATCGTTTTACTATTATATAGCAGCTAGCATTCTAATGGTACTGACCATTACAATTTCATGTTCAGACGATGATGAATTAGATGGCGATATCATTAACCCTTATGTAATAAGTTACAATCCTGTTTCAGGGGTCGGTGGTGTTGATTTAAGTAGTGATTTAGTATTGACCTTTGATAATATCATTGAAAAAGGATCGGGAAATATCACCATTACTGCAGATGTACCCGAAGCTACACAGGTTATTGATATCAATTCAGATCAAGTTACTATCACTAATGTGGGCAGGATACTCACTATTAATCCACAAGATTTTTTATCAGGACGTGACTATAATATAGTAATAGATGCCGGAATAGTTAAGGATACTGCCGGAAATCTTTATTTTGGAATGCCTGACAATGAGGCGTGGACATTTACCTCTGGTGGAAACGCTGGAGACACAGAGGCTCCTGAAATAGCGCAACTTCTTCCGATGGACGATGCTACAGATGCTACTGTAACTTCTATAAAACTAACTTTTAACGAAGATGTCAAGGCCGGATCAGGAAATATAGTAGTTTACGATAGCAGTGATGTCGCCGTAGCCACAGTTGATATAGAAGGTGCTTCCGTTACCATAGATGGAGCTGATATTATGGTTGCTCTGATTCCTAGTCTTTCTTTTGGACAAGATTATTATGTAAAAATCGAAGCAGGGGTTATTAAAGACATTGCAGGAAATGGTTTCAGCGGATTCACTGATGCAACATCCTGGAGTTTTACAACAACAGCAGGTAGTGCAACCGATTTGGTACTGCATTTACCTTTTGACACCGACATGAAAGATATTAGTGGAAACAAATTTGATGCTATTATAGGAGCCACCGCAATCGCAGATGTTGAATTTATTGATGATGCAACAAGAGGACAAGTTGTCAGATTTAATGCCGGTGCATTCGCAACCTTTCCTAAACATGATTTATTAAGACCCTCTAATACTCAAGATTTCTCTATTAATTTATGGATTAAACTGGCAGGAACAGATTCTGATCCAGTAATCATAGGCAATAAAGATTGGGGAAGTGGTGGAAATCCAGGCTGGTTGCTATGTACTGATGATGGTCATGAATATGCACCAGGCAATGGAACAGACCATGGTTGGATAATAAATGTTGCCGGTAACCCAAAACAAGATGGAAACAGATTAGATTGGAGAGCAGCAGCATGTGACCCACAGGCTCCATCTATATCGGATGATGTATGGCATATGGCAACCTTGGTTTATGATCAAACCAATGGAGAATTATCTACCTATATCGACGGTGTAGAATTCAATTCTACGACCGAGCCCGAAAGAACCGATTTAACACAATTAGCTGGCTCATTGTATGACGAGGTCAATGATTATCCTTTAACACTTTGGGAGGATGGTACAGGAGCATATAATGCAGGTGATGACAGACGTGCAGCTATGACGGGACTTATGGATGAATTAAAATATTATAACAAAGCACTTACTATTGATGAAATCACTGCTTTATTAAGTGAATAAAAACTGAGAAATACCATACAAGATATCAATAGTCACATATTGAATTATAACAATAAAGTAAGTTTTTTGAGTTTGTTTTTTTAGTTAGGCCACTAGCCCTGTGTAATACAGGGCTTTTGGTTTGATTTATGTATATTGTTCATAATACTGTCCTGAATTTAGAATACGTGAAAATATACCGATAAAAATTAATGTAATTTCAAACAAAAATGAAAAAAATTAGAATACTCCCGTTATCAATAATTTGCATGCTGATCTTGGCTTCTTGTTCTACTACAAGAGGTGATAAACCTACGACTTTTGAAGTAAAACATGTGGTTGTTATTGGTGTAGATGCCATGAGCCCTAACGGAATCATCAATGCAGAAACCCCCATATTAGATAATTTGATGCAAAATGGCGCATACACCTTAAATGCAAGAGGGGTGCTACCCACCAGCAGTAGTACTAACTGGGCCTCAATGGTGTCAGGTTCTGGACCCGAACAACATGGGATAACATCCAATGGCTGGGAAAGGGATGACTACATTCTTCCTCCGATTGTAACAGGAATAGAAGACATATTTCCTACTATTTTTGGGGTAGCTAGACAGCAACGTCCCGATTTAGAAATAGGAGCAATTTATACCTGGGACGGTTTTGGGCGTTTGATTGAAAGAAGTGCATTAAATTATGATATTACAGAAAAAAATGATGAGCTGACGACTGAAAAGGCCGTCACCTATATTAAAGAAAAAAAACCTGGCTTTTTATTCGTTCACTTTGATGATGTAGACCATGTAGGACACCATGATGGGCATAAAACACCGGCGTTTTATAAGGCGGTAGCCCATGCAGATCAGTTAATAGGCCAAATTATTCAGGCCAGCAAAGATGCCGGAACTTTTGAGGAAACCGTATTTGTTATTTCAGCGGACCATGGTGGTATAGGATATGGGCACGGAGGCGAAACCCTAGATGAAATTGAAATACCCTTTATCCTTTTTGGAAAGGGAATAAAAAAAGGCTACCACATAAAAAATACGGTATATACCTATGACAACGCAGCTACTGTTGCCAAACTACTTGGACTTGAACAACCCCTTGCCTGGATCGGCAGAGCTGTTACCAGTGCTTTTGAAGGGGTCGTCGAACCAATTTTGGGCAATCAAAAAGTGTTGATTTCTACCCCGGTGATATATCCAAAAGCAAACCTATATGATCCTGCAGGCGGCTTGTATATCGATGAAAAACCAACAGTGAAAATAGAGACTACTAAAAATGCCGAAATTAGATATACGCTTGATGGTCAGGTGCCTAACATAAATTCAAGACTCTATACAAACCCCTTTGAATTGTCAAAAAGCACGGTAGTATTGGCAAGGTCATTTTCAGGTAGTAATCAAGAAAGTAATATTTCTAAGGCCTACTTCAGACTCGTAGAAAAAAAATATGAGAATGGTATTCACTACAAATATTATCAAGAAAATAAAAGAGAATGGCAGTTTTTGCCAATTTTCAAAGCGATAAAACCTTTAAAAACGGGTACGACTTATGAATTTAGAATAGGTGATATTGATCAGTCAGGTGGGCAATTTGGTATACAATTTACGACCTCTATTAAAATAGATACCGCTGGTGAATATCGATTTTACCTTAATTCTGATGATGGCAGTAAGCTCTATATCAACGGAAACTTAATTGTAGATAATGACGGCGGACACGGGACCGTTGAACGAATGGGAAGCATTACCTTAAAATCAGGATCACATCAAATCATAGTCGATTACCACAACCAAGCAGGTGGCGCATGGCTCGATGTTTTTTATAAAGGCCCAGGAGTACCAAAACAAATAATTCCTGCAGATAAACTCTTTATTCATTAATTCCTTTATTCCCACCAGTGGGTTTAACCTGCCTTTGCCGGCAGGCAGGCTTGCATCGAAATGTAAAAGTTTGTTCCTTTTAATGCCCCGTGGGCTTGCCCCGAGATAGTTTACTTGAATAGCGAGAAAGCAGTTCATAAAGGTGTATACAAAGTAGTAGCGCAACAAGGGTAAATGAGTTTTTGATGAGCAGGCTAGGTCACCTCTGAGAAACTCAGCATTTTGTATAGCTATTTTTGCGCTGTTTCAAGCGGCCGTTCATGCAAAGGTTTGCATACTATTTACATTGTAAATTTTTCTTTTACTCGAAATTTTATTGTTGTTTTGATAGTGTTCATCAGTAGAATCAAGCCTATTTTAAATGTGATTTTTACAATTGTTTTACAAGGAGATTCTAAAATAATTAAGAGAATACATAACTTTTCAGCCGAGTGCTTTTGAGAGAAGAAACTGCTATTTTTTCTGTAGTTCGAAGCTCATTTCAGGGGTAATATACTCATCACATATGGAAATTCGGGAATTTAGGCAAATTTATTTTTTTCTTTACCAAGGCAAGATTTTCAAGCATAGCCGTAGCTACGGTTTAAAATTTTAACACAGGAAAAGGGGAAAAGAAAGAGCATAAAAACCGAAAGTTGATATGTGATGAGTATATAAACCTAGTGTTTCAATTTTTAGTATGAAATCGAAGGTTCTCGAATACATATATGAAAGGAATTAGGGAGTATGAGTAAAACTTAGCGGTTGTATGTATTCTCAATGTATAATTAATCGAAAAGAATTCACCTATGTCTACCTTGAGACCAGTCGATTTCAATATTTTTTATCTACTAATTAACTGTAATTAAACGTATGTCATATATAAAAAATACCTCTTTTGGTCTAATTTATACACTCTTTCTATTCATTTTTGTGCTTATGGTTAGCTGTGGTAGTACAAATGCCACCGAGCTAGCTTCAGGCAAAGCTACCAAGGTTCAATTAATAAGGCAGCCTTATCTTCAAAATGCATTTACCGACAGTATCAGTATTTTATGGATTACCGATTACGGTAAAACTGCCCATGTAAAATATGGAAAAACCAAGGCCCTAGTGAATATAGCAAAAGGGTCTATTCTAAAAGATAGTTTACGAACACGAAATACCGTAACCATCAAAGGTTTAGATAGGGGTACTACATATTATTATGCAATTTATACAGATGACAACGTACTGGCCTCTGGAGATACCTACTATTTTAAAACGGAACCAAATACAACCGAATTTTCTTTTTATGCCATGGGTGATATTGGGGAGCCTTTAAATACAGGTGGTTTTGCAATAGTTACAGCGCATCAGATTAATAATTTACAAGAACGCCCCCATTTTGGTATAGGTTTAGGAGACATTGTTTACCCAGATGGGGAAAGTTCCTTTGCAGATGAATATTTGTTTAAGCCCTTGGAACCCATATTAAAAAACATGCCGCTATACCCAGCTTTGGGTAATCATGATTGGAATGTTAATCCGGATCTCAACTTCACCATGGAATGGAAATTGCCGAACAATGAACATTATTATTCTTTTGATTATGGCAATGCCCACTTTATAGCTCTTGATACAAGAAATGGAGAGATGTATGATCGAGAAAATCAAATGATCTGGTTTGAGAATGATTTAAAAAAAGCGCAGAATAGGTATGATTGGATATTTGTGTATTTTCATCACAATGGAAAAACATGCACCTACAAACCAGAACATGAATCGGTACTTAAAATGTACCCTTTATTTGCCAAGTATAATGTTGACCTAGTATTAAACGGTCATGCCCATACCTATGAAAGATTATATCCTTTGGATAAAGATGGAGCCTTAATTGAGGAATTCGCGCAAAACAAGCATGAATATCCGGAAATTAAAAATGGTTTTATTCAAATTACAACGGGTGCTGGCGGAAAATTAAAAAAAGATTGGGCACCCCAAGAACCTGAGGACTGTTCAAAAGATATTGTTGCTGCTGTGGGGCATACCGGCCACTTTTCGCTAATCCATATCAAAGGCAAAAAATTAGAATTGAAAGCAATTTCATCTATTGGTGGTGCTGTTTTCGACTCTATGTATATTTCTAAATAATCATTCAAAAACAATTGTATGAATCTTTTTAAAAAGCAGGCATTCTTATTTTCATTTCTTTATGTAGGCTTGCAATTTATGGTCGGCCAAGAAAAAAAAGAAGTCGATTATGTAAACCCCTTGATAGGCACTGCCGTTGCTGGTTTTATCGACGGAAGAGATGGCGGAGGCACCATGCCCTGTGTGGGAACGCCATTCGCAATGACCAATTTTGTTGCCCAATCGCGTGAAAATAAAATAAGCAAAATGTCGTATGCGTATGAAGACAATACCATACATGGTTTCATGGCGACTCATCAACCTACGGTTTGGATGGGTGATTATGGGTATGTTTCGGTCATGCCCCAAATTGGAAAATTAAAATTACTACCCAAAGAAAGAGCTTTGACATTCTCGCATACTGACGAAATTTCTAAGCCTTATTATTACAGTGTTTCAATGAATGCCGATGATAAAAAAATAAAAGGAGAAATTGCTGCAGCTTCAAGATGTGGTATGTTCCAATTTACGTTTCCGGCATCACAAGAGTCTCACCTTATTGTTCAAGGAATTAATTCTGTAGAAAATAAAAAAGATTTCCAGGGCTATGTGAAAATAGATACTAAAAAAAGAGAGATTATTGGATACAATCCAGAGCGGATGTCTTCACATTTGGGTCCAAAACTAAAAAATTTCAAAGGCTATTTTATCATCCAGTTCAATAAAGAGTTTGATGCTCAGGGTACATGGAATTCATTTAGGAATGAACCAGAGATCACCATTGGTGGAGAAGAGCAGTATGGAGCCAGAATGGGAGCCTATATTTCGTTTAAGACAAAGAAAAATGAAAAGATAAAGGTAAAAATCGCCACTTCTTTTATTAGTATCGAACAAGCCAGAAAGAACTTATCTATTGAGATTCCTGACTGGGATTTTGGTAAACTAGTAAAAAACACCAAAGATATATGGCAAGAAAACCTGAGCCGAATACAGGTCAAGGGAGCTACTGAAGAACAGAAGACCATTTTTTATACGGCCTTATTTCATACGATGTTGTTTCCGAGAGAGTTTTCGGAATACGGCCGCTATTACAGCCCTTTTGATGACAAGGTTCATGAGGGGGTCTCCTATAATGATTATTCGATGTGGGACACCTTTAGGGCCTTGCATCCGCTCTTGCATTTCACCCACCCTGAACGTGTGAGCCCCATGGTACAATCGCTATTACAAATGTACCAGGAAGGGGGCTGGTTGCCAAAATGGCCCAACCCCACCTACAGTAATATTATGACGGGTACACATGCAGACGCTATAATTGCCGACGCTTATATCAAAGGATTTAGAGATTACGATGTGGATCTTGCCTATGAAGCGATTCGAAAAAATGCCATGCATCCGCCATTGAGAGATACTGAAAAACACTGGGGCGATCGTGACGAGGGGGTATTGTATGAAGCCAGAGGAGGCTTGACCTACTATCATTCATTAGGCTATGTTCCTTCAGATAAGACCCGTGAAGCCGTTACGCGAACGGTTGAATTTGGCATCGATGATTTTGCGATTGCACAAGTGGCAAAAGACTTGGGCAAATCATCGGATTATAAGAAACTCATGAGGTGGAGTGAAAATTATCAGAATCTCTACAATACAAAGACCGGGTTTTTAAATGCACGTCTATTTAATGGTGAATGGGATAAAAATACACAGGAAGGTTTTACCGAAGGAGGGCGATGGACGTATTTATTTGGTGCAATGCATGATATTGAAGGTAGTATCGAGCTATTTGGAGGCAAGGAAAAATTTGCAGCCAAACTGAATGAGAATTTTGATGGCAACCACTACCGTCATGATAACGAGCCTGGGCATCATTATGCCTACCTATTCGACTATAGCGGCCAGCCATGGAAAACACAAGAACTGATTCGTAAACATACGTCTCTAGAAAATTATAGAAACCATTCAATAGGTATTAACGGCAATGATGATTGCGGCCAGATGTCGGCATGGTATGTTTTTGGGGTCATGGGGTTTTATCCTGTTACCCCGGGTACTGAGGTTTTTGCAATAGGGGCGCCACAATTTCCTGAAATCACTCTGAAATTACAGAAGAATAAACAAACAAAAGACTTTACAATTATTGCCAACAATCTTTCAGAAAAGAATATGTACATACAATCAATGGTCCTCGACGGAAAACGAATTCATGAGCCATTTATCACATATACCCAAATAATGAACGGTAGCAAACTTGTGTTTGAAATGGGTAGTGAACCCAATATCAATGCCTTCGATGCAAATAAGTAAATTAGCTCTGAGTAAGCCAGTGAAGCATGAAAAAACAATAAACCCACTGGTAGGAATAAAATAAATAGCAAATGAAAAAGACGGTATCACGGGAGCAAGGAGATAATAACGCAACTGAAAACAGAAGAATATATACGCAAAATTTAAGTGCTGATACCAAATATTGGATTGAGGAAGATGCAAAGTATTTTCTGCATCAGGCACTTTCTACTCCCGTAATGAATGTGCTTTCTAAAACAGAAGGGGCCTATATTGTAGACCTCAATGGTAAAAAATACCTTGATCTTCATGGTAATGGCGTTCACAATGCAGGCTTTAATAACCCAAAAGTAGTCGAAGCCGTAAAGGCCCAATTAGATGCAGGCCTTGCCTTTACGCCAAGGAGGTATACAAATTTACCCACTATACAGCTGGCTAAAAAACTGACTGAAATCACTCCTGATGGATTAGACAGAGTCCTTTTTTGTCCCGGTGGATCCGAAGCTATTGAAATGGCCATAATGCTGGCCAAACAGGTTACGGGCAAATGGAAGACGATTTCGTATTGGGACTCATACCATGGCACAGGTTTTCAAGCATCGAGCGTTGGAGGCGAAGAACATTTTACCGTGGGCCAAGGCCCTATGGTTCCTGGAGCATTTCATGCCGAATTTCCCAATTATTATCGAAACCCATGGGGGTATAGCGATACAGAAAAAATAGACCAGGAGTATTTGCGGCAGATCAAGAATATACTGCGCCGCAACCCTGATATTGCAGCCATTATCGCAGAGCCAATTTCTGCTACTCCCGTAGTACCCTCTTTTGAATATTGGCAAGAGATCCAACAGCTTTGTGAGCAATATAACATACTATTGATTTTCGATGAGATTATTGAAGGCTTTGGAAGAACAGGAAAAATGTTCGCATCAGAACATTTCGTGACCCCTGACGTCTTAGTTTTAGGAAAATCACTAGGCGGAGGCCTAGTACCCTTTGCAGGAATTGTTACCAAGGAAAAATACAATATACTACAACACCGATCTATAGGGCATTATACACATGAGAAAAACCCCCTATGTTCAGCCGCTGGTTTGGCCGAAATAGCATATATAGAAGAAAATGAGCTCGTAAAAAATGCTGAGGTATTGGGCGACTACCTTATTGACCGATTGACTGAATTAAAAGAAATATACCCCTTGATAGGGAATGTTGCGGGCAAAGGATTTCATATTGGTGTTGATCTTGTAAAGAATAGAGATACCAAGGAAAGAGCAGTAGAAGAGGCAGAACAAATCATGTATGATTGCCTGAATCAAGGAGTGGCCTTTAAAATAATCGAGGGGAATATAATTACCATGAGACCTTCACTAATCCTGACAAAAGATGATTGCGACTTGATTATCAGTTCCTTAAAAAAAGCATTGGATACTATTTAAGGTCTACTTTGATTTTTGATTTTTGAGTTTTGAAAATGAACTCATACTAAACTAACTATAAAGAGAGTAAAGGAAAACAAAATTAGTGACTTTACACTCCGTCAATTTTTTTTTGAGCTGCATAGAAACTATAGAATGAAAAGGAAACAAAATTTTGCGTGCAAAAGGGTCATTTTATAGCCAATTTAAAAAGTTTAAATTTGTTTCCTTTTAATGCCTCGTGGGTCTTCCCCCTAGGTAGTTTACTCCTCCCATCGGTATAAATTTTAGAGCTAGATGACCGTATGGCTCCAATATGGCCTTTTATCTGTATTCCCTTCAGATTTGATGATTTTTTTCCACTTCTCGCCTAATTTTATCAAATTAACCCGTTAGTCTTTCTAAAATTCAGCTTCGAATTGAATAAAAAAGCATCTAAAC
>JASFYU010000193.1:0-4711 GCA_045046905.1 Flavobacteriaceae bacterium | reverse complement strand
AACTTTTGAAATATCCAGATATTCCTTCAAATTTTCCATTTCAAATCTTAGCTTTTATTTGTATTCTGTAGATTAAATCTTAGGTCGAACTCAGGTTATTACCTATGTGCCTATGGAATGACAGTAATCTAATGTTTCAAATTCAATTACCCTGCATAGTAGGTTATAGGGCAATTCATTTACTGCTATTTCATCAATGGGCACTATTTCGGCCGATCTTCTTTTTGAAAAATTACTAACGCCAAAATGCCTTATTTTCCCTTCCCGTTTCAGTTGCTGAAGGCTTTCAATAGCCTCAATAAGTGTAGGAGGATTATCGATTATTTGTTGGTCGTTTGTAAAATGGCGAATAGAATGGGAATGTATGGGAGAGTGAAGCATATAGATATCGATATAAATCGGTACCTATTCTGTGCAATGATGCCTCACAATGCTCCTTAATCGTTTCGCGGAAGCAATTAGAAGGGCTGACTTTTGTTCCGATTATCAATTTATCGCGCTGCAAGGGGTGAATGACCTTGCCTAGAGATTCTTCACTTCTACCTTCATTGTATGCCTCTGCCGTATCAAAATAAGTGATCCCGGCATCTGCGGCTGCATGTACCACTTTATTTACATCGTTTTGGTTCTGTTGGCCCCAATAGTCACCGCCACCGAAAGACCAACATCCCAATCCTAAGCTAGGCAGTACTAAATCAAAGCGTTCTTTCTCCATATTCTCCACTTTGACAGTCATTTGTATTTTGAGTAGTAATGTAACAACCGATTCACAATTAAATTAAATATCAGGTCAAAAGAAGGTTTGAAGACCCAACACTCCTTTATAGGAAATAACTAGGGAAAAAATAAAAGCGGAGACCAAACCTATGTTCAACAGCAAGCCTGCGCGCTGATCCCCCATTAGAACCTTACGATTAATCAGTATTAATATACCCAAAATCACCAAGGGTAAGACAAATACGCTTGCCACTTGGGTCGCTATTTGTGCCATGATTGGGTTTGCACCAAGTATAGGGACTATAAGACCAATAACTGCAGCAACTCCGGTCAGGATTTTAAAGGTAGATGAAGTGATATCCATCGCTCCTTTTTTATAGTCCCCGATTAGTAGCGGAAGCACCATCATTATAGGGAATACAGAGGAGAGGCCAGCACTCATAGTTCCGATCATGAACAATGCCACGGCAAATTTACCTGCTGCCGGTTCTAGAGCCGAAACCATATCTAACACATTTACCACAGATAAACCACTATAAAATAGGGCTCCTGTTGCAGCGGCCATAATCGAAGCACTAATTACAAACATAAGAAAGGCAGCAAAAACCGCATCTCTTGTCTGTTCTTTTAAATGATTTCTGCCCCAGCCTTTTTCCTTTAAAATCAAAGGCCTAATAATAAAAGTGGGGGCGGCCATGGTCGTACCTACAAAGGCGGCGACCATTAACTCACTTCCTATGGGTATGGTTGGCAACAAACCTTTCACAACATCGCTGGTTTCCGGTAATACTACAAAGAGGGTAATAATAAAGGACAATGCCATAATTGAAACAAAAATAATCAGTAATTTCTCAAAAAATGAGTAACTGCCCCGTAATAAAAGGATATACATGAGCAATAACAGAAAAATAGCAATAACCAGAATCGTCCAATAATTATTAGATGTAATCGATGGTATAAACAAGTGGGCTACCTCATAAATAGCGTTGCTCACCAAGCCTATTATCCCAGATAGAGCTGCCCACTGCCCGGCTACAACACCAACAATGACCAATATGGCCCATGTTTTTCCTTTCCATAGGTTTTTCTTAAAGCCACTGATGGCGGTCTCCCCGGTAACCAGAGCGTATCTACCATATGCTTCCATTAAGACTCCGGCAAAAATTGCGCTAAGTATCAAGACCCAAAGTAATTGCATGCCGTACTGGCTACCTGCTTTTATCATTGAAGTAACACTTCCGGTACCTATAGTGTAGCCTAGGCAAAAAATGCCCGGACCTAAGGCAATCATCAACTTCCAAATTTTCTTCATATGTCTCTTTTATTTTTTGGAGGAAATTGTTAAACGTTCATTTAAATATCACCATTCGGCAATGACACCAGAGGCTATTCTCCAGATAGGGTTTTTCCAATTGTGTCCGATTTCTGCCATTGCACATACTTTATCCTCCATTTATTTCAATGCCCAGCTCCGGCGGGTCGAATAGTTCCACATACCCCTCTTTAAAGTCAAAAACGGATGGGTCTTGCAGGTAATCTAGCAAATCGATTTCTTGGTTATTCAAGACTTAATTCATTGACATAAACTCTGCTTCCTTTTCTTATGGTCACTAAGCCTCTTGCGCTCAGATTCTTCAAGGCCTCCCTAATGGTTGTTCTACTCATTGAAAATAATTCACAAAATTCGTTTTCAGTAGGTAACTTCTCACCGATTTTAAACTTTTTCACCCTGACGGCCTGCTCAATATTAGCGGCTATACGATAACTTAACACAGGGGATTCTCCTGTTTTTTGAAATACTTCTTTCTTATTCAATATGGAATTTTAAAATTTGTATGACAAATACATAAATAATAGTCAATAATAGAGCTTGCATTTGACTTATACTAAAATATTAGTATTATTTGTAGGATGTATTATTGTTTAGCTAACAAAAAACCGATACGAATGAAGATTACACAACATAACTTTAATGCGAAAATCAATTATCTATTGACTAGAAAGAGCAAAAGTAGGTAGCTGTGTATATACACAATTTGTTTTTCTTTTGCTTTTAGCGAATCTAGTTCCTCCTGAAAATCGGAAAAAAAATCGAGAATTGAAGAACAAAAAGCACCTACCAATTCTATAGAATTAGTGGCACGCTCACAAATAAAAAAAATAGTACTTGCCAAGAGAAGGTAGAATAATTAACATGGAAGCCTGAGGAAACAGCTATTGTCATCTGCGATATGTGGGACAAACATTGGTGCAGCAACGCAACTATGAGGGTGGCAAAAATGGCCCCTTTAGTAAATAAGATGATACTAGTTGCCAGAAAAAAAGGAATCACCATAGTGCATGCACCCAGCCTGACCATGGGCTTTTACAAAGAATAACCTGGCCGCAAAAGAGCTTTAGACCAAAAGCATGTAGAAGCACCAATTTCTATTGCAGATTGGTTTTATTTAGATTCCGATACAGAGCCTCCCTTGCCTAACGATGATTCTGATGAAGGCTGCGATTCGCCCAAAGACACTCCCAAAGAAGTATGGTCACGTCAAATAAATACCATAGATATTTTTGAAGAAGATTTAATTTCAGATGAAGGTCAGGAAATATACAATTACTTCGAAAGCAAAAAAATAAGAATGTAGTCTTTTGCGGTGTGCATACAAATATGTGTGTACTGGGCAGAACCTTTGGTATCAGAAGCCAAATAAAAACAGGGCGTAACGTGGTTTTTGTACGTGATTTAACTGATGCCATGTACAACCCTCAAATGCCGCCCAAGGTTACACATAATGAGGGCACAAATCTAATGGTCGAACATATTGAACGCCCTAGTATTAGTTTAAAAGACCTTTTAAATTAAAACAGCAAGCAAATAAACCTAATATGAAACGTCAAATTACTATAGCGTTAGTGGTATTGATATTGATAGGGGCTACCTTATGGTCACAAGAACCAGATTGGAAGTATAAACCCGTAGCACAACCTGATGCCGATGGCTGGGTTATTATGGGCCGAAAAGGAACCCACCATTGGCAAGACTATATGTAGAATGCCGATTTGAGTACCTACCACCACGCCAATGAAGAGACTGTTCAGGACTTTCAGGATATGAAATTCGGATTCATCGGGGTATCTACGCCTTTGTTCATGGTCGTGAATCTTAGATATTGAAAAACCATGATTTTGACGGCAGTCCGGTATATGCAGTTTCTACACAATAGCCCGGCGAAAAACTAAATCTAAAAAACATTAAATTAAAGCGTGCTACAAAGGTTTTTATGTTAGGTTACGACAAACCCCTTGTATGGAAAAAATAGGGTAACACTCTTAGTATTACAATACCTGATTACTTGCAATTAGAAGAAAACAGACTCTGTAAACAAGCCTATGCCTTTAGAATTGAGGGGAGCATGAAATAGCCTCAAAATAAGTTAAAACTATGCACTTTAGTGCATCTCGCTTTAGCTTCTAAAAAAACCTACTTTTGCTATTATTACTGAACAAAGAGTAAACGGCCATACTGTTTCTAGGTTGAGTGTTCATATCGTATGGAGTACTACATATAGGTATCCGGTTCTTTTGGTGATATTCAAAAGCGTTGCCGTTATGTTCTTATCGCGGTATGTGATGCTGAGGGCGTACAGATTTTGAAAGGAGTTGTTCGTAAAGACCACATACATATGCATTTGGAATACCGTTCTTCTGAGGATATCAGTAGTTTGGTCAAGAAATTAAAAGGTAGGAGTTCGAGAACCCTTCAACAAGAATTTCCTATTCTGAAGAAAAAATATTGGAGTCGTCACATTTGAGAACCTCAATAATGTATTGCCTGTGACAGAAATTTTTATGGAAGGTGGCCTACCTTTGATGGAGATTCTTTTAAACCTGAGTTCGACCTAATATTTGTGTACAGTTTAGATGCTTTTTTATTCAATTCGAAGCTGAATTTTAGAAAGACTAACGGGTTAATTTGATAAAATTAGGCGAGAAGTGGAAAAAA
>JASFYU010000192.1:0-14744 GCA_045046905.1 Flavobacteriaceae bacterium | reverse complement strand
AAATACTCAAATTTAGAAAAGAAGAGCTTGATACGGCTTACCTATTCAATCTAATCAAATGCCAAATAAAAGGAGCGCTAGAAAAGTTCATTTAAAATCTTCGCCAATCGCAATCCTCCTTTTTCTAATTGTATTTCTAGGCTTCCCCACCACTTGTATCCATATTGGTAGTACAGTTTTTCACCCTCCTCTACAGATTCATATAATTCATTGGCCATCTCTTGAGATTCCTCTACCCAATCATAGACATCACCTTTTTGAATGGCTTTTTTTTCCTTTTTGGTTAATTTCGGAAGTGCCTCAGCAAGTTCGCTATAACTCATACCATGGTCTTTAATCAGTTCAGTATCCCAAACCCTATGTAGGTTACTGTTCCTATTGAACCATTGCAAATTAGTAGCATTACCCCCTTTATCTTTGCGTCTTCCTACATGCATGGGCTGATGTAAATCCCCTACCAAATGAATCAACATTTTTAAATAGAAAATCTTATCGGCTTTAGAGCTGTTCTCATCTTTGACAATGGCGATACATTTTTGAATACCTACTACAAGATCACCATATTTACTTGGTACAACATCGGTATACTTTTTATCTGCCGGAAAATTCACATAATGCCATGTCCTAAATTTGCGATAGGTAGTATCTGCCTTCATTTCATCGGCAAAATTAGAAACTGCTGCCAAACTCTGCCCATTCAGCAACTTATTGATAGCCCTTTTAGCACGCCCGTTCAAATGGGCCTGGGCAACCTCACCAATGACTCGATGCCCTATTTTGGACCAAAAAGGTGTAGTACCATAAGTTAGGTTACACACTAAGAAAACGAGTAAAACAGATTTTTTCATCGATTTAATTTTTGCTAAAAATAGAGAAAGGAAATTTAATCTAAAAAAAGATTACTATCATTTGACCTCTTTAATAATGTGAGAATAATTTGCATCTGCTATTTGTTTTTATATCATTTTAATATCATAAAATTCAACAACTATGAAAAACGAAAAAAATCTAACCCCTATGAATGGTTATATGATGCTGTTTCTCTTTGTACTATTATTAATCGGAGGGTTGTTAATCCTGATTCGATTACCATCATTGTCCATTATCGTTATCTTAGCGGTAATTGGTATGATTCGAGGTTTTGTATTAGTAAACTCAAATAGTTTAAGGGTACTATTGCTTTTCGGAAAGTACGTGGGCACTATAAAGAACAACGGACTATTTTGGGTTAACCCATTATACGTCAAAAGAAAAATATCATTGCGGGCCAGTAATTTTGACAGCGAACGCCTTAAGGTAAATGATAAACTGGGCAACCCTGTAATGATTAGCACTATTTTGGTATGGCGAGTCACCGACACATACAAAGCAGCCTTTGATGTCGATGATTATCAAAACTTTGTTCGTGTACAAACGGATGCTGCCGTTCGAAAATTGGCCAGTATGTATCCGTATGATAATTTTGCGGATCAAGGGCTTGATGAAGATATTACCCTACGATCAAGCGTAAACGAGCTAAGCGAAGCTTTAGAAAAAGAACTTCAAGAGCGTCTGTTAATGGCCGGAATAGAAGTATTGGAAGCACGTATCGGGTATTTAGCTTATGCCCAGGAGATTGCCAATGCAATGCTTAAAAGACAGCAGGCCACCGCAATCGTCGCCGCCCGACATAAAATCGTAGAAGGTGCAGTAAGTATGGTAGAAATGGCTTTGGAACAATTAAATAAAAAAAATATTGTACAGCTTGATGAAGAGCGAAAAGCTGCGATGGTCAGTAATCTTATGGTCGTCCTCTGTTCTGACAAGGATGCGGTACCTATAATCAATGCAGGAACTCTAAATCATTGATCATACGAATTTTTAAAGAAATACAGCATTTTAATTTATGGTGGCTACGATTGATAAATTCAAGCCTGTTGGTGTTTCTTTTATATTGGCTATAGTTACTGAAACAGTATTGTTTTCTTATGAAATTGAAATCGACCATTGATAAAATCGGCATTCAATATCGATTTATGCTCTTTCATTTTTCGAAAAAATAATCCGATGGGGCGGCATGAATCAATACTATCTAAGAAAGTACAATTCAATCGGCTAATATAAAAAGAGTTCGTTTTTTTTGGCAAGAACAAGGCCTACAACCAGAAAGAGAACAAAAGGAGTACAAATTGTATTAGAAAGAGACAACAAGGTGTTTATAGACATACAAAGGAAAGAAGCACTGCTAGTTATCGACCGTTATTTTAGCAAAAACAATGAGTAAAAAGAAAGGATTTGCACTGCGATTAAACGAGGATATGCTCAAGGCCATTGAAAAATGGGCTGCCCATGAATTTCGAAGAACGAACGGACAAATTGAGTGGATCTTAATGAAATACCTAAAAGAGGCAAAACGAGAGCCAAAAAAATAGATAGGAAAAAAAATTGGGATTTTTTTAACGCTTTAAACTCCTAAATTTGATATTCCAATTAAATTAAAACTAATGGCGAGAGCTTTTTATGCGTTTGCACTTTTTCTTCTTTGGTTCCCCGCCGTATCACAAACAACAAACAAGTCATTTACCGTAAAGTATATTTCGGAGACCATAACGGCAGATGGCATCTTGGATGAAGCCGTTTGGGCAAAAGCAGAAAGCGCCCATAATTTTTGGGAATATTTTCCGACCGATGATATTCAGGCAAAACAGCCATCGGAAATAAAAATGCTCTATGATGATGACAACCTCTACATAGGCATAAAGGTAAACGCCACTGGAAGTGACTATGCCATTCAATCTTTAAAACGCGATTTTAGGGCAGGCAGCTCTGATAATATATCTTTATTGTTCGACACCTTCAATGATGGTACCAACGCATTTTTGTTCGGAACAAATCCGTATGGCGTACGCCGTGAAGGTCTTGTTTCTGGCGGAGGCAATAGTCTACGGGGATTTTCGACTACTTGGGATGTTAAATGGCAGGGAGAAACAGTCATATATGACGATTACTATATTTCTGAGCTGATAATTCCGTTGACGTCCTTCAAATTCAAGGAGGGAGAAACTAAATGGAGGTTCAATAGTTATCGTTTTGACACTCAATCGAATGAAACAAGTACATGGATACAAATCCCCAAAAACCAAAATGTCTTTGGCCTCGCATTTATGGGCGATATGATTTTTGAAAACCCTTTAGGCAAATCACGAACCCCTTTGGCCGTAATTCCTTATGTCAATACAATCTCGCAAAAAGATTTTGAAACTGGCGATGGCCTTGCCGGTATTAAAGTAGGCGGTGATATTAAAGTAGCTATCGGCAGTAGCATGAATTTGGATATCACCATAAATCCTGATTTTTCACAGGTCGAAGTTGATGATCAAGTTACCAACCTGACTAGGTTCGAGGTTTCCTTACCTGAAAAAAGACAATTCTTTGTAGACAACAGTGATTTGTTTAGCAGTTATGGCGACCAGTTCAATTCTAACCCATTTTTTTCAAGACGAATCGGTATCGCCCAAGATACGGCCGGTAATTCTATAGAAAATAAAATACTCGGAGGCGTTCGCCTAAGTGGTAAAATCACCAAAGACCTTCGTCTAGGCCTGCTGAACATACAAACGGAAGCCGATGAGGCCAATGAGATAGGGGCCAATAATAATATGATGATGGCCATTCAGCAAAAGGTCTTTTCAAGATCTACTATTGGCTTATTTTTCATTAATCGACAATCGACGAAAGATTATGACTTTATCGACCCCGAAGACACCTATAACAGAGTATTGGGCGCCGATTATCATTTAATAACAAAAGACAATACGTGGGACGGAGGCCTTTTCATGCATAAATCTTTTTCTCATGGAAAAAAAGGGCACAACATATCAACGGGTGGCCGAATGAATTATAATTCGAGGAACTACAAAGCATATGCAAAGTTGGTTCATATAGATGAGGATTTTAGATCAGACCTAGGATTTGTTCGAAGAACAGATATTTTAAAGAGCTTTGTGTATTTAGAACGGGTTTTTTGGCCTGAGAGAGGCCTACTACAAAGCCATGGCTTTCAGTTCTCGCCCTCTCTTTTGTGGAAACCTAGTGACCACTATAGAAATACCGATTATAAATTAAAAGTGGCCTGGAAGGCCCGCTTCAGGAATTCGTCACAAGCAATGGTACAAATAGACAACACCTATATCTACCTATATGATTCTTTTGACCCTACTAATAAAGAAGATGCCGTACCCTTACCTGGCAACCTTGGCTACCATTATAACAATGTAGGGCTAGAGTATCAATCAGATAGGCGAAAGCTCTTCGCTTATAAAATAGAATCTTCGATAGGTAGGTTCTTCAATGGCAAAAGATTTTCAATCAAAAGTATGATGACGCTACGGTTTCAGCCCAAGGTTTTTCTATCACTTCTTACCAATTATGATAAGATCAGCTTACCTGCGCCCCACTCTAGTGCCGATATCTGGCTTATTAGTCCAAAAGTCGATATCACCTTTAGTAAGACCATATATTGGTCAAGCCTTGTGCAATATAGCAACCAACGTGACAACTTAGGTTTCAACTCTAGAATACAGTGGCGTTTTGCTCCTTTATCTGATTTGTTCATTGTATATAACGACAATTATTTTGTAAACAGTTTTATGCCCAAAAACAGGTCAATCAATCTAAAATTCACCTATTGGTTAACTATTTAATATGAATTATAAAGTCCTGTGCTCAGACTTGGACGGCACCTTATTAACTACGAAAAGCGATGTCTCTGACTTCACCATAGCTGAAATTTATCGAATAAAAAAAGCCGTTAAGGTGATTTTAGTCTCTGCACGTATGCCTAAGGCCATAAGCTACCTACAACAGCGAATGAAAATTGAAAATGAACCTATTATCTGTTATAATGGAGCATTGATAATGAAGGGCTCCCTTGAAATATCATCCACACTTGTCGGCATGAATTTCATTAAAGAAATACATCGGCTAACCGAAGCACACTCGATAAAACTAGGCTTATATCACAAAGATGAATGGTATGTAGAGGAGCGTACTGAAAGGGTTCAAAAAGAGATTCGCTATACCCAAAACACGCCAGTATTTAGAGATACTTCTAAGACCATCGAGGATTGGGAGCATAGGGGAATCGGGGCTCATAAAATCATGCTGATGGGAAACAAAAGCAGCACCGACGCCATTTCTCCTAAACTTCAAAAAATGTTTAGCACTGATTTACACCTTTATCGCTCTAATGACACCCTGATAGAGATTGCCCCTAAATCGGTTTCGAAACTTTCAGCCATAAAGCTACTTATAGACAAGGAGTATACCTTGAATGATGTCATTGCCTTTGGAGACAACTATAATGATATCGAAATGTTGAAACATACGGGTTGTGGTGTTGCTGTCGCAAATGGCCGTGACCAGGTGAAGGCCATTGCTGATTATATTACCCTGCCCAATACCGAAGATGGTGTTGCGCACTTTATAAGGCAACATATCTTAATTTAAATCTGAGATAGAACTCAGGTTTTAAGTATATTTGAAAGTGATGCGAACTCCCCTTTTATGAATGAACCATTTATCACCAATGACACCATAGTATTTGGGTTATTGACCCTTTGCCTAGGTTTTGTATTTTACACCTCTTCTTCTAAAAAAGTTTTTTGGAAGAGGTTCTACACCATTTTTCCGGGGGTTTTGATGTGCTACCTACTACCGGGAATCCTGACCTCGATTGGCATTATTGCTCCCGAATGGAAGACTCTCGGTGCAGAAGGAGAGATTATTGAGCATGAGTCAAAAGTATACTTTATGGCAAGCCGGTATTTATTACCTGCCGCTCTGGTTTTAATGACACTGAGCATTGATTTAAAGGCAATTACTAATCTAGGGTCAAAGGCTTTAATCATGTTCTTGACAGGGTCTTTTGGTATTATTATTGGTGGCCCCCTGGCCATTCTAATCGTATCCATTTTTTCTCCAGAGACTGTAGGTGGCAATGATTTCGATGCTATATGGAGAGGCTTATCTACCATTGCAGGTAGCTGGATCGGAGGTGGTGCAAATCAAGCGGCTATGTTCGAAATTTTTAAATACAATCCTGATAAGTTTAGTCAAATGGTACTCGTAGACGTTATTGGAGCAAATGTCTGGATGGCTATTCTACTGTTTGGCGTTGGCAAAACAAAAAAAATAGATCGCTGGCTCAAGGCCGACACCTCGGCCATAGAAGCCCTCAAGGTGAGAGTTACCGAATTTTCGAAAAAGATTACTCGAGTACCGACCATCAAAGACTATATAATGATGCTTTCCATTGCGTTTACAGCCGTTGGCATAGCGCATTTTTTCGGAGAACACCTTAGCGCTATTTTAACAGAAAATTTTGAGGTCGTCAAAAACCCCAAAAGCTTCCTTTCCTTCTTAGGTGGTACCTTTTTTTGGACGGTAGTAATAGCAACGGCCATTGGTATTCTAATTTCATTTACAAAGGCCAAAAACTATGAAGGAGCAGGAGCTAGTAAAATTGGAGGTATGTTCATTTACATTTTAGTAGCCACCATTGGAATGAAGATGGATTTGACAAGGGTTCTTGAAAACCCAGGCTTACTTGCTATTGGTTTTATATGGATCTCGATTCATGCCGGCCTATTGATATTGGTCGCCAAACTGATAAAGGCTCCTTTTTTCTTTTTAGCGGTCGGCAGTCAGGCCAATGTAGGCGGGGCGGCATCGGCTCCGGTAGTCGCCGCCGAGTTTCATCCTTCACTAGCTTCTGTCGGCGTACTCCTAGCTGTTTTCGGATATGTAATAGGTACAGGAGGGGCATTATTATGTGCCTACCTTATGGAAATTGCTTCAAAAGTTTAGTATTCGCCAAACTTTAGTGATATTTGCCACTTTAAATTTATAAAATGAAAAAGTATTTATTTCTGACCGTTGTAGGTCTATTTACTATTGCCTGTGGAGGTGATACAGAAAACACCATGACCGTTACAGGTAAGGTAAAAGGATTGAAGAAAGGGATGCTGTACCTGCAGAAAATACCAGATTCAGTTTTAATTACAATAGACTCATTGGAAGTGGAAGATGATGGAAGCTTTGTTTTTAAAACCGAATTGGAAAGCCCTGAAATCTTTTATCTCTACTTGAACAAAAATGACAACAATACGATAAACGACCGCATCACCTTTTTTGGGGAGCCCGGTATCATCACCATCAATACTTCGTGGAACACCTTTGATACGAATTTGAGTATTGAGGGTTCTGAAACGCACAAAAAATTGGAGGAATTTCAAAAAGTGATGTCGCGGTTCAACAAAACCAATCTAGAACGGCTACAACTAGTGACAAATTCAGAAACCCGATTCGATTCTCTTCTAATAGACTCTATCCAGAAACTAGGGGACAAAAGCGTGCAGCGTGAATATGCCTATGCCTTGAATTTCGCATTGAACAACAAGAATTCATATATAGCTCCTTATATAGCTATGATTGAGGTTCCTAATGCCAATATAAAATATCTAGACTCTATTTATAGTGTTTTGAGTCAAGAGGTTGCCGACTCTAAATACGGAAAGGAGTTAAAAAAGCATTTGGAACGTATCAGAATGCTATCAAAATAAGAACATCCTGCCAAGGCAGGATGTTCTTATTTAAGTAGCTGCGAATATAAAAACTACCGCAACTCAAGGGTGCGAGGTATTACAATTAGGAATTCTCTTTGCTTTCCGAGATATCGGAGCGACATTATCTCGATTACTCGAGAGAGAATTAAACCCCTTTTATGGCTATCGCCCAGCGATTAACTTAACGTATTAAGTTTTTCTACTAAACCGGCAGCCTTCTTCTCTAGCTCTTCACGAACCGTATTAAAATGCGCCTTTTTATTGTCAACCTTCCTTTGGTTTACTTTAACGATCAAATCATCGAAGGTCTCAATAGCACTATCAATAATTTTAGCGCCCTCTTTTGAATCTTGCTTACCATTAGCAGCTTCAACAATATAAACCGCTTCAATGATATCACCTAAAACGTAATTAATATCTTTCTTTAAATTTCGAATATTTGCCATTACTGATTATTTTTTTGCAAAAATAGGCTTTTTGAAAACAATTGTTCAAGAAAAAAGCACCCATATCCTTGAGGTATACGTCTGCAAACCAAATTTCTTTAGTATTTACCTCACCAGAACAGTAAAAAGACAGTTCTGACTTCTCTCAAGTAGAGGCTAATCGGAAACCCCGAACCAGAGCCTAGGGATATTCTTTTCGACTAAGCCGAATTCATGGCTATCGCACTGCGATTAAATGGTGACTTCTAAGAGTTTTGCCCCGTTTGTTTTTAAATGAATTCGAGCTGAATTTGCAGAAACTAGAACGGTCTCTCCCTTTTTAATGCTTGCGGCACCAAAGTCATTTTCAATATCGACCGCTCCTTCGACACACATATAAATGGTAAATGAGTCTCGCTCTGATATATCTTGTTTCAAATCTTCGGTCAAATCAATATAATTTGTTTTAAAATAAGGACAATCCACCATTTGACCAATAGTATTTACTGCCTTGGAATACGCTATTTTAAAATCGTCTTTTTTGTCATAATCAATAGCATCGAGGGCCATATCGGTATGCAGTTCTCGAGGATTACCTGCCTTATCTTTTCGGTTAAAATCGAAGACACGATAAGTAACATCAGAGGTTTGCTGTATTTCAGCTAATAAAACCCCAGCACCTATGGCGTGAATCTTTCCTGTATTGATGAAAAAGGTATCTCCTTCCTTAACCTGTTCATAGTTCAACAAATCTAAAAGTGTATCTTTTTCCAAGCTTTTTGCATATTCCTCCTTGGTCACATCTTTGTTGAAACCTATGATTAAATTGGCATCTTCATCGGCATCCATGATGTACCACATTTCGGTTTTCCCCAAGGAGTTATGACGTTCTTTTGCCAATTGATCGCTCGGATGCAGTTGAATAGATAAATCTTGTTTAGCATCAATGAATTTGATTAATATGGGAAACTCCTTTCCGAATCGCTTCACTACACTTTTGCCCAACAATTCTTCGGACTGACTATTTATCAACTCTTGCAATGATGTACCAGCCAATTCACCGTTCATCACCACAGATACATCACCCGATACGGCAGAAATCTCCCAACTTTCTCCTGTAATGTCCGATGTAATTACCTTTGACAAAACATCTTTCAACTTGGTACCGCCCCATAAACGTTCTTTTAAAATTGGTCGGAATTTTAATGGATATAGTTTCATTTTTCGTTTTTCAAAAAAATTATTATCGCTACTTTAACCAGAAAAGCTTACGAAATTACGAGGGGTCTCATATAGAACAACCTCCAAGTCTTTTGATGTATCAATATGAGGTCTTAGCCTGTTCCAAATGACTATAGAAATATTTTCGACAGTTGGGTTAAGGTCTTTGAATTCTGAAATTTCAATATTTAAATTTTTATGATCTAGATAGTCTTCAATTTCATTTTTTATTAGGTCTTTCAATACCTTCATATCTATCACAAAACCTGTCTCCTGATCTATTTCACCGCTAACGCCAACAATAAGTTCATAATTATGACCGTGAAAATGGGGGTTATTGCATTTTCCAAATACCGTATTGTTCTTTTCATCGCTCCAATCGGAACGATATAAACGATGGGCCGCATTGAAATGCGCCTTTCTACACACTTTTACTTTCATTTCAATACCTTATTTAGATTGATATAATTATAGAATTTTTCAAAAATAATCTTGAACCACACCGTATACTTATCTGGGTTTTTAGTAATGTCTTTTTTTACATCCTCAGCTCTCATCCATTTCCAATCGGCAACTTCCTCGGAAGCTATTCTTGGTTCATCACTATAGCTACCCAACATAACATGATCAAGTTCATGCTCTGTAAGGCCATTGTCAAAAGGTGCTTTATAAATAAATGAAAACAATTCGGTGAGTTTAGTCGTAAATCCCATTTCTTCTTGCAGCCTTCTTTTACCAGCCTGTATATTGCTCTCGCCTAAGCGCTGATGGCTACAGCATGTATTGGTCCATAATAAAGGTGAATGATATTTATTCGCAGCCCTCCGCTGTAACATTATCTCTCCTTTCTCATTCATAATAAAAATGGAGAAGGCCCTATGGAGTCGTCCTTTTTCATGAGCCTCCATCTTGGGCATGGCACCTAGTTCCTCATCATTTTCATTTACCAAGATTACTTCTTCTTCCTTCATATTGTAAAAATAAGACCTTTCACTATGTAATGGGTTACCCCCTATCATAAAAAATATTGATGAGTACCGCAAGCTTAGGCAGGAAGCTTTGGATAAACCACGTGCGGTTATTTTTAATAATGACGGTTGTGATTCGTACGTTTATCCTAAAAGTAGACTTCCGTTTACTATTGAAAAATTTTTAAAACTACGGACTTCGCCACTAGTCAGCACAGATATTACAACTATCTCATATTGTACATTGAGTTCATCTTTCGGGCAGTTTACGCATAATACGAAAGTTGGAGAGTTTCTGCTTAATACTCATAAGCGTAAAGGCCGGGTGAACGTAACTCCGGCTTTTGCGAAACTCAAGACCGACCCTTTGCGGGAAGTTATAAAATATGCTCATGCCAATAAGATGGAAGTATTTTGGAGCAATCGGGTCAATGACACGCACGACAGCGGACATCGTCCTTCAAAACCATATGAACGCTGGTCAAAGCTAAAACAAGCTCACCCTGAATATTTGATGGGCAAATGCGGCGAACGCTTTCCAAATGGTCGCTGGAGTGCCGTTGATTTTACACATCAGGAAATTCGTGAGCTGGCTGTTAAATATGTCACAGAAGTTTGCAAAAATTATGATGTCGATGGTATTGAACTTGATTTTTTTAGACACCTTTATTTGTTCAAAAGTGTAGTGAAAGGCGGCAAAGCATCTCCTGAAGAGCTAAAGATGTTAACGGATACGCTTCGTGAAATCCGCACCATGACCGAACGCGTTGGCATGCGTCGGGGACGACCAATATTAGTAGCGATAAGAATACCTGATTCTGTAGAATATTGCCGGGAACTTGGTATTGATTTGCAAAAATGGCTGAAAGAAGGCCTGATCGATATTATCATCGGCAGTGGCTATTTCCGGCTTAACGACTGGGAATATTTTGTGAAATTAGGGCATAAGTATAATGTCAAAGTATATGCTGGATTAAGTGAACCTAGAGTGAGAAATCAACATCCGCTTCTTCAACGACACAACAAACTGACATATCGTGCCCGGGCAGCCGAAGCACTTCAAGCTGGAGTTGATGGCATTTATTTGTTTAATCAGTTTTCAGTTTCCAGTCCTAAGATGGGATACATTCGTGAAATTGGAAACATTAAAAAGTTATCTAAAACCAACAAATTGCACTTTATTACCTACCGCAACGGCAGTCCAAGCCGTGATTTAAAAAACGGCATCCAGCACCAGAATATGAAAATACTGGCTCCGGGCAAAGCTGTATGCCTCAGTTCCACGCCTTCCCGCTATTTAATATACACCGGGGATGAAAGTGCGGCAAAGAGCGCAAAACTGATTCTTTACGGACGATCTTTGTCACCCGGCACTCTTTCGGTAGATTTGAATGGAAGCAGATTAAAATTTATTCGTATCCGCAAAGGCCTGCTCTATTATGAGCTTCCGGTAAAAGTTCTTAAAGCGGGGAAAAATGTTTTCTCAATAAGCTCTTCCACCGGGATTGGCACATCTGTCTCTAACACTATCTTGAAAGGCGATAAACGCTTAGTCTGGCGGACTCAGGGGCTTTGGCGCCGTTTGTTCAGCGGTACACCACGAGTGGATAAAATAGTCGATAAAGCATATTTATTAGGTGACCTCGGTTCAGGAAACAATATTTACAACTTCATTTATCCATGGAATGCGAGCCCAAATGGAAAAATATCAATAAGCTTCAATGCAAAATTAAAATCAACGACTTCACCAGATGCAGTCTGTGTCCGAGTATCAAACGGTAAATACGCTGAATACCTGCGTTTGGAAGTAAATAAAATAAGCCTGAAATATGCAAGAAAATCATTTAAACTTAATACTAAAAGCAAATTTCATAAATATAAGATCGTATTAAATAAATCTACAATTAAACCCCTTGCTAAACCTACATCTGCAAATAATACAGTTGTAGGAGTGTTGGGTACAGATTATATTTTTCAGGAAATTGATTTCCCATATACAGATAATGGAGGTGGAGGGTTAACTTTTGTTGAAGTTACAGGATTAACAAATCCTGTAATAGGAACTTTATATCTTAGTGGAGTTGCTGTTGTATCAAATCAATCAATTTCTGTAGCTGATATTAATTCAAATAAATTTACATATATCTCTGTTGCTGGTGGTACAGATGATTTTGCTTTTAAAGTAACAGATATAGATGGAACGTCAAACCCTGCAAAAACGATAACAATAAATATTAATACCCCACCTACTTCTGCAAATAATACAGTTATAACAGTTGAGGATGTTCAATATGTTTTTGTAATAGGGGATTTCCCTTTTAATGATGTAGATGGTGATGCTCTATCTAAAATAATGATTACAGGAATAGAATCAGTTGGAACTTTATATCTTGATGCAAATTCAAATTCAATAAATGATGCTGAAGATATTGTTGCAAATCAAGAAATACTTGTTGCTGATATTACGAAACTAAAATTTATTCCTAATTTAGATGAAAGTGGTGCTTCTTACGATAGTTTTTCATTTAAAGTAAATGATGGAAATCATTATAGTAATCTTTCATACGTAATGACGATTGATGTAACAATAGATAATGATGCACCAACATCTTTAAATAATACTGTTTCAACAGATGAGAATACAAACTTTGTTTTTGCAACAGCAGATTTTGCTTTTGCAGATGTTGATAATGTCCCTCCACTTACAGAAATAGAAATTACAACAATTCCAGGAAATGGTACTTTATGGGTTGACACAGACCTTGACGGAACTGCCAATGAAGGAGCTTTAATTAATTTAAGTACTGTTCCAGAAGCAGATATTTTAAAACTAACATTCAAGCCAGTAGATTATGAATTCGGTTCTCCATACACAACTTTTACATTTAAAGTTAGTGATGGTGCACTTTTTAGTGTTGCTCCATATACAATGACTATTAATGTAAATTTTGTTAATCAAGAACCAACATTAACACTTGGAGCAAATATTTCAATACCTGAAGACTCGCCTGCACAAACAGACTTAGCCTATGCTTCATCAGATCCTAGAGAAGTTGGGCAAATTGTAAGTTATTCAGTTTCAAATGATGATAATTCACTTTTTTCTGTTCAGCCAATAATTAATTCTAGTGGAGATTTAACATATACTCCAGCTGCTAACGCTAATGGAATGGCAACTGTAACAGTAACAGCTGTAGATAATGGAGGAGGAAATGATACAAGTGTTCCCAAAACATTTACAATAACATTAACTCCTTTAGATGATGATCCAACAATTAGTAATCAAACTAAAAATGTTGATGAAAATAGTATTAATGGAACAGTTGTAGGAACTGTAGCAGCAAATGATGTTGATGGTGATGCACTTACATTTTTAATTACTGCTGGAAATACAAATACAGCTTTTGCAATAGCATCACCAAGTGGTCAAATAACCGTTAATAATTCTGCAGAATTGGATTATGAAGTAACAACAAATTACCCATTAACAGTTCAAGTCTCTGATGGAGCAGGTCCAGTTGCAAGTGCAACAGTAACAATTGATATTAATAATGTAAACGATGTAGCACCAACAATATCAAATGTGGCATTGCCAAATATTGATGAAAACAGTCCTAATGGAACCATCGTTGGAACTCCAACTTTTACAGAAACTGAAGGAGATGCTATTACATTTACTATAACAGCAGGTAATACTAATAATGCATTTGCAATAAATAGCCCATCAGGGCAAGTTGTTGTTGCAAATTCTTCCGCATTAGATTTTGAAACTACACCAAATTTTATACTAACAGTTCAAATAGATGATGGAGTTTTTACAGATATCGCAAATAATATAACAGTTGCATTAAATAATGCACAAGACCCACCAAGATTTACTTCATCTCCAGGATTATTAGCAGTTGTTGGAAATATTTATACATACAATGTTACAATAGTTGATGATGAAGGTGATGCAATTACTATTGATTATTTTACACGTCCAACTTGGCTTACTACATTTACCGACAATGGTAATGGAACAGGAACACTTAGTGGAACACCTACTATTACAGATGCAGGAGCAAATCCTGTATTAATAAAAGCAACTGATGATGGTGTGCCTAATGAGACTAAAGAGCAGTCATTTACAATAAATGTAGCATCAAGTGTAATAAATGTTCCTGTAGATTATGCAACAATTCAACTTGCAATTGATAATGCAGGAGCAGGTGATATTATTACAGTGGATGATGGAACTTATAATGAAAATATTGATTTTGGAGGAACAAATGTTGTAATAATGGGTAATACTGGAGATCCAAGTCAAGTTATTATAAATGGAACAGGAGGAAGCGTTGTTACTTTTAATAGTGGAGAATCTTCAAGTGCAAAACTAAATGGTTTTACAATTGTAAGTGGAACAGGAACTAATGTTGATTTAGCAGGTAGTTATAATCCATCTTCTTTAAATGGAGGAGGAATATATTGTGTAGGAGCATCTCCAACACTTGAAAATCTTGTAATAACAGGATGTACAACAACCC
>JASFYU010000191.1:0-6426 GCA_045046905.1 Flavobacteriaceae bacterium | reverse complement strand
GGATATCGAAAGCGTGCAGTTGCATTTGGAACTCCAAAAATGTATCAAAGAAGTTTTTAAGACAAGCTACCGTAACACAAGAGGTAAGATTCTTTTTTCGGAGCATATCGATAGCATTCCAAACAAAATGGTATTGGATGCCATGACCGAATCGGAACGTTTTATATTTCTTAAGAAATATTTGCATACTGATAACAAGAACTTGGGCGCATTGGTAAAACTTCATTTTAACAGCACAAAAGAGGAACTTCAACATACGGAGTCCGCAAGGGAAGTGCGGCAATTGACCAAAAAAGCAGAACGTATCAAAACAGTTATCGCCAGTACCCTGTTTGACCTAAAAGCAAAGAAGGGCTTGCGATGGGACCTTTTGGAAAGTATAGGGGTGCGGTATAGCGGCAGGGCGATACGGCACGTCAATTCTTCCAAACACAGGGAAGGTGTAAATTTGGGAAACCTACAGCTTCCCGACCGCATCAATTTTCATGCTTCCCCCGGATTTGTCAAGGAGAACGAAAAAGTACTGGATGCTCTTTTGAACCAAAGGACAGCACAGGAAATCGGCCTAAACCCGACCGCCATCTTTTTGCCTTTGATGTTTCCAAACCTTTATGAAGCCATGTCTAGGGAGTACCGGATAAAGTTCGAAATCCTGAGCATAAAGGCGTATATGAAGCACGCCCAACACCTTCATGGGCATTTTGAAAAATCTCCCGAAGATTATATTCGATTCTTCAATGCCAAGGGATTCTATTTCAAGCAGCGGGAAGGAAAGCTGTACATCAATTCGATGTATTCGAAAGTCAAGGTAGGCGTGGAGCTTGCACCTAAAGTTCAAGCCTATCTTTTATCTTCCAACGGCATTAACATGGCATTGGAAAATCAACCCAATGTTTTACGGGACATCAAAAACAATGGGCAAGACCATTTGAAATGTTTGTGGACTTCGTATTTGATTGAAAGGGGACAGTACAAGAAGGCGGCATACCTCATGCTTTTGGAATCGGCCAAGGCTAATCTTCCTATTGAAATCCTGAATTTTCATCTGGACAACGGATTGAGGAAAACCATGCAAGAGGTTTCAAGGCAACGCTTGAATACCGAACGGGCGCGACTTTTAAGAAAAGGGCTGTATGTTCTGACCACTCTTTTAGGAAGTAAAAAGCCAAAAGAAGAAGCCGTCTTTAATGGTTTCAAGGATGAGCTTACAGATTATTCAAAATACAAGGACAAGGGAATTTCGATATGACCTTGAATACAGCCACTTGATACATTTGCGTTAGTGCCCTGAAGGGCACTTTTTGTGGGTAGGGGGAAGGAAGAAAAACCACACTTTGCTTTTTTAGTTCTTTGAAATTGACAAGGGATAATGAGTTTGGTAGAAAACTCCAAGATTTGGCCTTATAAGTAATTTCAACATATGTCGATAAAATTTAAAAATTTCGACATATATTTGTGTTGTGTCGATATCATCGACATAGCTGCACCTATATGTCGAAATCATGTATAATCCGAAAGAACCATATAACAATTTACCCTTAGTACCACCAAAGGTAGAACTTGAAACAAAAATAGTACTGAAGCAAGCCATTGCGGCTACAAGAGTTTTGGCGGAGTTAAAGGGTAGGGCCGATGAAATTCCTAACCAGTCTATGTTAGTCAACGCGATTACCTTACAGGAAGCCAAAGATAGTTCTGAAATTGAAAACATAGTAACTACCGAAGATAATTTATACCAGGCCTTTTCATCCAATACCAATACTACTGATGCACAGACCAAAGAAGTTCTAAGGTATCGGCAAGCTTTATGGGAAGGTTTCAACAACTTGAATAAAAGACCACTTTCAACAAATACATTTGTTTCTATCGTACAGACGATTAAGGAAAACAACGCAGGAATAAGAAAAACTACTGGCACGCGAATAACGAGTAACGATAAAATCATATATACGCCGCCTGAGGGCGAAACTATTATTAGAGATTTGTTGAAGAACTTAGAGGATTTTATTCATTCGGAAAATGGTTTAGATGATTTAGTGCGATTAGCAATACTACATTACCAATTCGAGGCCATACATCCATTTCCAGATGGTAACGGAAGAACTGGACGTGTTTTGAATATCCTTTATTTAGTTGAAAAAGGTTTGTTGGATACCCCAATTTTATATTTGAGCAGATATATCATAGAAAACAAAAGTCAATATTATAAAAAGTTAAGGGCAGTTACCGAAAAACAAGATTGGGAAGGATGGATTTTATATATGCTTAAAGGTGTCGAAGAAACTGCTATCTATACTTTACAGAAGATAAATGATATCAACACACTCATGCAAGAAACTATCTTGTTTGCCAAGGAGAAATTACCCTCTCGTGTCTATTCAAAAGAATTGATAGAATTACTCTTTGAGCAGCCCTATTGCAAGGTTAAGTTTTTGGTAGATAAAGATATTGCCAAACGCCAAACTGCTGCAGAATATCTACAAGAGTTAGAAAAAATAGGTATCCTCAAATCACAAAAGATAGGAGTAGAGAATTTATTTCTGAACGTAAAGCTATTTGAAATACTCAAAAGTTAGCAGAAAGTTTAAATCTAATATCAAGTAATTCAGATATATTTTACCCTGACTTTGTTACAAAAAAGTCGAAAATTTACCCTTACTCTGTTACAATTTATGAAATAAGAGTTTCAAAAAAATGTTTAACTATAGGTTTGAAACGGTGCTTTTATCAGCTATATGAATTTATATGAATTTATATGAAAATATTCCTTAATTTTATACTGTAAATAACACAAATTAACCACGTTCTTAAGCTGCTATTTAAGCCAAGTGTCCCTATCTGGATTTGATTTAGATAAGTACGGTTAAAATACTGACAATCAATTATTTGTAACGATATGCGACTTGCTGTCATCCCGACACTATCGAAAACCCTTGTACTTACAGGGGTTTTGTTGTTTTCACACCTCCATAAGAGCGAGCTAAAAAACAGCTTAAAACACCAAATAGTACCATTTCGTACCAATTTATATTATATTTGATTGCAAATTTATTGCAAACCAAAACCGCCAATTGAATGATTACAGTAACCGCTATCTTAGACAAAAGACGGATGGCAAAGAACGGCCACCCTGTAAAGATAAGGGTTTACTGCTCTAAGGCCAAGGTTCATAGGCCAATCACGGACTAATATCTACCAAAAGGGAAACGCTTTAAAATTCACCTCTCAGGTTATTCGAGAAATAAACCAAGCGGAAGAAAGAGCAGAATATTGCAATAAATTTAAAAGACTCTTTGTCTATAATTCAAGACGGCATTCCTGTTGAGAAAGACATTCAGATACTAATTTTAAAAAAACAACTGCAAGAACTTCAAAAAGATTCGGGGGCTATGATTTTGAAGAAGTTGAACACAGCGGCAATACCAATTCATCAAGTGAAGAAGTTGAGAAAGTGGTTGAGATTGTGCATCAACTTACAAGAGGTGGAACCACATTCATAAATCAGAAAGGTGAGGAAGCCACCTTAACAACTTCGGACATAAAGATCATCACGCCTTATAATGCCCAAGTACAAGCCATTAAACAACAACTGCCAACTCTAGAGGTTGGCACAGTAGACAAGTTTCAAGGACAAGAAGCTCCGGTCATCATTTACTCGGTGGCCACGTCCAGTTTGGAAGATGCACCGCGCGGCATGGACTTTCTCTTTAGCCCCAATCGCATTAACGTGGCGCCTCTCACACCACTCCCGAGTACTCGGGATACGGGTCTGGTATACGGCGGTTCGTAAATCATCAAACCAAAGCTCTTTTCACCCTTGGCACTATCTTCTAATTTAGGCATAGGCTACCACTAGTGCTCCTATCCGAATTTTGAAGATAATTACGTTCAGCCCTTCCTTACTTGTGAGACCTCTAGGGAGTTGCCCTAGCTCGTTTCCTGTAAGTACTATGACCTCTGCTTACTTCTCCATATAGTTACACGTAAACACTTCGAGGTTTTATTGTGTTTACGGATAAGGAACAAATGGGACTTATTACCAATGATGATGTCCGAAAATATGTAGAAAATGCCACGATGAACAAAAAATATGGCATAAGTACTCATAGACAGTTCATAAGTGCAGTAAAACATTTGACCTTACTTTACCCAAAAGGCCAAATGACCGAACAGGAATTGATACGACCTTCAAAAAACAGACATCTACCTACTGTATTGAGCAAAAAAGAGGTCATAGATATATTACGCTGTACAAAAAACCTGAAGCACAGGGCCACCATCTTCAGCTACAAGTAATTTGGCCAAGCTCTATTGTATTTTTTCGCTTTTGTGTACCTTCGATACACAACACTGAAAAAATCAAGAGCTTAACTACATGTAGCCTAGTGTTAGGTTTCATTTACGGATTCAAACCGATCACCTCACAATTAAATAACTAATAAGAATATATATATCCAAAGTATCATTAATTAATTACCAAAATTTTACTAGTGCTTGTGCACTATTTCAAATGAAGTTAATATAGAGTTAGACAATACAAATAATAGTGATAAAAAGTAAAACGATGATGAATACTAATATTTTTGAACAATCTTTAGCACAAAATGATGCCAATTATGTAGCACTTACACCTATTTCATTCTTAGAAAAAGCTGCCTTCGTTTACCCTAAAAAAACGGCGACCATTAATAGGGATATTAGTTATTGTTGGTATGAGGTTTTACAGCGTTGTACTCTTTTTGCGAGCGCATTAAATAAGCGTGGTATTGGTCGCGGTGACACAGTTTCTATTATTGCCCCTAACATTACCGAACATTTTGAAGCTCATTTTGCAGTACCTATGTGCGGTGCTGTACTCAACTCAATTAATACAAGACTTGATGCACAGGCGATTGCCTTCATTTTAGAGCATGCAGAAACAAAGGTTTTAATCACTGATCGCGAATTTAGTACGGTCGTAAAAAAAGCGTTGAACTTAATGCTCAATAAGCCGCTAGTCATCGATATTGATGATCTTAATTTTTTTGGAGGAGAGTTCATAGGGGAATTCACGTATGACCAATTCCTTGAACAAGGTGATAGTGACTTTCAACCTTTGCGACCAAATAATGAATGGGATGCTATTACCTTAAATTACACCTCGGGAACTACAGGTGATCCTAAAGGGGTGGTTTATCACTACCGTGGCGCTTATCTCAATGCTATAAACAATGTCTTGTCATGGGGTATGGAACAACACCCTATATACTTATGGACACTGCCCATGTTTCATTGTAATGGTTGGTGTTTCCCTTGGACTATCGCTGCAACAGCTGGAACCAGTATTAGTTTACGACATGTGAGAGTTGAGTTGATTTACAATTTAATAAAATCAGAAAAAGTCGGATATTTTTGTGGCGCTCCAGTGGTGTTAAACATGCTAAATAATGCAGAACAATTGCTAAAAGATGATATAACTCATCGCGTTAAAGTCATGACGGCAGGAGCACCACCACCAGCTACAGTAATAAAGACTATGCAAGAAAATGGTTATGATGTTACTCACACCTATGGGCTTACCGAAACATATGGTCCATCTGTCGTTTGTGCGTGGCATGACAAATGGAATGAACAAACGCATGAACAGCAAGCACGTTTAAAGTCTAGGCAGGGTGTAGCCTCACCAATGCTAGATCAATTGATAGTGGCAGATCCTGACACTTTACATCTCATGCCTAAAGATGGAAAATCTGTTGGTGAAGTTTTTATGCGCGGTAATATTGTAATGAAGGGTTATTTGAAAAATCCTTCAACAACGTATGAAGCGTTTAAAGGAGGATGGCTTCATACAGGTGATTTAGCCGTGTGGCATAGCGATGGCTATATTGAAATAAAAGACCGCTCTAAAGATGTTATTATTTCTGGGGGTGAAAATATTTCAAGCGTAGAAATTGAGAATGTATTATATAGGCACTCAAAAATTAAAGAAGTTGCTGTGGTAGCAAAAAAAGATGATAAGTGGGGTGAAACACCTTGTGTATTTATTTCTCCGATTCCTAATGTAGATATAACTGAAGAAGAGGTAATTGAATTCTGCCGCAATAATATGGCATCATTTAAAATACCTAAAACCATTATTTTTAGCGAATTACCAAAAACATCAACTGGAAAAATACAAAAATTTGTTTTGCGACAACGAGCAAATAATAAAACCTAAGAATCAAAAAACAGAACATAGACAAAATAAGCTCCATTGCGAATCTTTGGTCATAGCAAAATTACCGGATTTATAATATATTAAGTTATTGGGCTCATATTTACAAATATTTTCGCTCATAGGTTTAAAATATTAGAGGTGTCTACATAAATACTTATCTTTAGTTACCAAACAAATAGATTTATGGAGTCGTTTAAAAGTGAGAGTATTGTTGATTTTTTTAATACATA
>JASFYU010000190.1:0-5404 GCA_045046905.1 Flavobacteriaceae bacterium | reverse complement strand
ACTCCCTATTACGTTGTCTCCACAATATGACAATGAACTTCTTTACTCTTTAGCCTTGTGTTTGTCTCTCAAAGCGGCTGCAAATATATAACCGTTTTTCTACTTACACAATACCAATTCTATTTTTTTTGAAAATAATAAAAAACTAATTTGCAACTAACTGAAATACAGATAGTAACATCTGAAAAAAAATAATAAAAAGCAAGAGTACACCCTTGCCCAAGCTCTTTGCTACTTGCTCCTACCTTTTCAAAATACCTTATGAAAGACTTCATCAACTGCAACTATCACAGTATTACGCATACGAAGACAAAAACGAGTGCTAAAAATCTCAAATTACTATGGCCGTTGTAGTCTGGCTTGTGATTCATTTACAATATAACTTTTAAGTTCCTTAAGACAGATAATTTGTAAGTTAAAGAGCCCTATTGTAGTTGAACAAAAACACTCTATCCAAATTCTAACAAAGGCCCCCAAGGATTTTCAACATCAAAATTCGACACTTTATCAAATAAAACATAGGAGCTACGGGCAAGTATCTAATTTTAAATATCCAAACACCTGAAAAACAACTATATATGTATACCGAAAAGAAGTCATCCAATTCTGGATATTCGCCCTATTCCTGTAGGCAAAAGAAATACTTTCGGCCATTATCATTTGTTTTATAAATTGCACTATCGTTACAAATCACAAAATCTACCCTATCAGAGTATGGCAAGGAGACTGAGAACCAGAATATATTTGTTGACCCCGATGTGTTGGCAATGAACACCGGGCAAGAAAATGTCCTATCTAGATGCTCAAATAAGGGGCATCAAAGCGACTGATCACACCCAAGAGTCCCCCCTAGGATTATCAAAAGCAGCCGCTCAATCTCAAAAGGCCGGCACTAATGGCCTATATGGCCCGATTCTTTCGACGGCGGCGCCTATTATCGAAGGGAGCCTAGAACCATACTATTTTTGCCCCAACCGTAATGGGAATGTATTCAACGATCGCTGGGAGGGATATATTGGGCGCTGGGATTCTCCCACTTTAACTAATAGCCCTTTGATCGTCGACGGCAGCCATACCATTATAACCACTTCTAGCTTAGACCCAAACACCGGTGATAAGGTTCCCACAATCTTTCCCGGCAGTAATTACTCCATTCGGATCGGCAGTGAAATTAATGGCGCGCAAGCAGAATCTCTAAGATAAACTATGACTGTAGACCTCAATAATTCTCTTTTTATATATCGCTATGCAGTAATTCTTCAAGATCCAGGACACATACCCGAACAGCAACCACGATTTGAACTTAAGGCATTGGACAGTCAAGGCCAATTGGTAGACCCCAATTGCGGATATAACACTTACGAATTTGTATGGGATAACGAGACCCCTGAGGGTACCGATGACGATATAACTTTACAGGAAGGTAATAGCCCTATATATGTCGAACCCTGTCTAAACCGGAAAAGGATTCTTATAAAGATGTACGATCCTATGGGTTGTTGGGCATCTACAGAGATCACCTTGGAACAGAGATTTGCCTTGGTCGCTACAGCCACGGTAAAAGAAGAATTGTGCGTACAGGACGACAACGGAATAATCATACTTATCATCAGCTGTGGTACGCCTCCATACACCACAAGCCCGAACACGAATATCGGCTCTGAATTTGAACAGGGAAAATTAGTCTATGTTAGGGATGCCAATGATTGCAGCCTTGCCTTGCCGGTTAGCTTAGCTTCGGCCGTGGGTTTGACTGCTACCTTGAGTATCGATTACTTCTGTGAGACAGCGAACCCAAAAACCAAGAACTCGGTCGAGATCCATATAGACCCCACATTGCTCGATGATGTCATCTTCACCCTTGACGGAGATTCCGAAACCAGTACACTAGAACCATTGTTCACAAATTTAACACAAGGAAACCACAGCCTTACTATTGCCTATAAAAATGGCTGCACCAATGATGCATTACGTTTAGTATTGATAATTTTGACCCCTTGCAATTGCAATTGTCTACTCCGGGAATAAATATCATTGTGGCCGCAGGGGCAGGTGGTAGTCGCCCTATGAATACCGCTTCGAGGATGGAAACCTTGGGCTGGAGACCGTTTTAAGATCAATAAAGCGGAGATTACAACATTAGCTTACGTAACAGTAATGGCTGTGAAGTAACCCAACAACTATACCTCGAGTTAATACCTATCAGGATTCCTGATTTTTTCACCCCTGACGGAAACGGTCTTAATGACGGATGGAAACCAATCAATATAGAACAGTACCAGACCGCTGTAATTAAAATTTTCGACAGATTTGGAAGACTTATAAAAACACTGGGGCCATCGGATAAATGATACGGTGTTTACGAAGGAAATAATGTGCCTTCAGGAGATTATTGGTATTTGATTACTTTTAGGGAAGAAGCACATAGTGAAGACCCCTTAATAGGCCATTTTTCTTTGTATCGATAATCAGATTCAAGCCTAGTGCAAATTCTAGATAATACAATCAAAAGTGATGATTTTGATTTTGCTATTGGGCCTACTTTAAGGAATACAGTAAACCAACTCGATGCAAGTCTGTCTTTACCGTAATGCAAGCATACGAGGCATTAAAAGGAAACAAATATTAGATCGAGCTCAGCTTAAAAAGCTGATCAGGAAAAGAAATTCCAAACCAGACCAAAGCGTATCACAAAATCTCGATAGGGGTAACTAGGGGCTGAATAAAAATCATTACCACCTCCAAAAGAGGAATTAAAATGTTCGGCCTTTAAATATATACGGGTTTGTTTTACCCTTGCATTAATAAAGAAATCAAGCATGGGGTACCCACCCAATTTTTCATTATTCTGAATATAGAATTCGCCAAGCAAAGGATTATAGGCATCCATAGTATAAGAGGTGAAGTATTTTAAGGTCACACCGGTCTGCAGGTACATGGCCTTTTTGAAAACTTCGGAAGAAAAATAAAGAGTATTTCTGGTCACCAATTGCGGAACATTAAGCACCTCTTCACTCTGAGAAACCGCCTGGTACATAAGCGTATTGTTCAGGGCAAAACGCCCCAATCGAAACTCCTTAGCATACTTAACCTTTAGGTAGCCGATACTATTATCTTCTTGAAACGGACGTATACTCGCTTGTTCCTCACCTTCTACTATGGCTTGATTAGGATCTACACCAAAGTAAGTGTAATTACCAAGGGTAGAATATTTGGCCGACAGGGCACCCCAGAAATTCGAATCCAGATCAAAATGCAATATATTCACACTTTGTTTTTTAAAAGTAGAAGTATTCTGCCAATTGTAGTTCCTGTAATCGCTCTGATACAATAAGAAATTAAAATCAGGCATCCTTGAAGAGGAATGTATACCAAAACATATACTATTGTTTTCATTAAAACGGTAAGCGGCAGATGCATCTAGAATGCTTCCTGTAAGACTGCCTGATAAATTATATTTTGCATCGCCCTGTATCTTGAACCCTCCTATTTGTTTAGAATATTTGGCGCCAAGGGAGATTTCCTCGCCTTTCAACTGATTCTGAATACGTTGCGTATCAGTAATCAGGATACTATTGAAAAAATAATTGTAATTATAGAGACTTATACTGCCCTGCAATTTTCCTAAGGTAGCGTTGTAGAAATCTGCACTAAATTGATTGTACATGGTCTTGAGCCTAGCCTTATCCTCGATTGAGGAGAGAAACCCCTCACCGAAATAACTATTCGCCGCGGACTGGGTAAATGCATAGAACTTAGTCTCGTAACTAAACTGATGGCCAATAGCCAATGATGTTTTCTCCGCGCTACTCGAATCTTTCTCTTTGCGTATCAATTTATAGTGATGGTCTAGAAAATAGCGCTTTCCCAAGATCTTATTCCGGGCATCACCGAATCTAACATCTACCTTTATCCTATCTTTAAAATTAGAATCGCCAGTTTCGAACTGAATCTCCTTATTAGACAGGCCGCCATTCTCCTCTGTTTCAACATCTTGAGCGGCTATATGCGCTCTTAAATCATACCGCTTATTCTCAGTCACATAATTGGTAGTGGTCCTAAAGCTACCTGATTGAGCCTGATTGAATTGGTATTTACCCAAGGATCTAAAACCGGTATAGGCCAAAGAAATATTTAACCGCCTCGAGGTATTAAAGGTTAGTGCCGCATTTAAAAGCTGACCTTGCTCAGAGGTGGTCTTAAAAAAAAGGTCGGTCATGGGCGTAGCTACATGATAATAATCAATATCATCAACCTCCATATAGCCATAATGCTTGGCCTTTGCCCCTAGTATGGGATACATATGACTCCGCTCAAAATTGACACCCAATTTGTTATAGGTTTGGCCAACATTGGCAAAGGGCATCAGTTCAAAATCGTCTTTTCGTAAATAATTATAACGATATTCCTTTTGCAAGGTTAAGGTCGTATCTAAAAAGGTCGTATCTCGGGCAAAAGAAATTATTTTATAATCCTCGATTGTAATTTCATTTTCGGGCGATTGTTTTCCCATTTGATCAAGGGATCTTCTTTGGACTATGGTAGTATCGGTTTTTTTGGCTCGGGCAATAGGATCTTCTTGAGCAGAAACCATCTGGGCGATGTACATAAAAAATAGAAAGGAGAAATATCTCATGAAACAATGTTACGCCCTATTATTAAAGGCATTATAAAAATTATTATTCTTCAGCGGCATCAATTCAACCAATTTCTCGACCACTGTCAAAATAAAATTTCAAGAGCAAAGTTAATTTTTTTGTTCCTAATGAAATGTGAAAGTTTCGGAAGAATATCATAGGTCTCAATTCAAAATAGTTATTTGCCACAATTAAATTACATTTATGGCCTGTTTTGAATTGTCAGATTGTAATTTTGTACAGGCCATTTTTTCGGCCTGCCATAAGAATGCAATGAAGTACGATGTATGTTAGCTAGGAGCGGCGACAGTTTAATAGTGGCACCTATCTCGGAATAACAAAACGGCATTTAAAGAACTCTAGAAAAACAATAGATAGCATTTTGCAAATTGAATATTAGGTCGAACTCAGGTTTTAAATACTATTGACTCCTTGCTAGAACCATACTACAAAGAATATGACGAAATCGGCACCGATGAAGCCGGAAGAGGCTGTCTTGCCGGCCCAGTAACAGCTGCCGCACTAATCTTGCCCAAAGGTTTTAAAAATGAACTGCTGAATGATTCTAAGTTACTGTCCGAAAAAAAACGCCTTTTACTCAAGCCTATTATTGAAAGTACTTGTATTTGTTTTGGGGTGTCACATATTTATCCTAATAAGATTGATGAAATAAATATTTTGAATGCTTCTATTTTGGCCATGCACAGGGCAATAGACCAATTGCAAATCGCTCCGAAATTTATTATTGTCGACGGTAACCGGTTCAA
>JASFYU010000189.1:0-16706 GCA_045046905.1 Flavobacteriaceae bacterium | reverse complement strand
TAAAAAATCGGTTCTTTTTTAAGAACCGATTTTTTATTTCTACAAATAGGTTTATCCCCCTCCCCGATATCTAAATAGAAATGCAGAAGGTAGCTGCCCTTTAAAGTACTCGCAACAGCACCCAAACAAAAAGATAATTTGAGTAACTTGGCTTGAGCCAATGTGCTCTTGGGCCCTAAAAGGTGACCACTGGCTGTGGCAATAGATAGTGCTTTTGTTGTATAAACTAGTATAGCGTCGAAAAAATGGTACCTTTAAAGAGTATTCATTGGTAAGCTTCGAAATAATATGAACTTCTCTAGAAAAAATTTTATAAGAACATTGGGTCTTGGTGCCGTAGCGGTCGGAACCACATCTTTCACCAGATCTAATAAAGCTGAAAAAATAGTTGCTGACGGTCATGAATTAAGGGTTGGTCTAGCCTCGTACACCTTGCGAAAGTATAGTTTAGATGAGGTTATTGAAATTGCTCAAAGGCTGAATATAAAAGATATGGCCCTTAAAAGTTATCATTTACCGTATGAATCAACAGATAAAGAGCTTAAATATATTCGTGATAAAGTCAAAGCACGTGGTATAAACCTATATGGCGGTGGTGTTATTAAGATGAAAACGCCTGAAGATGTTGAAAAGTACTTCAATTATGCAAAAACTGCCGGACTGAAAATGATAATCGGTTCTCCCCATCATGAATTATTACCGCTTATCGAAAAGAAAGTAAAAAAAGTAGATGTAAAATTAGCCATACATAATCATGGTCCTGAAGATGATATTTTTCCTTCCCCTAAAAGTGTGTACGACAGGATAAAAAATTTAGATAGTCGTATTGGCCTGTGCATAGATACTGGCCATACTTTTCGTTTGAATCTCGATCCGGCCGAAGAGCTTAAAAAGTACAAGGACCGTTTGTTCGATGTGCATATAAAGGATATAGATAAGCAAGTACCTAATGGTAAGAACATTGAAATGGGCCATGGTTCAATGAATATTCCAAGTATCATGCGAGCCCTGAAAGAAATTAAATACGAGGGTGTTCTAGGCTTAGAATATGAAAAAGACGGTGACCATGCTATTTACGGACTTTCAGAATCTGTTGGTTATGTTCGTGGTATTTTGAAAATGGTGTAGACAAGACGGTCTAAAAGATCAGTACCATACTTTGAGAGAAGGTGCCGAGGCTAATCGGTTACTGTGAAGCCTATGCTGCACTAGATGAGGTCAAATGGTAAACAGAGATTAGGTCAAACTCAGGTTAATAGGCATTAAAAACACTTGAGATAGGTGGGTATTCTTTCAGGGCCACTTTAGCTTCTTCCGTACAGGCTTGAAAAGCCAGTATACAAAGGTCAATCAAAATAGCCTTGTTTATTTTCCGATTTTTAAATGGAAGTCTCATAGTTAAAGATATTTTTCTAGGCGTTTCCTTTTGTATTCAGGAAGCGAAAAGTTAGTAATGGCAAGTTGCACGATTTCAAGACTCTTTTTTTTGGTATACAGCAATTCATAGAACTGTTTTATGGTCAAGGGGTTCTCTGATTTTTGGATTAATTTAACAGCATCACCCTTTGCTGTGGTGCCTTCTTCAAGTATTCGTACATAGGTTCCGGGGTGCCCATGATTAATAAACCTTTTAACTATCTCTTGCGTTTTAAAACGGATTCCTAATTTATAACAAGGCTCTCGTGGTTGGGAGACTTGAACTATGGCATTTCCTATTTTAAAAATATCACCAATACGTGTTTGTGATTCATCAAGCCCATCGATGGTCAGATTCTCTCCGAACATACCCCAATCCCATTCCAGTTCAGGGTAGAGGTTTTTCCAATATGGGTAGTGGTTCGCTGAAAACAAATAACAAGCCTTGTGTTCGCCTGCATGATGTTTTCGGTCGATTACAGTATCTTTTAGTACATCAATCTTACCTAAAAACAATGGTTCGTCAAGGGGGTGTTTGAATATTCCGGTCTGTTCCTCCTTACCGTTCCAGAGAAAGGTTGTGGGCTTACCAATATTGGTCGAGATTACTTTCATCCCTTAAAGATAAAAAACCATCGTGAAAATACGATGGTTTTATGCTATCAATCGGTTTTGGTTATGTGTTGCGAACAGTATAGTTGATTTTAAGAAATTTTTATTCCCACCAGTGGGTTTAACCTGCCTACGCCAGCAGGCAGGTGCCCCGATGCCTGCCTGACGGCAAAGGCAGGCTTGCCGAGGTAGTTTACTTCAATGAATCAGACTAGTTTCTAAGCCGCTAATTCCTTTTTTATACTGAAGCTTTCGCCACGATTCATTTCTCCTTGTCGAGTTGTTTGGTCAAAAAGAAGCCAACAAGAAGCCCTGTGCCGGCCATTAGAAAAATGGAACCCGGCATGGCGATATCCTTATTCACGTTAAAGTTAGACCACAAGACTCCGCCAATCATGATACCTGCACCGACTCCCATTAATAATAGGGCCGAATTTAAAATAAGCACTTTCCAGACCGGCGCGGTTCTTTCTTGTTTTTCCTTTACAAAAATACTGGCATCAGCCCCTTTTTCGATAAGTGCCATACGTTCTTTGTTGCGCGTCGAATAATGGAGGTAAGCGATGCCGAATACCGTTATAAAAATACTGATGAATACTATTTCTGGTCCCATGATGATTGTTTTTTTAATTGATTAATAAACTTGTTCATCAGGTATGACCATCAGATTCTTCTAAAGGTTACACAAAATTCTTTTTTTTTCAGAAAACCGTAACCAAGGTACTACTTTGAACGTCTTATAAGCGAAATGAGTCAAGACCAGGACCAATACTATATTGATAAGGTTATTAATGGAGATACAAATGCCTTTGTTATATTGGTAGATCAATATAAGCAGATGGTATTTACCTTGGCCCTACGTATGCTAAATAATAGAGAGGAAGCAGAAGAAGTAAGCCAAGATGTTTTTTTAAAGGTCTACGGGTCATTATCAAAATTCAAAGGCGATTCCAAATTTTCGACCTGGCTGTATAAAATTGCTTATCACAGTAGTCTTGATTATCTAAAGAAACGCAAAAGGAGAATAAAGACCGAGGCTATTGATGATTATACGGTTAATAAACTGGTGTCATATGAAAATAGTATAAATCCTATGGAGGTAGCGGAAGATAGGATGAGAATTAAAAAAGGGATACAAGAACTAGCTGGAGATGATGCAGTTTTAATTACCTTACATTACTTTGAAGAGCTCTCTTTAAAAGAGATTTCAAAGATTGTGGGTAGTAATGTCAATACGGTCAAAGTTAGATTGTTCAGGGCAAGAAAAAAGTTGGCTAAAATATTAAAGTACAGCTTGGAGCCTGAAATAATACAAAACTATGGAAACAAATAGAGACAAAGAATTTGATGTTTTTTTAAAGAAAGCGGTCAAAGAAGCAGGTCTAGAGTCGCCATCTGAAAATTTTACGTCTTCATTACTTGCCAATATTGGCGAGCAAACCGTTTACAGTGCTGTAAGTAGAAATAAGCCTTTGATTCCTAAATATGTATGGCTTGTTTTAGCACTGGCGGTTCTGAGTGTTTTTGCTTTTACTGTAGCGGAAGGTCAAGGTTCTGAAATAGACTGGTTTTCTAGTTTAGGGTGGAATGGTTTTGTAGACACTGATTTGTTGAGCAAATTTAAGATCCCCAATATTTCTAATACGGTGGTATACGGTTTTGTTGTCTTGGCAGTTTTTACGGGTATTCAGGTCATGCTGCTAAAACATCATTTCGACAAACGGTACGCTATACATTAAGAAATAAAAGACCACCTTAAATTAATAAAGTGGTCTTTTATTCATTAGTACCCTCTCTCCCGATAGCTATCGGAATGTTAAAGCTTGTTTCTTTTTACTGTCTCGGATTGTCTCGAGCTAGTTTACTTCAACTCCGTATTCAATACTCATGTACTCAATGCTTTTGTGCTTTTCATCACTTTACCATCTCATAACTGCGTTTGATAAAGTTGGTCAGTTCCTCGCCTTTCAACAAGCCTTTCGATAAACGGGCCAAATCAATAGACTGATTGATCAAACGTTCACGTTTTTTAGCTGTTTTGGTGGTCAATATTTCGCCGACGAGTTCGTGATTGGTATTTACGATAAGGTTGTACATCTCTGGCATATTGCCCATGCCGAACATGCCTCCACCGCCACCACTCTGTTGCATTTCTTTCATGCGACGCATGAATTCAGGCTCAGTGATGATAAAAGGAGATGCATCACTATCCATAGCTTCCAATTGAATGGTATAACTTTTATTTTCGATGACCTCTTCTAAATTTGCTTTGAGGCGATCTTTCTCCTCATCTGAAAGTTTTGAAATTTGAGTATCTTCTTTTTTGATGAGGTTATCTAGATGGTCAGCATCGACTCTTGCAAAGGAAAGCTTCTCTTTTGAAGTCTCAAGTTTTTGCATTAGGTGGCTGATGATAGGAGAATCCATCAATAGAACTTCGAAGCCTTTTGCTTTAGCAGCCTCGATATAGCTATGTTGAGCTTCTTTGTCAGAGGTGTATAACACGACCAATTTATCATCTTTATCTGTTTGGTTGTCTTTGATTTTTTCCTGAAGCTCAGCAAAGGTAAAATAGTTGCCATCTACGGTAGGGTAGAGCGCAAATTTGTCTGACTTTTCGAAGAACTTGTCTTCGGAGAGCATTCCGTATTCAATAACTATTTTAATATCGTTCCATTTCTTTTCGAAATCTTCACGGTTGTTTTTGAAAAGTGAACTCAATTTATCGGCTACTTTCCTTGATATGTAAGAAGCGATTTTTTTAACGGCACCATCGGCTTGTAGATAGGATCGCGAAACGTTTAAAGGAATGTCAGGTGAATCAATGACTCCTCGTAACATGGTCAAAAATTCAGGAACAATGCCTTCTACATTATCAGTGACAAATACCTGATTTTGATACAGCTGAATCCTGTCTTTTTGAATATTGAGATCGTTCGTCAGTTTCGGAAAATATAAAATACCAGTAAGATTGAACGGGTAGTCTACATTTAAATGTATGTGAAACAAAGGATCTTCAAACTGCATAGGGTAAAGCTCCCTATAAAAACTCTTATAATCTTCATCCTTTAAATCGGCCGGTTGCTTGGTCCATGCTGGATCCGGATTATTAATAATATTATCTACCTCTTGTGTAGGAGCCGGGTCTTCGTCCTTGGCGCCTTCGGGTTTAGGAAGCGTCTCTGTTTTTGTTCCGAACTTAATCGGAATAGGCATAAATTTATTGTACTTGAGTAGGAGCTCGCTGATTCGGCTTTCCTCTAAGAACTCTGTAGAATCTTCTGCAATATGAAGAATAATCTCGGTACCACGATCTTCTTTCTTACCCTTCTTAAGTGTGAATTTTGGTGAACCATCACAAGACCAATGTGCTGCATCAGCACCAGAATGGCTTTTTGTGATAATCTCTACCTTTTCGGCCACCATAAAAGAAGAATAAAAACCGAGACCAAAATGACCGATAATTCCAACATCCTTGGCCTTGTCATCATATTTGTTTAGAAAATCTTCGGCACCTGAAAAGGCCAAATCATTAATATATTTTTTGACCTCTTCTTCGGTCATTCCTATTCCTTGGTCAATAATGTGTAATTTTTTGCCTTTTTTATCGACTTTTACTTCAATTATCGGATTGCCATATTTAACCTTTGCCTCACTAATCGAAGACATATGCTTCAATTTAAGTGTCGCATCGGTTGCGTTGGAAATCAATTCGCGAAGAAATATTTCATGATCACTATATAAGAACTTTTTTATAAGAGGAAAAATGTTCTCTACTGAAACATTGATTTTACCTGTAGCCATTTTTAAATTTCATATTTAATTAGTAACGGATAGTAGTAGTCAAAAAAAATACCATACTCAACTATAATGACAAACTGGCACATAATAAACTAATTGATAATTAGTGGAGATTTAAGGTGACAATTCGTATTATTGGTGAATTATGGATTCGCGTCTTTATTACTGGAGAGATGTAGTTATTAAAATTAGTAAATTGTAAAAAATCATTCATGTATAATTCAAAAATAATCGGACTTGGCTATTATGTACCTGAAAATGTGGTGACCAATGATGACCTTTCAAAAATAATGGATACCAATGATGCTTGGATTCAAGAGCGCACTGGTATTCAAGAACGCAGACATGTTTTAAATGGCGGTGATACTACAACTAGTATGGGGGTCGAAGCGGCAAAAATAGCGATTGAGCGCTCTGGAATCGATAAAGATGATATTGATTTTATTATTTTTGCCACCTTGAGTCCCGACTATTATTTTCCAGGGCCTGGGGTGTTGACTCAACGTGATTTGGGTATTAAAACGGTGGGGGCTTTAGATGTGCGAAACCAATGTTCTGGTTTTGTCTATGCGGTTTCGGTGGCTGATCAATTTATTAAAACCGGAATGTATAAGAATATTCTAATCATTGGTTCCGAAATTCATTCAAAGGGATTAGACATGACAACGAGGGGTAGGGGAGTTTCCGTAATTTTTGGCGATGGTGCTGGAGCAGCGGTACTCAGTCGCGAAGAAGATACTTCAAAAGGCATACTATCTACTCATTTGCATTCTGAGGGGCAACATGCTGAGGAACTTGCTCTTTTGGCACCCGGAATGGGTGGTAGATGGGTGACTGATATTGTTGCAGACGACAATCCTGATGATCAATCGTATCTTCCTGTCATGAACGGCCAATTTGTCTTTAAGAATGCTGTAGTACGGTTTAGTGAGGTGATTGAAGAGGGCTTGAAAGCAAATAATTTGCAAGCTACCGATATTGATATGTTGATTCCTCATCAGGCGAATCTAAGGATTTCACAATTTGTACAAAGGAAGTTTGGCCTGACTGATGACCAAATTTTCAATAACATTATGAAATATGGGAACACCACGGCGGCTTCGATTCCTATAGCCCTTTCCGAAGCTTGGGAGCAAAACAAGATTAAGGAAGGTGACTTGGTGGTGCTTGCGGCATTCGGAAGTGGTTTTACTTGGGGAAGCGTCATTATAAGATGGTAGTGTGGTATGGGAAAAAAATTATACGAATTAACTCCGGAGCTAATTGATTTTATAGAGAATCAACAGTTGTTTTTTGTGGCCACGGCTATGAATGAAGGAAAAATAAACCTTTCTCCTAAAGGCCTAGATTCCTTTAAGGTTTTGGATGATAACACGGTTCTTTGGTTGAACCTCACAGGTAGCGGTAATGAAACTGCTGCACATATGCAAAGAGATAATCGCATGACGATTATGTTTTGTGCCTTTGAGGGAAAGCCACTTATTTTAAGATTATACGGTACCGCAAAAATATATCATAAAGGAACCGGATTTTGGAAAAAACATATTGACTCCTTTCTTGCTATCGCTGGTGGCAGGCAGTTGGTGAAAATGAAAATCGATATGGTGCAGATCTCCTGTGGTATGGGAGTGCCGGTGCTTGAGTACAAACAACAACGTGAGGAGTTGGTGACATGGGCCGAAATGCAAGGGAATAAGGGTATTGAAAACTATTGGAAGCAAAAAAACATCCTGAGTTTGGATGGGCATAGTATCGATGCTAAAAGAAAAGTCTGATATCGCGATTTAGATTTCCTCTTTAGATTAACTACTAGTCTTGCTTAAACATAACAATGGGTCTTGATCCATCAAAACAATTATCAAGCTCTATTTTTGCGTGGCAAGATTCATAAACATAAAACCCCGACATTGCTGCCGGGGTTTCTTTCGCTGATAGGCTATACTAAACACTAACCATTAACTATAAACATATAGCTTTATCAACGACTTTATTTTTGCAGAAGTAGTATAACTTCTTTTCGTTATAATATGTAGCTCTTTCTTTTTGAAAACGTTGCTCTATTATTCGGTAACGTTAACATATAAAAAACTATATTTTTTTGTGTTTCATCAAAACCAGACCATTATAGCAATCTAGTAATAAAACATCTTATTGATAAAAATTTGGAAACAAAAGCTTTCGGAATAGAAAAGGGGACGGCTTCCATTGTGCAAATTAAGACCAATTTAAATGATTTTCAAAATTTACACCCTATTACTTTGTATATTAATGCAAGTCGCCAGCCTGAATATTGCTAGGATTAGCTAATAATGGAGCTTAAAAGAGTCATATTTAATCAGAGAACTGAAAACTTGAATTTATAAAATACTTAGCAACAAGGGTGTTGAGGTCACGGTTGCCTGTACTTTGATTTTATTAGTGGCAGAGCAATATTAATTGCTCTAAAATTTAATGTAAGCGTTTTAGAAGATATCTCAACCGCATGCCAAAACCTTTCATCGATTAAATCGCTTGTTTTATCGATGAAAATACTGTTCTGAAACTTAGTTTTTATTCCGTATCAGCCATAATCCGAAAAATGTCAATAAACCATTAATGGGTAAAAGTTCATAGCCAAAGGCATAACCGTTCATACTCTCAGAGGGTATATTTCCAAGTAGATAGGTGATAAGCACTGATAAGACGGCAATAACCCAAACGTATTTATCTTTTACCTTGTGTTTGCTAAGAATGCCAAAAGTAAAAAGACCCAACAGGGGTCCATAGGTATAGGTGGCCACGGTGAGTAAGCCATCGATTACATTCCTGTCCAATATATGTTTAAAGAGTATTACAACAATAATAAGCAACAAGCTCATGCCTATATGGGTTCTTTTGCGAAGTTTTTTTTGATCGGTTTCCGGTCTTTTTTCTATCTCTAGAAAATCAATACAAAAAGAGGTGGTCAAAGAAGTAAGGGCGCTATCGGCGCTACTGTACGCAGCTGCTATCAGTCCTAACATAAAAGTAATCGCAACCGTTATACCCAGGCCGCTGTTCATGGCAATCTCAGGAAAAAGCAAATCCGATTTTGGTGACCCATCCATTAGCGGAATGGCAATATCGAACCTTTCGGCATAGATAAATAACAGGGCGCCCAGCAATAAGAATACAAAGTTTACAATAATCAGTACGCTGCCAAAGGATACCATATTCCTTTGGGCGTCTTTCAAAGATTTACAGGTAAGATTTTTTTGCATCATATCTTGATCTAGACCAGTCATACAAATGGTAATGAACATACCGCCCAGAAATGATTTTACAAAATGGTTTTTGTTAAAAAAGTCATCTGTAAACATAATTTTATTGTATTGCTTTAACTCATCGGAGGCTAGGAACTCGGAGAAGGTCCAGTCCAATTCTTGGTTGATATAATAAATAGATAAGCCTACTGATAAAAGCATGAACAGGGTCTGTAGGGTATCTGTCCATACAATAGTCTTTATGCCTCCTTTAAAGGTGTAGATCCAAATGAGTAAGATAGATAAGGAGACGGTAAGCTCAAAAGGAACATTCCATGCGTCAAAAACAAATTGCTGCAATACGATAGCGACCAGGAACAACCGAAAAGAAGCCCCCAAAACCCTAGAAATAAAGAATGATATGGCTCCGACCTTATAGCTGGTGACGCCAAAGCGCTGGTTTAGATATTCGTATATCGAAGTAACGTTCAATTTATAATAAATAGGAAGTAGCACATAGGCGATAACAAAATAGCCCGCCAAATACCCAAAGACCACTTGCATATAGCTGAATTCGGATGCCGCGACCCAACCCGGAACCGAAATAAAAGTAACTCCTGACAAGGAGGCACCAATCATTCCAAAGGCAACAAGGTACCAAGGAGATTGTTTGCCGGCTTTAAAAAAATCTGCGTTTGAATCATTTTTACCGGTGAAATATGAAATTATAACGAGCAGAAGAAAATAAGCTCCGATAAGCAGTAAGATGTGTGTAGCGGTCATTGAAATAAGTTTTGGGGAAAATACAAAAAGTAAAAGAACCTACATCGCTAAGCGATAAATACATATACCCTTATATTTTTGAAGAACCAATAGGTTTTAGTTAAGACCTGAAAATGAGAAAAATACTTCTTTATGACTTTCCCCGATTGGTATTCACTTGTCTTTTATGACGATTGTGTTTCGCATCACGGTTTTGATATAATCGATGTTTGCAATAAAAGATTTATGTGCTCATAGATATTGGTTTGAGGAGAGGCTTGCTTGAAACCCCTTAAAGGTCATCAATGTGTTGGTGTTTGCGATGCTGGTTTTTAGATAGTCCTTCAGTACTTGTATATATTCTATACGGTCTAAATTATTAAACAGGTTTTTGCTAGACCTAGGAGTATAATATTTTATACCCTTACGATAACTGCTATAAAGTTGTAATTTTACAGCTATGGATTTTTCTTCTAAGTTATTGGAAAATGCGGTCTATGAAATGTCGCAGTTACCTGGAATAGGTAAGCGTACTGCCCTGCGTTTAGTATTGCATTTGTTAAAGCAGCCCAATGAGCGAACCCTGAGATTGTCAAAAGCCTTGGAGAATCTTCGCAATACGGTTAAGTTTTGTGTCAATTGTCATAATATTTCAGATATTGAGCTGTGCGAGATCTGTGCGAGCCCTAACAGAGATAAAAGCCTGATTTGTGTAGTAGAGGATATTCGAGATGTAATGGCAATTGAAAATACGGGGCAATTTCGAGGACTTTACCACGTCTTGGGAGGAAAAATATCGCCTATGGAAGGAGTAGGCCCTCAAGATCTAACCATTGTTTCTTTGGTTCGTAAAGCCAAACAAGGAGACATAAAAGAGTTGATTTTTGCGTTAAGCTCCACAATGGAAGGCGATACCACCAATTTTTATATATACAAACAGTTAGATGGGCTAGATATCACGACTTCGACGATTGCCAGAGGAATTGCCGTCGGTGACGAACTGGAGTATGCCGATGAGGTTACTTTAGGACGAAGTATTTTGAACAGAATTCCATTTGAGGGCTCGTTAAAAGCCAATTAATTGATGTGCTTAATTTAAAAGGAAGGGGTAAGTTTTATTATTTTTGTAAAAAATATACCTAGAATAGTATATAAAATAGCAATATGTCAAAGTTCGAATTAAAATTGCCGCGAATGGGAGAAAGTGTAGCCGAAGCGACATTGACTTCTTGGTTAAAGGAAGTAGGCGAAACCGTTGAAATGGATGAGGCGATTTTTGAGATAGCTACCGACAAGGTAGATTCTGAAGTGCCCAGTGAGGTAGAAGGTGTTTTGGTTGAAAAACTTTTTGATGTTGATGCCATTATCAAAGTTGGGCAAATTGTTGCCGTTATTGAGGTCGATGAGGCAGATGTTGACCCTTCTAAAGATAGTACGACCCTTGTTCGAGAGCATGAAGAAATTCCGAAGAAAACAATGGTGGCCTTGGAGGAAACAATGGTCATCGCCAAGGAGACTTCTGATAAGATGCCAGCGCATGATTTTGGCTCTTCTGAACGATTTTACTCGCCCTTGGTAAGGAATATTGCGAAACAAGAAGGAATTTCGATACCACAACTTGATACCATAACGGGCACCGGCAAGGAAGGGCGGGTCAGCAAAAACGATATTCTGGCCTATGTAAAAAACAAGAATTTAGATACTGCGAAACCAGCGATTCCTACCATTGAAAAAGAGCTGCGGCCCATGGTCGAGGTGTCTGAAGTTGTTGCGACTGAAAAATATGCCCATACCACCAGCCAGCCAGGGGCAGATGAGGTTATTCAGATGACCCGAATGGGTAAATTGATAGCCAAGCATATGACCGACAGTATTTCGACATCTGCACATGTACAAAGTTTTGTAGAAGTAGATGTGACCAATATTGTGAATTGGCGGAATAAAAATAAAGATGCTTTTGCCAAACAAGAAGGAGAAAAGCTAACCTTTACCCCGATTTTTATGGAAGCCGTTGCTAAAGCGCTTAAGAAATACCCATTAATGAATGTTTCTGTAGACGGGGATCGAGTACTAAAAAAGAAAAATATTAATATAGGTATGGCCGCGGCTCTGCCTGATGGCAATCTGATTGTGCCTGTTATTAAAAATGCAGATCAGCTTAATTTAGTGGGTATGGCCAAAGTGGTAAATGACCTTGCGAACAGGTCTAGAAACAACACCTTAAAACCAGATGAGGTACAAGATGGTACCTATACGGTTACTAATGTAGGTACCTTTGGCAGTGTATTTGGCACCCCCATAATCAATCAGCCACAAGTAGGTATTCTGGCCTTGGGGGCCATTCGTAAAATTCCATCGGTAATTGAGACATCTGAAGGTGATTTTATCGGTATCCGAAGTAAAATGTTTCTGTCGCACAGCTATGATCATAGAGTAGTGAACGGTGCCTTGGGTAGTATGTTCGTCAAGACCATAGCCGATTATTTGGAGGCTTGGGATGTAGATAGGGATTTTTAGTTTTGTAATGGCACTATTTTTTCTGTTAATAAAAGGCAGGTTTGTCACTGTTTTAAGATGTTAAATGTATTTTCACGGCTTTTTAATATTAAAAACTTGTTGTACTATGTTGCCCAAAATTCCAATGCATGTTCTATGTATACTCCTTTTTCCTTTTTTAATTATTTCCCAAGACCTGAAAAAAGAATCGATTACGTTATTTGTAAACTGTAATTGTGAAAAAAACTATATAAGACAAGAAATTAATTATGTAAACCATGTCAGGGATCAAGACCTGGCAAATGTGCGTTTGTTTATTTACGATATAGCGAACGGTAGTGGTGGTAGAACCTATAAATTGGAGTTTTCGGGGCAGAGTTCATTTGCTGAGATCACCAAGGAGCTAACCTATGATACCAATGCGAATATGACCTCTGACGAGATTCGTAAAGGCTTGGTAAAGCGGATTAAATTGGGCCTGTTAAAATATATAGTAGATTCTGATTTGTCTGATAGAATAACATTTAGGATCAAAGGAAAACATGAGCCTAGTGATTTTGAATTGGATGACCCTTGGAAAAACTGGATATTTGAAATATACGGGCAGGCTAAATTAAATAAAGAGTCTAGCAGAAAAAAGTTTGAATATAAGGTAGGTCTAGAAAGCGATAGGGTAACCAATAAATGGCGTATTAGGGCAGACTTTCAATTGAGCCAGTTGAATACTAAGTTTATTCAGGACGATGAGGCCTATACAAGTTATAGAGAACGTTTCTTTGGGTCGGGGAGTATTGTGCGAAGTTTGTCAGATCATTGGTCTACAGGGGTGTTTTTAAAGGCGAGCCATGACACCTATACGAATTTAGACGTGTCCGGTGGTGTGTTTCCAGCAATAGAATACAATATTTTCCCATACAGTGAAGTGCTTAAAAGAGAAATTGTATTTGCTTATAAGATGGGATATAATTACTATGATTATATTGAAATGACTATTTATGGCAAAGACCATGAAGCAGTTTTTAAACATACTTTTGATGTTCAGCTTAGATACAGGCAACCCTGGGGAAATATGTATGCAAGAGTATTTGTATCAAGCTTTTTAGAAGATTTTTCTAAAAATAGATTACGAATGAACGGGTATTTATCGGTCAGGATTTTAAGAGGTTTCTCTGTTAGGTTTTCGGGTAATCTAGAATTGATACGGGACCAAATAAGTTTGCCGGCGGGCGATGCTTCCTTAGAGGATGTGCTATTGCAGCAAAAGCAAATTGCAACAGATTTTGATTTAGGGCTTTCTGTAGGGCTCGCCTATACCTTTGGGTCTGCTTTTAATAATATAATCAATACCCGTTTGTAGTGCTTTGGTGTAAAAAAGTGGAATTGTTTTTAGTATAGTTTTATTTTCTAGCTTAGCTGAAAAAGCTAAAACTTATCTTTGTTTAAATTTTATATTGAATTATGGATTTAAAATTGACCAGACCCATATGTTTTTTCGATTTGGAGACTACCGGTACCAACGTAGCCCATGATAGAATTGTCGAAATTTCAATTCTAAAAATATACCCGAATAGTACTAAAGAAAGTAAGACCTGGTTGGTAAACCCAGAAATGAATATTCCCGATGAGGTTGTGGCCATTCACGGGATCTCTAATGAGAAGGTGTCCAACGAGCCCACCTTTAAAGAGCTTTCCAAAGAGGTGTATGCGATGATAAAAGATTGTGATCTCGGCGGCTTCAATTCTGATCGTTTCGATATTCCGTTATTAGCGGAAGAAATGCTTCGTGCCGATATCGATTTTGATATGAAGAACACCGTATCGATAGATGTGCAGACGATATTTCATAAAATGGAGAAACGAACGCTCGGTGCTGCCTATACATTTTATTGTGATAAAGATTTGACTGATGCGCATAGTGCAGAAGCTGACACCAAGGCTACCTATGAAGTATTACTTTCTCAATTGGATCGTTATTCCGAGTTGGAGAACAATGTGAAGAAGCTCGCAGAATTTTCTACGCATCGAAAATTTGCTGATTTTGCTGGGTTCCTGGGTTTTGATGAGGATGAAAACGAAATATTTTCCTTTGGAAAGCACAAAGGCAAAAAAGTACTCGATGTTCTTGAAAGCGAACCGGGCTATTTTGGGTGGATTTTGAATGCTGATTTCCCCTTGTATACCAAGAAAGTTTTGACCAAAATCAAATTGAGCAAGCTGAACAATAAACTAGCCTGATAACCTTAAATTCATCACAACGGTATGAAACTCATTTGCATTGGCCGAAATTACGCGGAGCATATTAAGGAGCTTGCAAATGAGCGCCCGGAAGATCCAGTAATTTTTATAAAGCCTGATTCGGCCGTATTGCCCAAGGAACAGGCTTTTTATATTCCCGAATTTTCTAAGGACCTACATTATGAGGTAGAAGTGCTTGTAAAAATAAAAAAAGTAGGTAAACATATTAATGAAAAGTTCGCCCATACATATTACGATGAAATAGGGTTGGGTATTGATTTTACGGCAAGAGATCTGCAGACAAGCTTGAAAGAGAAGGGCCTTCCTTGGGAAAAGGCAAAAGGATTTGATGGTGCCGCTGTAATCGGAACCTGGCTGTTAAAAACGGATATCTCTGATTTGAATGATTTGGATTTTAGTCTTTTGAAGAATGGAAAAGAAGTGCAAAAAGGAAATACGGGATCGATGTTGTGGCAAATCGATGCGCTAATTTCGTATATATCTCGATTTTTTATGCTGAAAAAAGGCGATATTATTTTCACGGGTACTCCCGCAGGTGTTGGAAGAGTAATTGCAAATGACTATCTTTCGGGTGTATTAGAGGGGCATGAACTTTTTACGGTTAAAATAAAATAAATGATTTACAATCTTGATAAAATTAATGAAATGGCCGAAGGCGATGAGGATTTCATCAATTCTGTAATTTCGGTCTTTTTAGAAGAAGTACCCCAGGATTTGGAGCAATTAGAAAATGCCCTTGCACAAAAAGACTATGAGCAGGTATATATGTTGGCCCACAAGATAAAGCCTAATGTAGATTTGTTAGGTATGGAACAGACCCGTGCAATAGCGCTTGAGATAGAGACCCTAGGTAAGAGTTCTTCCAATATGGACCAAATTCAAGAAGTATTTCCCATACTTAAAAAAGATATTTATCAAGTGGTATCCGAGCTAAAAAATGACTTTCAGTTGTAATGTTCGCAGAAATCATTACAATCGGTGATGAAATTCTCATCGGCCAAATTGTAGATACCAATTCCGCTTTTATAGGCAAAGAACTCACTAAAATAGGTATTTCGGTGTACCAGATTACATCGGTTCAAGATGATCGGCAGCATATTTTGCAGGCACTTGAAGTAGCTAAATCCAGAGTTCAAATTGTTATTGTGACCGGTGGTCTTGGGCCGACCAAGGACGATATTACAAAACATGTATTTTGCGAGTTTTTCGATGATACCTTGATAGAGGATCAAGAGGTGCTACGCCATGTTGAAGAGCTTTTTAAGAATTATATTACGTCAACACCAATTTCCGACATCAATAGAAAGCAAGCCTTGGTTCTTTCTAAGGCGACAGTGCTGCACAATGCCTATGGCACCGCACCGGGTATGTGGATAGAGGAGGCCGAAACTGTATTTATTTCGCTGCCGGGTGTTCCGTTTGAAATGAAAAATTTGATTAAGAAGAAAGTTATTCCCAAAATCATAAATAGCTTTGAACAATCGCATATCATTCATAAGACCTTGGTAACCTACGGCTTAGGAGAAAGTGCCATTGCCGATAAAATCGAAGCATGGGAAGATAGTCTACCCTCTTTTGTTAAGTTGGCCTATTTGCCGAATTTAGGAAAAGTACGGTTGCGTTTGACTGCAAAAGGGCATGATCGTACTACCCTTGAAAAAGTTATTGAAGAGGAGTCACAAAAATTATATTCGCTAATTGGCGATATTATTTACGGAATTGAAGATGAGGAGACCTTGGAGGAAGTGGTCGCCAAACTCTTTATTGCAAAAAAAATGACCTTGGCAACGGCCGAAAGTTGTACTGGCGGAAAAATAGCGGAGCAGATTACCGCCCTTTCTGGTGCTTCTGTATATTTTAAAGGAGGTGTGGTAAGCTATGCTACAGAGGCCAAAATAAATGTTTTGGGTGTGCCTAGAGCGCTTATTGATCAATATACGGTAGTGAGTGAAGAGGTGGCTAAATCAATGGCTGAGAACGTAAAAAAACTATTGAGAGCCGATTTCGCCATTGCCACAACAGGAAACGCTGGCCCCTCCAAAGGTGATTCGGATGCGGAGATTGGAACGGTTTTCATTGCCATTGCTTCTCCTGACGGGGTTTTTGCCGAAAAATTCAATATGGTTACGGCAGCATTGAACG
>JASFYU010000188.1:0-36110 GCA_045046905.1 Flavobacteriaceae bacterium | reverse complement strand
CGATTTTGTAAAATTAGACAACCTTTCCGTAGCATATAATATCAATGTAGATAACGATTATATAAAGAATATCAGACTATCTTTAAGTGGTCAAAACGTGTTTACTATTACCAACTATACAGGTACCGACCCAGAGCCGTCTCTTGTAGATTATGGATCTGGAGGCAATAACAATAACAATGTACGGGGCGATACTCCGAACCAACTTGCACCCGGTATTGATAGGCGTAATAGCTATTTTGCGTCCAGAACAATCACTTTAGGATTAAATGTTAACTTTTAAAAAAATATACTATGAATCGATTTATTAAATTAATACTGATCAGTACTGTGCTTTTGGCATTTTCATGTACTGATTTAGAAGACACCCTAGAAGATTCTGTAACGACGCAATTTGCGAACGATGGATTTTCTGCTGCCGGTGGTGGAGCTGGTGGTGGCGCCCTATTGTCATCATTCGATAGACTAAGGGCGGGATCAGCAACGAACGGTGGTCATTTTTCGCTACAAGAAGTAGCCAGTGATGAAGTTGCCGTTACTCAAAAAGGTGGTGACTGGTTTGACGGTGGTATTTGGATTGCCATGCATCGCCATACTTGGGACTCATCTCTGAATCGGGTAGACAGTGCTTGGAGTGACGCTTACGCCGGTATTGGAGAATGCAATACCGCCCTTGCGGGCAGCTTAGATGCAAATGAAACTGCCCAAATAAAGACTTTACGGGCTTACTTTTACTATAGACTGTTAGACCTATTCGGAAGGGTAAAGTTAATTACGACCTCAGGTGTTGATGCTCCTCAGTCTGAAAGGATCGATGTATTTAATTTTGTGGAAAGTGAAATTTTAGGTGCCTTGGGCATAGCTGCAGTAACGGGTTCAATGGATCTTTCTGGCAGCGCGTTAAATACAAGTATTGTGAACACCAGAATCAATCAATATGCAGCATTAGGTTTACTTGCCAAATTGTACTTAAATGCAGAAGTCTTTACAGCTACCCCTCGATATCAAGAAGCAGATTGGGCAGCAACCTATATTTTGGACAACTCTCCGTATCAACTTTGCTCAACAGGTTGTGTGGCCATCAATCGTGCCAAGAGACCAGATGTTGATTCTGATCCTGATCAGCTCGAAGGGTATGCGGCAGTATTTGCACCAGATAATGAAAGTAATCCTGAAATTATTTGGGCTATTGAATATGATGAAGTAACTGGCGGTGGCATGAACTTCGCTAATATGACATTGCACGGCCCTAGTCAATTAACCTATGGCCTTGAAGCACTCCCTTGGAACGGTTTTGTGGTCTTAGAAGAGTTTTACAATACCTATGACGGCGCTGATCTTAGAAGAACAGCCAACTTCTTAGAAGGAAACCAATCAGATTTTACCGGATCTGCACTTCTAGATTATGCAGCAGACGATCCTGATTTGGTTATTAACTATACACCGGCAATCAATGAATTAGAACCCAATGCCATTAGGCAGGGTGGTGTTCGAATGGGTAAATTCAGTTTCTCCTTATTTGGAAGACCCAATATGAACAATGATTACCCCATTATTCGTTTAGGAGATATTCATCTAGTACGTGCAGAAGCCAGAGCACGTTTTGCAGGTGATTGGGGTTTAGCCCTACCAGATGTAAATGCCTTAAGAGACCGAGCCGGATTGGCCGCACTATCATCTATTGATACCGATGGGTTCTTTGATGCTAGAGGTCGAGAAATGTTCCAAGAGTCGAGTCGTAGACAAGACCAAATACGCTTTGGTAAGTTTCAAGATACCTGGTGGGAAAAAACAAACAGTGATGATTACAGAACTGTATACCCTATTCCTCAGGCTCAAATTGATGCTGCTGGCGGTAGTCTGACCCAAAACTCAGGGTATTAATAGCTGAAATATATAATACATTCAAAGAATTTTTAAAATTCTTTGAATGTATTATATCATAAAGACTGAAAGTTTATATGTGATGAGTATATATTGATTTTCTGAATGATACAACCAATTAAGCAATAGGGTAGTAACTATTTGAATCACTTATCAAAGGTTTTATTCCTCGACACCTACCAGCAAATAGAGGGGCTTGCCTCATTCTGATGACTATCAGAATAAAAAATGTTTTTTCAGAAGCACACCTCCTGCTCATGGGTCGAGCTTGTTGGTTTTAAAATAGGTATAGAAACCGAAAGTTCTTGCGTTAAAAGTGCTTAATTTCAACGAACGAATGAGGCAGCTTATAGTATTTACCATCTTATTAATTGTTTCTTGTAATGAAAAAACCAAAAAAAACACCTCGTTATTTACACTAACGGATGCTTCGACAGGTATATCATTTCAAAACAAACTAACGTATAACGAGGCTTTTAACCCCTATATTTATCGTAATTTTTATAATGGTGGCGGTGTAGCCATTGCAGACATAAACAATGATGGTCTAGAGGATATCTATTTTACCGGTAATATGGTAGATAATAAATTGTACCTAAATAAAGGAAATTGGCTATTTGAGGATATTACGCTCAAAGCCGGCGTTTCATGCCCCGGTGTTTGGTCAACAGGTGCTACCTTTGCAGATATTAATGGAGACGGTTTATTAGATCTTTATGTATGCAAGTCTGGAAAACCAGAAGGAACCAATAGGCATAACGAGCTTTTTATTAATAATGGTGACCTAACATTTACAGAATCTTCTAAAGAATACGGTCTCGATGTAATGGGACTCTCCATACATGCCGCTTTTTTTGACTATGATAAAGATGGCGATCTTGATGCTTACATTTTAAATAATTCACTGAGATCTATTGGTGGTTTTGATTTTGTTAAAGACCAAAGAACTATTCCTGATGCAAGTGGCGATGGTAATAAATTCTTTCGAAATGACGATGGAAAGTTTATTGACATCACCTTAGAAGCTGGTATTTATGCCAGTGAAATCGGTTTTGGACTGGGTATTACCCTCGGAGATTTCAACAATGATAATTGGACGGATATTTTTATATCCAATGATTTTTTTGAAAAAGACTACCTCTATATAAACGATACCAAAGGCGGTTTCAAAGAACTACTAGAAGATTATTTTGGCTCTATATCTATGGGCTCTATGGGAGCCGACTTGGCCGATTTGAACAATGACGGTCTTACCGATCTTATGGTTACAGAAATGCTACCCGCTAGCTTAGAACGGCAAAAAACCAAAACACTGTTCGAATCCTGGGATAAAAATAAAATAGCAAGGCAAAAAGGGTACTTCAATCAGTACTCTCGCAACACACTACAGCGCAACTTAGGCGACAACACTTTTATGGAGTTGGGAAGGCAAGCTCAGGTTGCAGCAACCGAATGGAGCTGGGGTGCCTTATTATTCGACATGAACAATGATGGGCTAAGAGACATCTTTATAAGCAATGGCATTTATAAAGACTTGTTAGATAGAGACTATCTCACTTATACGGCCAATGAGGAGACTATAAAAAGCAAAGTAAATAGCAATCAAAAAGATGTTATTACAAAATTAATAGATGCAATGCCCTCTCAAGCAATTTCAAATGCAAGCTTTCACAATCTTGGTGATTTTAGTTTCGAAAATAAAAGTGAAGATTGGGGTCTGGGCCTTCCTAGTTTTAGTAATGGTAGTGCGTATGCCGATCTTGATAATGATGGGGATCTTGACCTGGTAGTAAACAATGTAAATATGCCTTCTTTTGTTTATGAAAACACCACAGATACCCTAACCCATAGAAGCATTACATTGAAATTTGTGCAAAAAGGCAAAAACCCTAATGTTATATCGGCAAAAGCCACCATTAAATATGGTGATGCTAAAATTGGCTATGGCGAAAATTATGCGTCTCGCGGATTTCAAAGTAGCGTTCCATTAGGCATACATTTTGGAGTAGGTAATGCAAGCTATATAGATTCTTTGTGGGTAAAATGGCCTGATGGGTCTACCACCATACTATCAGATCTGGCGACAAATAGAACATATACCATACGATCCCCTATGGAGACCTCCGACTCAATAGCCTTTCCGAAAAATAAGAGCAAGAAGTCAATAACCCTAGATATTTCACCCTTATTTGACTTTACTCATAAAGAAAATGAATATATAGACTTCAATAATGAGCGATTGCTTACTCAAATGTATAGTAATGAAGGCCCCGCATTTGCCAGTGAGGATATTAACAAAGATGGTAAAGTTGATTTTTTTATAGGGGGAGCAAAAGGTCAATCCGGAAAATTATTCATATCATCTTCCGAAGGGTATAAGGCCCTAATTTCACCATTTGTAAACGAAATAAATTCAGAAGATATAGATGCTATCTTCTTTGACGGAGATAATGACGGAGATATGGATCTTTATGTTTGTCACGGAGGTAAGGCATACTCTCCATATTCAACAGCGCTGAATGATACCTATTACATAAACGAAAACAATACGTTTACAAAGGCTAGCAGCTCACCCTCTTTTACAAGAACAATAAGTTCTTCAGTTGTGAAAGCCGCGGACTATGACAATGATGGCGATATAGACCTATTTGTGGGTGAACGGTATAAAACTAATCTGTATGGCCTTCCGGCATCTGGGTATATTCTTGAAAATGATGGTCATGGAAATTTTAAAACCATCAAAAATGATGCGCTCTCCAATATTGGAATGATTACCGATGCCAGCTGGGTAGATATCAATAATGACGGCTGGCAAGACCTTATTGTACTTGGAGAATGGATGCCGATTAAAATCTTTATCAATACAAATTCAAAACTAGAGGACAAGAGCAGTTCATACAATCTCTCCAATACATCCGGCATTTGGTCTTCTATGGAGCTTGCCGATGTTGATAATGACGGTGATCTAGATATTGTAGCCGGCAATATTGGTCTCAACAACTTTTTCGAAGCAGACATGAGAATGTATATCTCCGATTTTGATGGCAATGGTTTTCAAGAACAGATCATATGTAAAAAGAAAGACAATACGTATTATCCGATTGTAGATAAAGACGAATTGATCTCTCAAATACCATCGCTGAAAAAGAAATTACTGTATTATAAAGAGTACAGTACGGCAGATATTAAATCTATTTTTTCAGAAGAAATACTGAAGAAAGCAACTTACATTGATCTACAAATTATTGAAAGTGCCGTATTCTTTAATGAGCAAGGAAAATTTGTTTTAAGAAAACTTCCGAGTAAAATACAATATGCCCCCGTATATGCCATTACCTCTGCTGACATAAATGGAGACGGCTTTGAAGATCTATTCTTTGGCGGAAATCAATACTTGGTCAAACCTCAATTTGGTAGGTATGATGCTTCAAAGGGATGGGCCATCTTTGGACCCTATACATCAAAAAGTGAGAAAGTAGAAGTGTTCTCCTTAAATATAAAAGGACAAATTAGAGACCTGAAGTGGATTGACCACGGCACTAATAAAATATTAATTGCACCCATAAATGATGAAAAAACAAGTTTTAAAACTTTTAAAAACAAGTTTTAATATTTTTATATCTATTCTTTTTATTTCGATGGCAGCTTGCTCAGAATCTGAATATTCAAAGCTTATAAAAACCGAAATAGCGAAAGAAATTGTACACGATTCTATTTTTTTAGGCTTGAAGTTCGGACAGACCAATCAAGAGTTTTTTGCGATATGTATGAAACTAAACCAAGATGAAATCGTAACCAATGGTGGCGTTAAAATGTCTGTAAAATATATTCTACCAACTAAAAAAGGAGATGACACCAAATATGCCACTACCATGCATTTTTATGGCATTTTTAACAAAGAAAAAATAATGACCGGAATGGATATGCAATTCTCGTACAATGCCTGGTCTTTATGGAACAAATCTTTGCAATCGGATCAGTTGATTCATGCTGTCAAAGACACATTACGATCCTGGTACCCGGGCAATGATTTTCTTAAGGTTGAAATGAAAAAGAACAAAGGCAATATTTTTGTAAAAATTGATGGAAATCGCCGTATTATCATAAAGCCAATAGACGATAACAAAAGCGTTAAGGTACTGATTGATGATCTTAGAACCGCACTGGATTAACCTAAAATGTACTGCCCATGACCTATAAAAGAGCACTTTTAGCCATCTTTTCTATCGTATTGATCAACTGCAATACAGATATAAAAGAACCTCAAAAAACCTTTGAATTATTAGACGAATCAAAAACAGCTATTGATTTCTCTAATGACCTTGACTTTGACAATGATTTCAACGTCTATAAATACCGTAACTACTACAATGGTGGAGGGGTGGCCATAGGTGATATCAACAATGATGGTTTACCCGATATTTATTTTACTGCAAATCAAAAACAGAACAGGCTCTACCTAAATTTGGGTGATTTTCAATTTGAGAATATTACAGAAAAAGCGATGGTTGGCGGAACAAAACCATGGTCTACAGGAGTCTCTATGGTAGATATTAATGGAGATGGCTATTTAGATATTTATGTGTGTAACTCTGGAGACCTTAATGGAGAGAACAAACAAAACGAACTCTTTATAAATAATGGTAATCAAACATTTACAGAGGCGGCAGCGGCATATAATCTTGCCGATAATGGGTTTTCAACACATGCCTCTTTTTTTGATTATGACAAAGATGGTGACTTAGACGCGTATATACTCAACAACTCGTATCAAGCAATTGGCAGTTTTAACCTTCAACGAAATGAACGCCCAAAAAGAGATCTGTTGGGCGGTGATAAATTGATGGAAAATAGAGATGGTAAATTTGTTGATGTGAGCGAAAAAGCAGGCATTTACGGCAGTGTGGTAGGGTTTGGCCTAGGTGTTACCGTTGGTGATGTAAATAATGATGGCTGGGAAGATATTTACGTTTCAAATGATTTTTTTGAAAGAGATTATCTCTATATAAATAATCAAAACGGTACCTTCTCCGAACAACTAGAAAATCAAATAACAGCAATTAGCGCCGCATCAATGGGGGCCGATATGGCTGATATTAATAATGATGGGTACAATGATATTTTTGTCACAGAGATGCTTCCTTCAGAATACCAGCGTTTAAAAACCGTGACAACCTTTGAAGATTGGAACAAATATCAACTAAAGGTCAATAGTGGGTATCACCATCAATTTACACGAAATACATTTCAATTAAACAACACGAATAATTCGTTTAGTGAAATTGGCAGATTAAGTGGTGTTGAAGCGTCAGATTGGAGCTGGGGAGCTTTGATTTTTGATATGGATAACGATGGCCTTAAGGATCTTTTTATCGCAAACGGAGTATACAAGGACCTCACCGATCAAGATTATTTGCAATATATATCTAATGAAGAAATTTTAAAATCACTAGTAACCAATAATAAGGTCGATTATGCACGCCTGATCGAGATTATTCCATCAAACAAACAAAAAAACCACGCATACAAAAATTTGGGTAACCTCAAGTTTGACAAATTTGAGGAATCGGGTCTACTAACCGAGAGTTTTTCTAATGGTGCGGCATACGGTGACCTTGATAACGACGGAGACTTAGACCTCGTAGTGAACAATTTAAATATGAAAGCTTTTGTTTACCGAAACACCACCATGGAAAAGGAACAAGCTCATTACCTTAAGTTTGTTCTAAAAGGGGAACATAAAAATACGTTTGGAATAGGTTCAAAAATAGAAATCAAATCAGGTCATCTTACCCTCGAAAATCAGCCGATAAGAGGATTTCAGTCCAGTATGGACCCACGACCTAACTTTGGTCTCGAGACCAATAAGCCTGTATCGGTAAGTATCACTTGGCCCTCTGGCAAGGTCACCTCCTTGAACAATGTGAAAGTTGATCAGACCTTGGTCTTATCTGAAGAAAATGCCAAAGTTGTTAAACAAGATTCTATATCTAATGAAAAACCCTTATTCCAAAAAATCAATACAAGAATCAACTTTAAACATAACGAAAACCGTTTTGTTGATTTTGATCGAGATCGTCTTTTGCACCATATGTATAGTACCGAAGGCCCTAAAACTTCAATGGCAGATATAAACAATGACGGCCAACAAGACTTGTTTATTGGGGGTTCTAAAGGCAATTCGCCAAGGCTGCTCTTGGGTAGTAATGACACTTTTATTCTCAGTAAAAGTCAAGATTTTAATAAAAGTAGTAATTCAGAAGATTCGGCAAGCTTGTTTTTTGATGCCGATAACGACGGAGATTTAGACCTGTATGTATGCAGCGGAGGTATTGAATTCTCTAGATATTCAACCAGTTTTTTAGATAGGCTTTATCTAAATGACGGCGCAGGAAATTTTGAACTGTCAAGTCAGCGGCTGCCAGCCAAAGAATCAGTTCATAGCACCTCGACAGTAATTGCATCTGACATTGATAATGATGGCGATTTAGATCTATTTGTTGGGGAACGTATTATTCCTCTCCAATATGGGGCGCCATGTTCGGGCTTTATTCTTCAAAATGATGGAAAAGGAAATTTCACCAATGTGACTGATAAAGTTGCTGACGATTTAAATGGTATTGGAATGATTACAGATGCCTTATTTCAAGACCTAGATGGCGACGGCGATGATGATTTAATACTTGTTGGCGAGTTTATGGGCCTAGAAATATTCGTAAATGATAAGGGCTCATTTACAAAGAAAACAGATAATTCACTTTCGAACCTTAAAGGATGGTGGAATACCATTCATCAAACGGATATTGACAATGACGGAGACTTAGATCTTATACTAGGAAATCTAGGCCTAAACAGCAAGTTTAAGGCTAGCCCCGAAAACCCGATAACATTATTCTCTAAAGATTTTGACAACAATGGATTTATAGATCCAATTCTAACTTTTCGCGCTGATAATGGCAAGGACTACCCCTATGCGCTACGGCATAATCTCATTGACCAAATAAGAGGACTTAAAAAGAAGTTTCCTGACTATGAATCTTTTAGAGATGCAAGTATTAATGACATCTTCACTGCTGAAGAATTAAATGGGGCGAATAAATTAGAGGTCAATACACTTTCATCTGTGCTATTAATAAATCAAGGAGATTTTAATTTTCGTGTAGAAGAACTTCCCATAGAGGTCCAATTTTCTGCCATTTATGCAATCGTCACCCATGACTTTGATAATGATGGCGACCAAGATATTGTTTTAGGTGGAAACCTTTACAATGTAAAACCAGAAGTTGGCAGATATGATGCCTCTTATGGGGTTTATTTAGAAAACTTGGGTAAAAAAGGCTTTAAGAGCCACAAAAATGGTAAAGGCTTTGTGATTAATGGCGAGGTTCGTGATTTGGTCATAGATGGCAGAAAGCTTATCGCGGTCAGAAATAGTGACTCCTTGGTAGTATTTAAATATTAAAAAAATGAAATATTTAGTAGGTATCCTTATTAGTACAACCCTGCTTTTCTTTGGCTGTACAGAAAAAGAAGAAATCACCATAGAAAAAGCAGCCATTTATTTCGAGACTGTTCCTTCAGATAGCAGTGGCATCACCTTCTCAAATGACCTACTACACCTCGATGACCTTAACATTATTGAATACCTATATTATTATAACGGAGGGGGTGTTGCCCTTGGCGATATTAATAATGATGGCCTAGAGGATATCTATTTTACCGCTAACCAGACCTCAGATAAGCTGTACTTAAATTTAGGCGGTTTAAAATTTAAAGACATTACAAAAGAAGCCGGAATAGCCATAGACTCCACATGGTCTACAGGAGTAAGCATGGAAGACGTGAATAATGATGGCCTTTTAGATATTTACGTTTCTAAAGTTGGTGATTATAAAGGTTTAAAAGCCCATAACTTACTGTACATAAACCAAGGCAACAACTCCTTTATTGAATCTTCTTCCGCCTATGGCCTAGATTTTTCAGGCTTTTCCACACAGGCCTCCTTCTTTGATTATGACAATGATGGAGATATGGATATGTATCTAATGAACCACTCGGTACACACCCCAAGAAGTTATGGCAACATAAATCAACGTCAAAAATCAGATTCACTTTCAGGAGATCGGTTTTACGAAAATAGATTGAATGAGGGAGTCCTAAAATTTAAAGATGTTACCGAGAAATCTGGCATTTATAGTAGCGCACTGGGGTATGGCTTGGCCTTGATCACTGCTGACATTAATAATGATGGTTTAATAGATATATATGTAGGAAATGATTTTCATGAAAATGATTACCTCTACATAAACCAAGGAGATAAGACCTTTAAAGAATCTATCGCAAGCTATTTAAACCATACCTCTAGATTTACAATGGGAGTTGATATTGCAGATATCAATAATGACCAGCGTCCTGATATTTTCACCCTTGACATGATGCCTTTTGAGCATGAAATATTTTTAAAATCTGTTGGTGAGGATTCCGATAAAGTAACCCAGATTAAGAATAATTTTGGTTTCGAAGACCAATATGCCAGAAACACTTTGCAATTAAATAGAGACGACCAATCATTCACCGATATTGCCTTAATGACAGAAACCTATGCAACAGACTGGAGCTGGTCTACATTGATTCAGGATTATGATAATGACGGCCTCAATGATATTTACATTACTAATGGCATATACAAACGCCCCAATGATCTTAATTTTATCAACTATTTAAGCAATGTAGATTTCTCAAAATATAAGCCAACGGAACAAAATAAACTTGAGAAAAAATTAATTGGCGAAATGCCTTCAAATAATATTTCGAATATCTTTTTTCACAACAAAGGCAATCTAAAATTTGATAAACTAAGCGAAAGATCCGGTTTAGAAGCGTCCTATTCTAACGGTGCCGCTTATAGTGACCTAGATAATGACGGTGATTTGGACCTTATAGTAAATAACATAAATCAAACAGCATTTTTATTAGAGAACAAGAGCCCAAATACATCAAAAAATAATTTTATTTCTTTCTCATTACTAGGAAATGAGAGTCTTAAAAATCCGAGCGGCGCCAAAATCTACTTATATGCCGAAAACCACGAATTTTATAAAGAATTAACCGCTACAAGAGGCTTTCAGTCATCTTCTACACATAAACTCCATTTTGGACTAGGCGCCATAAAAAAAATTGATTCTGTAAAAATTAAATGGTTGGGTGGCAGCACTCAAATAGAGAAAGGATTGGCAATTAATGAACATCACTCAATTAAACGAAACTCAATAACTACCCATACCAGTGATAACAATGCCTTGGCTGAACCAAATTCAATACGCCTTTTTCCTTTTACACATATGGAAAACACCTTTTTAGATTACGAAAGGGAAGTGTTAATGCCTGAAAAATTATCCTCGGAAGGCCCTGCTTTAGTCAAAGCAGATTTTAACGGAGACGGGCTAGAGGATATTTACATAGGAGGTGCCAAATACCAATCTCCTGCCCTATTCATAAAACAAAAAAATGGAGACTATATAAATGATAAAAACAGTGACTTTACAAAAGATATTATCTACGAGGATGTGGATGTTGCAACTTTTGATTTTGAAAATGATGGCGACCTTGATCTTTATGTGATGAGCGGTGGTAATGATAAAATAGAGGGCGATAAACATTTAGAGGACAGGATATATATCAACGATGGAAACGCAAAATTTAAGCGTTTAAACGTTTCCTTGATTAGGGCCAATGGAGGAAGTGTTTCTTCTGCCGATTTTAATGGCGATGGGTTCGACGACCTATTTATTGGAAACCGGTCTATTCCTGGAGGATATGGCTTATCACCCTATAGCTATATTTTAAAAAATAACGGTAAAGGCGAATTTAGTATTGTTCAAAAAACAAGATTTGGCATGGTTACCGATAGTAAATGGGTAGATATTAACAATGACAAGCTGCTAGATCTAATAATGGTCGGCGATTGGATGCCTATCACCATCTTGATTAATCAAGGTGATTCGAGCTTTGTAAACGAAACTAAAAAATATGGCCTAGAAAACAGTCACGGAATGTGGAATACCGTTTTGGTTTGTGATTTAGATGGAAATGGGCAAAAAGATATTATTGCGGGCAACGCAGGTTTAAATTTTAAGCTAAAAGCTTCTAAAGAACGCCCCATAAAACTGTTTCTTGATGATTTTGATGACAATGGACAATTGGATCCCATTATTTTTTACGACTTCTTTGGAAACTATGTTCCTTTTGCATCCAAAGATAAATTGGTAGATCAATTGCCTTCATTAAAGAAGAACTTTTTAAGTTATAGTGCATTTTCAAAAATTAAGAGCATTGAAGACCTCACAGAAAAGGCAGAAGGAGATATCTTGGAGGTTAAAAAAGTATCTGAACTCCGTTCGATGGTGTATCTTAAATTTGGCACCAATTTTAAGGAAGTACCTTTTCCAAAAGAAGCACAAATGAGCAGCATTGAAGATATTCATATAGAACAAAGTGGAGGAAATACTCAGATTATCTTTGTCGGTAATTTTCTTGATTACACCACCGAATTAGGTCAAAGTGATGGTAATTCAGGAGGTGTTTTATCTTTTTCGAATAACGGAAAATTTGGATCGTTCAACTATCTGCCTTTACCAAAAAAATTAAATGCCCGAAAAATCATACCATTAAATAAAGACAGCTTCTTAGTTGTTTCAAGTAATGACAAATCATATATTTTCACAATTCACAATTCACAATTCTAAATAGTTCAAAAATGTATGCCAAGAAAAGGGATTATTTTTCTTGTCGTAAATCACGAATAACCTGAGTTCGACCTAGGATTTAATCTACAGAATACAAGAAAACTACCTCGGGGCCTGCCTTTGCCGTCAGGCAGGTTTGCTCTGATTTTATCGCCTTGCACACAAAATTTCAGACAATTGCTTCTCCTATTTTATGTTGAAATGAGCGTTATAGTGGTACTTCACATACGTAATACAACATTGCCCGTTTTATGACCTGTTTCAATATAGAAGTGCGCCTCGGCGATTTGCTCTAATGAATACCGTTTGTCGATTACTGACTTCAGTTGCCCAGTCTCCATAAGTTCCTTTATTTCTTGTAGAAAAGCTTGAATTCGTGGAGCAGGAAGCATTCCCGTAGCCGAAAACAGCGCTTTTTTGCTTCCGTAAATAGAAGTTTTCAACATTTGAAAAAGAAGTGCTAGACTGAGAACAGGCGAAATATAAGCTCCTTTTTTGGTCAATGAATTTTTACAATTTGAAAAAGAACTATTGCCTATCGTATCATAAATAACATCATAGGTCTTGCCGTTTTTTGTAAAATCCTCTTGGGTGTAGTCAATAGCGTTATCGGCTCCGAGAGATTTTACCAAAGCGATGTTCCGCGTACTGCAAACCGCTGTAATTTCAGCCCCAAAATGTTTGGCAAGCTGAACGGCTGCTGTTCCTAAACTTCCAGAGGCACCATTGATTAAAATATGCTGTCCAGGTTTAATTTTTGCCAAGTTCTTAAGAAAATGTAATGATGTTATATGTCCGTCGCCAACAACGGCAACTTCTTCATACGGTATATTTTCAGGTTTTAAGGTAATTATTCCCTCTTCTTGAATACAGATATACTCGGCATAGGTACCAAAATGGGTAATTGATTCTCCAAAAACCTGATTTCCTATTTTAAATAATTTCACATCTTTTCCGATGGCCTCGATCTTACCTGCAAAACCAGTACCTGAAATAGCATTCTTGGGCTTTGTAAGACCCATAAATAGTCTACCGATAAGTGGATACCCGGTTCGCATCATGGTCTCGGCTGTTGTAATAGATGCCGTATGTATCTTTATCAGGACTTCATTGTCTTTTGGAACGGGTTTTTCGATATCTCTTAATTGTAGCACATCAGGCGAGCCATATTTTGTACTTATAATTGCTTTCATTGTTGTATTATTCATACCCCAAAAGTAGGCGTAGAATGAAAGCTAGTCGTTCAGATTTGAAAATCGGAACTAATTTGCGATTGCTTCTTTCCAATAGGCTCTTGGGGTAATGCCCATGGTTTTTTTGAAGTAGGTATTAAAAACGGTTTTGGAATTAAAGCCACTGTCGTAGGCCAATGCCAGAATGGTCAAGTGGCGTTGTGATGGGTCGCCTGCTTTCGATTTGAAGGTTGCCAAACGATATGAGTTTACGAATTCAGAAAAGTTCTTGTCAAAGCCTTCGTTGAGCAATTGCGACAAATGATTGGGTGGCATTTCAAGCATTTTGGCCATGTCACGTAGCGTTAAATCAAGGTTAAGGTAAGGTTCTTCAGCTGACATTAAATGCTCTAATCGGTCATAATATTGCTTTAACTCTTTTTTATCGAGTAACGGTTTTTTATATTTTCTTTTGGGCGTTTTGAAGGCTGTTCCGTCTCCTAATGCATCTTTCATCAAGGCTTTAAAACGAGAATTTGAACGTATCGGTTTTAATATAGGTTCTGTGTAAAGCATCAGCATTCTTGGCAGTCTGTATTCCATTCCTTTCTCTATTAATTCGATGGCCTCTTGGTGCTTGCCCTTCATCGTATAACAAAGTATTAAAAAGAATAGTGCGCTTCCCATAGAATCGGTTTGTAAGGCCGCTTGTAGTTTTGTTATGCCTTCTTCCGCTTTGACCGAATCGCATAGTGCTATATGGGCCATCGTAGCGCCTCCTAATTTTGTTAAATCGCCGGCTCCAAGTGGCGGAAGATTCTGAAAGTATGCTAAACCTTCCCTGGCACGACCTTCCAATACGAATATGCTTCCGACATAGAGCGGAGGAAAAGGCAGATTGGGTTTTAATTCTAAGGCTTTTTCAAAGAAAGGAATAGCTTTTTCATACTTTTCCATCAGGTAAAATAGAAATCCTTTATAATGAATGTTCATTGCAGAGAAAGGATCTATTTCAAGTGCTTTGTCAATATAATTTAGGGCGGCCTTTAGTTTACCTTCAAGTGTAAGTGTATTTGAAAAAGTCAAGTAAATCACATCGGAGGGGCGAATTTCCAAGGCATTGTTTAGATGTTGATATGTCTTTTTCAGATTCCAATTTTGCCAGCAGCTGATCCAAGCAAGGTTGAGTTGCGATTCTGCTAAGTTTTCATCAAGTTTAAGGGCTTTGTCTAAAAAAGGTTTGGCCTTCTCAAAAGCTTCACCGGCAGGCAATAAGCCCATTGTACCCAAAAATGCATAGCCTTGGTTGATATCGAGATAGGGCAAGGGAAAGTCTGGTTCCTCTTCGATGATTTCTCGAAAAATTGAGATGGCTCTTTTGGTCTCTGCCAGCGTTAATTTCATCAGATGATACCTGCCTTTTAGGTACTTCTTATAAACATCAACAGCTACATCAGGGGGGTCTATTAATTGGTCCTCCATATCAAAATGGCCAATATGTTCTCGCAATTGGTCTGCAATCAATAAGCTGACTTCATCTTGAACAGCAAAAATGTCAGCCATGGAGCGGTCAAAGGTTTTTGACCAAAAATGAAAATCATCGACTACATCAATTAACTGTGCCGTAATTCTCATTTTATTCCCCGACAAGCGGATGCTCCCCTCTAAAATAGTGGAAACATTTAATGCTTCCCCAATACTTGAAATCGGGATATTCTTATTTTTAAAATAGAAAGAAGAGGTTCGAGAGGTTACTTTCAGACCTTTAATCTTAGCTAGGGCATTGATTATTTCCTCGGTCATTCCGTCTGAAAAGTATTCGTTTTCGATATCAGAACTCATATTGACGAATGGTAGTACTGCAATGGTTTTGGTTTCTTTTCTTGAAACACCTTTAAGTTCTGACCGCTTGGGCACTTTTATGCCTTCATCGTCAACGGCAAAAACCTCAACGGATTTTGCGACATTTTTTAGTTCAAAATAGCCGAGGGACTTCGTAACAAGCTGTGGTTGATTTTTTAGTTCATCATTCAGTTTACCCGATATAAGAATTGAACCTGCAACGCCCAAAGACTCGATTCGTGAGGCCATATTTACGCCGTCGCCATACACCTCTGTTCCATCAAAAACGATGTCTCCCAAATGTAGTCCGATACGTATAGGTACCGGTTTTTCTTTTTGTAAGGTCTGTTGTATCGAAATTGCACAGGTTATGGCCTCTACTGCGCTCGAAAACGCACTAAGGGTTCCGTCTCCGTAATACTGAACTATTTCACCAGCATATACATCATGATTTTTTTTGAAAGTTGAGCGGTGGCGTGCTCTCATGGCTATTGCAGCAGTTTCATCTTTTTGCATCAAAGCGGTATAACCAACGATGTCGGTAAACATGATAGCGGCGATACGGCGTTTTTTAGATGTTGTCATAAGTTGGCAATGCTAAAAATACGATAATTCGCAGACTAGAGGGGTAGATCAGTTTTTGTATTAAAGGCAGTATTCTGTATAAACCATTGCAACAAATATGACGCAAAACTTTTTTATTTTCTCGAAGTCTTAATTAAAAGCAGCACGAGGAATCCTATTAAAATCATAAAATATAGTGTGGTGCTTATACTCTTAAGAAGAGTGAAACTACTTGTTATTGTTACGCTACTATTCGATATTTCAGGATAATTGCTCAGTAAGGCCAGTATTCCAAAGTTCTCAAAATAATCAAATATACCCGCTATTAATGGTAACAGACATAAATACCCTAAGGGAGATTTCAGCTTGTTGAGTTTGTTCAGAAAATAGGCCAGCACTAAACAATAACTTATTCCGAATAAAAAGGGATATACCATATCTAACGGAATTTGGCTGTATAAATACGCATTTCGACCTTCTGCCCCAAGGGCGTGGAATAGTGAATCGACATATTCTAGATCATATCCGATCGGCATCATATCTAGCAAATTCATTCCGTTGGCAAAGTCCATGACTCCAGGAATGGTTACTAACAGCATGGCAACATAAACGATATTGGTCAACAAGAATAGGAGCAATACCTTTTTACCTTGAATATTTCGTCGTATGATATTTTGAACAGTTTTCATTCCCTTGATTTTTTATACAAAGGAATAACAGCAAATTTAGTTCTGCATTAACAATTGATAAAAAGCATTTTAGAATTGTTTTCGCAGTCTGCTGAGAGAAACATTGGTAATACCCAAATAGGAGGCAATCATAGGATGGGGAATGCGGTTCTCTAACATTGAAAAATCTTTTCGGAACTGCTCTAACCGTTCTTTGGCCGGCCAAGAGGCCATTCTGATTTCTTTGTGAACCTTGTTCAATAGTTCTTGTCGCAATACGGTATTTCCGAAATCTCGTATTTCTAAATTTTCAATCATCAATGATTCAAATGCTTTGGCATCGATTTGGGCAATGGTACAGTCGGTCAATACCTCGAAGTATAGTAACGATTTTCCATTTTCGGTTCTCGTTACGTAGGGAGACAGAATTGTATTTTCCTCGAAAAAGGAAAGTGTTATTTCTTCGCCTTCGGCATTCAATAAAAAAGTACGCACTATTCCACTTAATAAAATATATTCCGATTGGTCTGGCTTACGGGGTTTCAGCAATATATTCCCCTTTGCAAAAGTCTTTTCAATACATAAAGCGGCAAATGAAGCACGTGATTTTTGGGCCATATTGCTGCTGTATTTATCAATCGCTTTATGTAGCTGCTGCACTTCCATAACCTTTAACGTAGAAATAATTTACAAGAGTAAGCCTAAAAGTATTAAAAAAAAAGAAGGGGTAGACTTTGATGAAGGTCTATCCCTTTTATCTAATACTGTATGAAGCAGAATGACTGTTAAAGGTATTGTCTTGATGCAGACCAACGAATCTTCTTACTGTCTTTTAAAGTTGAAAAGAAAGCGAACCTTTTAAATTCCGTTGGCAATTGATTGATGAATGGTTTCATGACAAGGTTGTTTACTAGTCTTGTGTTGTTAAACCGTGATTAGCGGTTAAAATTTCTGTATTGCGCCCATTGCGCTCTTTTGCTAGTGCGAAATGATGAAAAATACTGTCCCGTTTTTGATTCGGTTGCTGTTCTTGTGATTGATGCTTTCATGTTGTTTTATTTTTTATGGTGTTGACTGTTGTTTTTTTGATTGTAATTAGCGGTTGAAATTTCTGTACTGTGCCCATTGTGCTCTTTTGCTAGTGCCAAATGATGAAAAGTACTGTCCTGTTTTTGATTCGGTTGCTGTTCTTGTGAATGATGCTTTCATGCTGTTTTATTTTTTATGGTGTTGACTGTTGTTTTTTGATTGTAATTAACGGTTGAAATTTCTGTACTGTGCCCATTGCGCTCTTTTGCTAGTGCGAAATGATGAAAAGTACTGTCCTGTTTTCGATTCGGTTGCTGTTCTTGTGAATGATGCTTTCATGATTTTATATTTTAATGTTGTTATTAATTTATGATGGTACAAAGATGTTTCGATTTACTTTGTATAGGAAATAGTTATTACTGAGTTGTCGTTTTTATGGACTAAAGCGTAATATGTCTTTTCCAAACCTAATTTTAGCGGTTAAAATTTCTGTACTGTGCCCATTGCGCTCTTTTGCTAGTACTAAATAATGAAAAGTACTGTCCTGTTTTTGATTCGGTCGTTGTTCTGTTGCTTGATGTTTTCATAATTTCTAGTTTTTAATATTGTTATTATTCGTTGTTTCTAATTTACTTACAACCAATAGACGAGAGAGTTTTCATTTTGTTACAGTACTATGTATAAAATAGTACTGTATTATATAATATTTAACATTTGCTTTAATTGAGAAAAGAAGCGACTTATATATAAGTAGTTGATTTGTAGTATATTAAATTTTTTTTGTTTCTTGAATATTTTAAAATTATTATCATACTTATTCTTCCCCATAATTCAAATACATAAGTATCGGTTTATTCAGAGATCATTAAGGCTAAAACCGTTATCTTATTTGGAATTGAATAAGCTATGGACAATTAAACAAAATGTAATAGCCTGAATTAGGTGATAGTATGATAAAGAAAAAAATCTCAGAATAGTATTTATTATTGCGAGCATATCTTCTTTGTGGTTCGTACCATGGATTTTGGTAAAGGCTTGGATTTTACCCCTACCAGATACGGTTCAAGAACAAGTAAATGAAGCCATTGGTCATGGGTTTGATGGCATGATTGTTTATGTGGACCAAGCTGGCAAACCCCCTGCATTTTATACAGCGGGCTTTAAAGATCGAAAAAATAAAATACCTGCCGACCCGAAATCCTTATTCAAGATAGGCAGTATCAGCAAATTATATGTCGCTGTTGCGATCACCAAATTAGTCAATGACAAACGTTTGTCTTTAGATAAAACGCTTGCTGATTACTTTCCTGAACTTGTGGGAAGAATTGAAAATGCAGAAAAAATCACATTAAGATTAATGGTGCAACACCGGAGTGGTATTCCAATTTTTACCGACCATTCTGGTTATTGGGATAATCCACAAGAAAGCACTAAAGATGTACTTGAATACGCACTTGATTTGCCTGCAAACTTCGAACCAGACGCAGACTATGAATATTGTAATACCAATTATTTGTTGCTTTCTAGACTCATTGATAAAGTGGTGGGTTATAGCTGTCACCAATATATTAAGGAAGAAATTTTGATGCCACATGGGCTGAACAATACATTTAGTTCGCTTAGTGAAGTAAATATAAACGATGTTATGAGCGGCTATTACGTTGACTTTGAGGAAGACATCAAGACGAATGATTATGGCTCAATGATAGCGACAGCAGAAGATGTAGGTATATTCCTGAGGACATTAAACGAAAGTTCATTGTTTGATGAGGGGGGACAAGAAATCTATTCCTCATATTTACGTCTACGAACATGGAGGCTTGCTTCCCGGCTATCAGAGTCTTGCAGAATACCATAAAGACATCGACACTATTGTCGTTCAATTTGTGAACACAACTAATTTTGATGGCTATGACTGGAATTTATCGGAAATCGTAATTAGCCGTATTGTGAAGAAAAAAAAGCTCATAACAATGTATCCTTAATAATCTATATATTCTTTTATTCCCACCAGTGGGTTTCATACCCTAATTTTACTGCTAACCTGAGTTCGACCTAAGATTTAATCTACAAAATACAAATAAAAGCTAAGATTTGAAATGGAAAATTTGAAGGAATATCTAGATATTTCAAAAAGTTTACATGATAAGATTGCCTTTTATTTGCATAGCCCTACCTACTTGCCGTAGGTAGGGCTACAGAAATAAGGAGTAAAGTGATACTACTAAACGCCTGTGTAAAATGAAACCGAAGCATGAATGCGTATGAATGACTTCGTTTATAGATAAATTGGTTCGACCCTTTTAGACCATCGCCCTGCGATTAAAACTGACTCAATAAATACTTTATCATATCGGTTGTTGTAACAATACCGACCAATTTGTCATCATCTACCACAGGAATTGCATGAAACTCATTTTCTGACAAAATCTCGGCCACTTCCTTTATGGTGATCGATGAGGACACTTCAGTCAAATTTTTGGTCATTACCTGTTCTATGGTAAACATATTGTATACTATACTTTCTACAGTTTCCTCATCATCGTCTATTGCATCAACAAAACTAATACGAAGCAAATCTGTATAACTTAGCATTCCTATGATTTTGTCGCCGCTAACAACAGGTACATGCCTTATATTGTATTTTTTAAAAAGGCGCTCAGCAGTTTCTAAATTGTCATTATTTTGTAAGGTAATGACATCACTGGTCATTATTGTTGAAATTGGTGTTCTTCTTTTCATAATTACAAGTTTTAAATTCAATGTTAAATTTAGAGTTCCAAAACGCGAAAAATCATGATAAAAATCATCAAAACGGTAACAAATTTTAGGTCGAACCCAGATCATAGTCAAAAGAACATCTTCAATGTACTCATTATCTCATTCAGACTTTATCAATACATTTTACTTTACCCTCCTCATATCGCCCATATTGAATTTAGGAAACAAACAGTCAAAAATTAATTTTGAAATTCATGATATATATGACCTTTAGTCAATATGGATAATCACATCAAAGAACATATCGAATCTCTTTTAAGAATTTCTATTCTAAAAGTCACGCCTGTATCTGGCGGCGACATCTCTCAAGCCTATCTTCTTGAAACCACAACGGAGCGTTTTTTTTGCAAAAAAAACCTCGGTAAACAGGCATATGCCATGTTTTTGGCCGAAAAAAATGGCTTAGAAGCCATATCGCGAACAAAAACTATTGCTACACCAAAAGTTTTACTCTGTGAAGCCCTGAAAAAAGGTGGTTTTTTGTTACTGGAATATATTGAACCCTAAAAGGCATCCTTTGACGATATGGATCTTTTAGGACACCACTTGGCCGCCCTACACCAACATTCGGCGGCTGATAATTTTGGAGGGCAGACAGATAATTTTATCGGAAGTCTGCCACAGTCCAATACCGAACAACTCAATTGGTCTACTTTTTATGTACAGGAGCGATTGTTGCCCCAATTAGAAATTTCTCGTGCCAGGCAAATGCTCGACCCAGCTGAAATTCCATCACTGCAAAAAATGTTAAAAAGGTGTAGTACTATTTTTCCCGAAGTAAAACCTTCGTTGCTACATGGTGATCTGTGGAGGGGCAATTATCTGATTTCCAAAAATGGAAGTCCGTATTTGATAGACCCAGCCATTTATTTCGGACATCATGAAGTAGATATCGCCATGACCCGTCTTTTTGGGGGTTTTAACTCAACTTTCTACGATGCCTACGCAGAGCACTTTCCGCAAGGTATCGATGATACCGCGCTGATGAATATTTATCAACTATACTATTTATTAGTACATCTCAATTTGTTCGGAAGCTCGTATTATAGTTCGGTACATAGAATTTTAAAAACTTATTTTAATGAGTGACTCTTTATTTTCCTTATTTTTAGAAAGGCTAATTTATCTTCAATGGCATATAAACATCTTTTTCAATCTGTACTCTTCCCGCTGCTATTTGCAATTTTAGTTTTGGGCTGTGAATCACAAAAAAAAGAAAATACCTCCAAAAAAAAATATAACACATGGTCTTCCTATTTGGGCGATCCTGGCCGTAGCCATTACACTACACTATCGCAGATAACTCCAGAAAACGTTTCTGGTTTAAAAGTCGCTTGGTCTTATAAAGCCGCTGACTATGGTCAAATGCAAATGAGCCCCATTATTGTCGATAGCATTTTGTACGGGGTCACGGCGGCCCTTCGCGTAGTTGCGCTGCACGCCGCTACTGGAGCAGAGATTTGGCAATTTGGTGATTCAGTCAAGGTTTCGCATTCCGCTAGCAGGGGCGTTTCATATTGGGAAAACGGCAGTGATAAACGAATTTTCTGCACCCGAGGTTCCAATCTATTCGCTTTAAATGCCTTAACGGGAAAACCAATACCCTCTTTTGGCGATAACGGAAAAGTAGATATGCGTTCGGGCATGCCTAAATCGGCACAGCAAAAATTTGTTACTTCCAGTACTCCCGGAACGGTTTATAAAAACCTCATCATTATGCCTTTACGACTATCGGAAGGTGCTGGTGCAGCTCCTGGAAATGTAATGGCCTTCAATGTGATAAGCGGAGAGGTAGAATGGGTCTTTCATACTATTCCGTATCCTGGAGAAGATGGTTATGAGACCTGGAAAGACTCAACAGCCTATAAAAACACAATGGTCGGGGCCGCGAACAACTGGGCCGGCATGGCCTTGGATGAGGAAGAAGGTGTGCTATACGTACCCACAGGTTCAGCAGCTCCTGATTTTTATGGAGGTAAGCGTCTGGGAAGCAATCTATACGCCAACTGCCTATTGGCCCTCGATGTCAATACCGGCAAACGTCTTTGGCACTTTCAGTTTACCCATCATGATATTTGGGACCGTGATCCACCTGCACCACCTAATCTTTTAATGGTGGAGCGAAAAGGCAAAAAAATAGCTGCGGTCGCCCAAGTCACCAAACAAGGATATGTTTTTGTGTTCGACCGAAAAACGGGCGAGCCCTTGTTCGATATCGAAGAAGTTGCGGTGCCACCCTCGAGCCTGGCAGGTGAGCAGGCATGGCCTACTCAACCTTTACCCTTAAAACCAAAACCCTTTGCCCGACAATCTAGCGAACTGACCCAGAATGATATCAGCCCCTATGCGAAAAATAGAGACTCGCTCTTAGAAATATTCAAAACTTTTGACAAGCGTATGTATGCCCCTCCTAGTCTAGACCCCGTTTTGCTTTTGCCGGGCTATGATGGTGCCGCCGAATGGGGCGGAGCATCAGCTGATCCCGATAAAGGTATTCTCTATGTAAACTCAAATGAAATGGCATGGCTGTTACAAATGGGGGTGGCAAAAAACGATTATGCAGGCCTGTCATTGGGCCAAGGTGTGTATAATACCTACTGTCTTAGCTGCCATCAAGCAGATAGGAAAGGCGCCAAAGCCAGTGGGTATCCATCATTGGTCGACCTAAAGCGACATAAGAAAAAAAATGAAGTCACCAATATAATCTCTCAAGGAAAGGGTATGATGACAGGCTTTCCCCAGATTACCACAAGAGAAATGGAGGCCCTTCTACGGTTCTTATTCGATCAAGAAATACAACATAATACTGTGGAGACCACAAAAAAAATTCAGGAAGATGGCATTCCCTATGAACACCTTGGATATACTAAATTTTTGGATAGCGATGGGCTTCCGGCAATTTCCCCGCCTTGGGGTACTATGCACGCCATCGATTTAAATTCAGGGGAGTATATTTGGTCTATCCCCTTTGGTGAAACCCCTGAATTACTTGAAAAAGGGATTACAGGAACCGGCACCGAAAATTACGGAGGCGCCGTAGTTACAAAAAATGGCCTGTTATTTATTGGTGCCTCCCGTGACGGCTTCTTCAGGGCCTTCGACAAAAGAACGGGCAAAGTCTTATGGGAATATAAATTGCCCGCCCCAGCTTTTGCTACACCGGCCATGTATGAGCTAAATGGAAAACAATATATCGCCATCGCCTGTGGGGGAGAAAAATTGGGCACAAAAAAAGGGAATCAGATTCTGGCCTTTGCACTGGAATAAACGTTAACATTTCGATGCAAGCCTGCCTGCGGTAGGCAGGTTAAACCCATTGGTGGGAATAATTTAAAAATAAAAAATGAGCAAAATAAAGATTTTAGTAGTCGGCTGCGGAAATATGGGTACCTCTCATGCCCGCGCCTATCATCAATTGGATGGTTTTGAAATTGTTGGCCTTGTGAGTCGAAAACCTGAGAGTCGCGAAAAAATATCTCAAGAATTAGGCGGTTATCCTACTTTCGATAATTTTGAAAAGGCCTTGGCAACTACAAAGCCCGACGCCGTTTCTATAAACACCTATCCTGACACGCACGCTACGTATATCAGGGCCGCATTACATGCCAAGGCCCATATATTTGTAGAAAAACCCTTGGCCCTGACCGTCGAGGAAGCACAAAGTCTAGTCGATCTAGCCCATGAAAAAGGCAGAAAAATGGTCGTCGGCTATATTTTACGCGTACACCCCGCTTGGACAAAATTCGTGGAAATCTCACGTACATTGGGCAAGCCCTTAGTCATGCGCATGAATCTCAACCAACAAAGTTCGGGTGAACATTGGTACACCCATAAACAGCTGATGAACTCTATGTCTCCTATTGTGGACTGTGGCGTACACTATGTAGACGTGATGTGCCTGATGACGCAATCGACACCGCTAAGCGTAAGTGCTATCGGGGCGAGGCTTTCTGATGAAATTGATACCAAAATGTATAATTATGGTCAATTGCAGGTTCGTTTTAAAGATGGTTCCGTTGGATGGTATGAGGCTGGCTGGGGTCCTATGATGAGCGAAACGGCCTTTTTTGTCAAGGATGTAATCGGCCCCAAAGGCTGTGTTTCGATTATTGACGAAGCCAAAGGCGATTCTGACGATGTAGACAGTCATTCAAAGACAGGAGCCCTAAAATTGCACCATAGCGCTCTCGACAAGAACGGAAATTTCACCAAGCCTGATGAAATTATTGACACCTCAGACGAACCCGATCATGATGGTCTATGTCTTTTGGAACAGGAATATTTTCTTAGAACCATTGTTGATAATCTAGATATGAACAGCCATCTCTCTGATGCGGTGAATAGCTTGCGGATTGTTTTGGCGGCCGATGAATCATACCGCACAGGAAAAACGGTCTTTTTGTAATAAGAGAGACCTATGATATCACTTCAGGGTCAAGCTGAGATTTTTAGAGACCGAACGGCAATAGTTGCCGATAGAGCATCTTTTTCATACAGCCAACTTTTAAAAGCTTCCAAAAATGTTGCCGCTAATTTGCTGAACAAGGCTGCCGATCTTAATGAGGCGCGAATATCTTTTTTAATACCTCCCTCCTTTGAATATACCGCAATACTTTGGGGTATTGGTGCTGCGGGTGGTATTGCGGTACCTCTCTGTGTACTACATCCACTACCATCAATTCAATATGTTTTAGAAGATTCTCAAACAAAACTTGTCATTGCCCATGGGGCGTATTTCGACTTTCTTAAGCCCTTGGAAAAAAAGATTGGAATCTCAATAGTTGCTCTAGAAAGCGTTCTAAAGGAAAATAATAAAGATTTACCCCAAATCACAGGAGAACGTAGGGCAATGATTCTATATACCAGTGGCACTACTAGTAAACCCAAGGGCGTGGTTACCACCCATAACACTATCGAGACCCAAATAACCACCCTAACCCACGCTTGGGAGTGGCAAGCCGACGATTATATACTAAATTTTCTTCCGCTACACCATGTACACGGTATCATCAATGTTCTGAGCTGTGCGCTATGGAGTGGTGCCTGCTGCGAATTTATGCCCAAATTTGATGCACAAAAGGTATGGCACATTATAAAATCAGGGCGATTGACCATTTTTATGGCTGTTCCTACAATATATTACCAATTGATTTTATTCTGGAACAAGGCCCCTAGCGAGGAGCAAAAAATACTTTCCGAAGCGGCCTCAAAACTTCGATTAACGGTTTCAGGTTCTGCCGCCTTACCAGTATCGGTGCTTGAAAAATGGCAAGAAATTACTGGGCAAAGGTTATTGGAACGCTATGGTATGACCGAAATTGGTATGGGATTATCAAATGCATACCGTGGCGAACGCAGGGCTGGTCATGTAGGGCTACCCTTCCCCGGGGTCGAGATACGATTGGTAGATACAGATAACAAATGTATTGTTGAAAATCAACCGGGAGAAATACAGGTCAAGGGGGCGAGCTTATTCAAGGAGTATTGGCGAAAACCCGAAGCCACACAAAAGGCATTTACCAAAGATGGTTGGTTTAAGACTGGCGATATCGCCGAATTGAACAAGGGATCATATAAGATATTGGGCCGCGATAGTGTAGATATTATCAAATCTGGCGGGTATAAAATTTCAGCGCTTGAAATAGAGAATGTATTGCGAAAATATAAAGATGTAGCCGATTGCGCTGTAGTAGGACTTGCTGATGAAGAATGGGGCGAAGTAATCGCTGCCTGTATCGTATCTACCGAAAAGGAAGTCGATTTTAAAGTTCTTTCAAAATGGCTAAAAACAAGATTGCCAGCCTATAAAATTCCTAGAAACTATATTCTCAGAAAAGAACTGCCAAGAAATGTGTTGGGGAAGGTGACTAAAAATAAATTAAAGAAAATGTTTTGACGTTTTCTATGTCCGTTGAAAAGTGCAGCGACCCAAATTAGTTTTTCAAGCTAAGTTCGACCCAAGGGTACGAGCTATGCTTCCGAAAAAACATTTTATATTTCGATAGCTATCGGAACAAGACAGGCCTGCCTGCGGTAGGTAGATTAGGCCCTCAATGAGGGATTAATCTTTAAACAAGGGTGTTTGCATTAAATTGATCAAATCTTCGCCTTCCTCTTTTAAAATGCGTTTGGTTCGTAAATACCGCTTTCTATTTCCTTGGTCAAAATTCTCGGCATTGGGATCCATACTACTGACACGAACCATATTTGAGGCGTGAATAAATTCATTATTACCGATCCACATACCTACATGAACAACTTTTTCACTAGTAGAATCAGTGGCCTTTCTTCCAAAAAAGAGTAAATCGCCTTTTTGAAGGGTTTCAAAGTTTTGAACTGAATCTATTGATTTTCCCGTGTGCACCTGCTGTGATGCGTCTCTAGGAATTACCATTCCGTTTAAAAAGTAAATGGTTTTCGTAAAGCCGCTACAATCCATTCCTTTTGTAGAGGTGCCGCCCCATAAATAGGGTACGCCCATTAAAGTTTTTGAGGTTTCGACCAGGTTTTCAGTAGAAAGCTCCAGATTTTCAAGCCATTCATTATACTTTTCGGCCTCGCTTTTTAAAATAAATGCCTGTCGACCATCTGGGTATTTGACCTTATAATACTTGTCTAGCACATTAGTAACTTCTAAAACACAGCCCGCCACCAAGTCTGAGACGGCTTGTTTTCCTTTATTAGTATTATAGGCATGCCCATAGGTTTTTAAGTAAATAATTTTAGCAGCACTTTTCCATTCAACCGACCGCTGCTCATTCATTAGTTCGATACCGCCATCGTCGACCCACGAAAGGTATTTATCAGGCGTTTGAATATAATACCACTCTCCTTCTTTTTTAAGCACTTTTAGTGGGGTGCCCAAGGTAGCCTGAGTAGCCAATTCTGCTGAATGTTTTGGAGCGCTTCTTAAATTAGCGACTGAAATATTTATTATGGCCTGTGTTTTTCCTTCTAAATCTTTCGAAGGTAAAAGCTGAATACTATCTATATAGTCTAGGTTTTCGGCTAGTAATTTCTGTTTTAAGGCAGAAATAGCTTCGGGCAGGTCGCTTTCTCCCTTCAAAATGTATTTGTTATTATTTTTAATAACTTCCACATGAAATAATGCCACACGCTTGTCAGCTGCAAATTCAGATTTTACTTTGGAAATGTGAGACAAAAAAGGGTTTTCTATCTTTTTCTCTCTGACACAACTTGTCGATAAAAGCAGTGCCGAAACAACAGAAAACAATATGATTTTGGTATTCATTGTCAGTGAATTTTCGTAAAAATACACATATTAAACTCGTCTTGAGTTCTTCTTTTAAACGAGGAACTCCTCGATTGCTTAATTTTACTTTTTGCTTAATTTTACTTGATATGAAAAAATTAAAGGTCTTGGAACTTTTTGCTGGTGTAGGCGGATTTCGTCTGGGGTTGGAAAAAACTGGAAATTATGAAGTGGTATGGAGCAACCAGTGGGAGCCCGCTACAAAAATGCAGCATGCATCAAAAGTATATGAAGCCCGGTTTGGATCTAAAGGCCATTCTAATGCCGATATTTCAGAAGTGCCGAGCAGTAAAATACCTGACGGCGATATACTGGTCGGTGGCTTTCCGTGTCAAGACTATTCGGTAGCTACAAGCTTGCAAAACTCAAAGGGCCTTATCGGAAAAAAAGGAGTGCTATGGTGGTCTATACATCGTATTCTTTCTGAGAAAAAAAGACCACCAAAATATTTGTTTCTAGAAAATGTAGATCGCCTATTAAAATCACCCTCGGTACAGCGAGGTCGAGATTTCGCCATTATCCTAAAAAGTTTAGACGAATTAGGCTATGCCGTAGAATGGCGCGTCATCAATGCAGCCGATTATGGCATGCCACAACGCCGAAGAAGAATTTTCTTTTTAGGATACCATAAATCAACCTCCATTTATAAGGCCTTAAAACAATCAGATAAAGTGGAATGGATGCAGCGATTGGGAACCATGGCAGGAGCTTTTCCTATAGAAGGCGTTTCTGAAAAAAACAATCAGTTTGCAATAGAAAGAGATTTAGTGTCCATTTCAGAAACTTTTAATCTTTCACAAAAACTATCTCCCTTTCAAAATACCGGGGTTTTTATCGAAGGAACGGCATATACCGCCAAAACCACTCCTGATTATAAAGGTAAGCACAGTGTTTTGGCCGATGTACTTCAAAATGGCCAAGTAAGCGATGATTTTTATATTCCTTCAGAAGATCTTCACAAATGGAAATATTTAAAGGGATCGAAAAAAGAGGTCAGAACCGCCAAAAATGGTTTTGAATACAAGTATAGCGAGGGTAGCATGATTTTTCCTGATGCGTTGAATAATGCTTCCCGCACTATAATTACGGGTGAGGGTGGAAAAAGTCCGTCTCGGTTTAAGCATGTCGTATCAACCAAAAAAGGGCTTCGACGTTTAACCCCTGTCGAACTAGAACGATTGAATATGTTTCCTGATAACCATACCAAATTGGAAGGTATTTCAGATACCAAAAGAGCTTTTTTTATGGGCAATGCCCTTGTGGTTGGAGCCGTGGAAAAAATTGCAGCGAAACTATTTCAACAAATAAACTCTTGAAAAATGGCACTCCAAAGCACTTTTGATTCGGATCTTAAAAAAGAACGGAAACTATCTGCTTTGTTAGATATGTACTATGAAAAATATTTATGCCACTACCATTTTAAGCGTATTGATGATTTAAAAAGACAAATGCAAGGTATTGATCTTGTCTTTACCCACAAAAAAACAAAAAAAACCTTTTTTATTGATGAAAAGGCGCAATTAGATTATGTAAACGAAGATTTGCCCACCTTCGCCTTTGAACTCAGCTATGAAAAAAACGGACGCCTAAAAATGGGATGGTTATTCGACCCCGCAAAAAAAACTCAATTTTATGCATTGGCAACGGGTATATATGCTGATGAGCCTAGTATATATACCTCTTGTAAAATTACCTTTGTAAATCGTGAAAAATTGATTTCATTTCTAAAAAGTAGAGCTATTTTTCAAACAACATTAGACAGCCATATCAAAAAACATCGAAACCAACAAGGGAAAATGAAAATCGACAGACTATGCCATCAATCAGAGGGATATCTTTATTTCTCTAGGCTTCACAAGACTGAAAAACCTATTAATTTGATTTTAAAATTAGATTTTTTAATTTCAAAAGGCATTGCTAAACGCCTGATTTAATCTTTTGACCAACCGTTTAGTTTATTTGTTATTGTAAACTAATATCGATTTCAAGGAATACACCTATTTTCGAGTAAATAAGACATTATATCGGTTTTTAGTAATCAACCAATGTTTGTATTTTAACTTTAAACCAACCAATAGGTCTGTAACAACGCCTTTTTTTAATAAATGATCTATTCTCCCCTCGCATGATTTCATTGCGCCCACGACCATTTATTATTAGACGATTACACCAAGGGCTTTAGCGTTCAGACCCAACCAAAATAACTATTTTACCTCTACTTTATAATTATGTTTATAAAATAAAGTCTAATATAACACCTTTATCCAATACGCTTGAGGTATGGAAAAGGGGGAAATAGTAATCATTTTGATGGCTATCATCAGGAAATTAAACCCTCAATGAGGGGTTAAACAACGACTATGAACAACCTTAAACTTTTTAAATATTCTACCCTTATTGTTCTTGTCTTGCTGTAGCAATACAGATGATATACCCTCGCCAACTCCTGAACCAAAACCTAAAGAAATAAATGAAAACACTTCAAGAACTATTTTATTCAAAGAGGACTACATCTCTTTATTTGAAAAAGATCGATTGAACAGAAATTTCTGCTTATTTAATAAAAGGCACTAAACTACCAACGCTTTTGTTGGGTGCTTTTTCTAAAGATTTCTGGTTACAAGAACCTCAAGAGTTTCCGTTGTCGAATAGCTCTCAAATGATTACGAATGAAAGCGCTAAAAATGAGTTGATAAATATACGATATTCAAGCTATTCTCCTGATTTTGAAAGTAATATTACCTTCACAGGAGGTTTAAAAACACCTCATTTTATTTATGACATCACCACCCAACCTGAGTTTTTAGCCATGCTAGAAAATTATATGTATACCGATGTTATTTTAGGTAGTGATAGAGCACATATGGCAATAAGTAAGAGGACTGCTTTAAGATATAAAAACCAAGATTGGAATGAACTCTTAAAAACCATACATAATATTCTTGACCAAAAAGATTACATTGATGGCCTAGATGGCTCTAGCCCCGTGCATTTACCGAACAACAACACTTATTTTTTGTAGAAAGCGAGGACTCTAATTATTGGATGGCGGCATGGAGCTATAGAACGTTTTACAATACTACTGATGCTATTGACTTTTTGATTGATGTGAAAAAGCTCAAAAGTGAAGGTTGGGGGCCATGGCATGAGCTTGGCCATCAGTATCAACTATCAAGTCTCACCTGGGATCAAACCATAGAGGTAACCACAAATATTTATGCCATGGCAGTAGCAAGAATGTTCGGGATGCCTTCTAGATTAAAACAAGATAATATTTGGGCCAACATAGATACCTATTTCAATATTCCTATCGAGAATAGAAACTTCAATGATAATTCACAGTTAGGTGCCTTTGAAAGATTGGCACTATACCAGCAATTATGGTTAAAATATGGAGACGAATTCTTTATCAAATTGCATAAAAAAGCAAGAGAAGAGGCAATGCACTTCTTATCTGATGAAGAAAAAATGTCTTATTTTATCTTAAAGGCCTCAGAAGTTACCCAAAATAACCTCAACGGGTTTTTTAAATCGTGGGGTTCATTCTTCCTGAGCAAAGTTTTAGTGCCGTAGACGACCTGCTTTTAGAAGATCCCTCAGAGGATTTGACTTTGTTAAGGGAGTAAGCCAAGTGCTTTATCAACAACATTACAAAACCCACTTGCCCCGATTCAATCATAATGATTATAGTATCTACACGACCACTTATTCTTCAATAAGAAGCTGTCTGAAAATCTATAATACCCCTATTCAGTAGTTTTTAAGATAAAGCATATAAACAAATCGGAAATTCAAGTGGCGACCAAGTAAGTGTACTATATTCTTAGCCATGAAGTACACTCAATAGTGCTCATAGATGAAAAATAACGGACCCGTTAAAAAATCTGGTGTAAATAGCTTGCTCTTTAGGGCTCAAGAAAACTACCCATGGGTAATTTTGGGTAGTTCTACCTATAAACCTGAGATTGTTTTCTAATTTCTCACTGTTTTCTATAGAAAAAAGCCATCGCTTCATCAGGCTATAAGCGTGTTTTTAAATTATTAATACCTTATCTTAAGTTAGAAAAAATAGTGAGACTTTTAATAAGAATTACGCTCAGCTTTTGGATTGTACCCATACCAAACAGATAAAAAATTTCTTAGAAAAATATACGGAAAGACATTATAAATATGAAAGAATTCAAACACAGACTGAAAAACATTATTACCGCTCAAACCTATTTGATAACATCGTAAATAGGCTAAGTGAGTTAAAAATTGATTTGAACAATGTTCAACGAAAAGATATCAGGGGAGTCGATGAATTTCACGTTAGAGGGGCAGAAGTATCTCATGAACTTGCAACGAGTATTAATCTGAAAAATTCAAAGTTATTAGATGTTGGTTGTGGAATCGGAGGACCCTGTAGAATGTTGGCTGATACATATGGCTGTGATGTAACCGGCATTGATTTAAGTGAATAATTTATAAGAACAGCGACAAAATTATCTACATTGGTAGGCCTTTCGGGTAAAACAAACTTTGTTTATGGAGACGCTCTCGAATTGCCTTTTAAAGATAAGACCTTTGATGTGGTTTGGACACAACACGTTCAAATGAACATAAATGATAAAATAAAATTTTATACTGAAATTAATAGGGTATTATCTGACACTGGCACTTTTATTTACTATGACGTTTTTAAAAAAGGAAACAAAAAAGTTCAATATCCAATGCCTTGGGCCGAGAACTCAGATATTAGCTTCCTCATGAAATCAAAGATATTCTTAGAACGTTAAAATTTAATAAAATTCAATCTATAGATCAAACCGAAAATGGAATTAAGTTTTTCGAAAAGCTAGTGCAAAGCATCGGAAAATCTGGGCGTCCAAAACTTGGATTGAATATTTTAATGGGTGAATCTACCAAGACCAAAACTATAAACTTACTTGACGGTCTAAGAGAAGGTAAAATAAGTTTAGAAAGTGGAATATATAAAAAGTAATTCCTTGTGTTAAACTCATCTTGAATTGCCTCTTTACCAAAATTACAAAACATACAGAAAATGAGTAGAACATGATTTCAAAATCGGGGTCATATAAAAATACCCAACGTAAATGAATTCATTTACAAGAGCAACTATTTAAAGAGTATAGCACCTAAAAAAATAATTTATACTGACTATTTCACCGAAAGTAGGCAGGCCAAAAGCAGAACCTAGGTGATTTTTTATTTCAAGGAAAAACCCTCCATGGGGCTAATAAATAATACAAACCCCTATAAAATAGGAGGGTGGGGCTACATTACAATAAACTATTACATTTTTAAAAAAGAAATTTCTCCGAGTCTAAAACTATAGCACACTATTAATAAGTTTGGTGTTCTCGTGTTTTTTTGTTATATTTTTATATGCTAAAATCAGATAGATTAGAGAACAAGGACTTTATAGAGAAGTCAATCAGCTATTTGAACGCTACTGGTTTTGAAGATATAAAAGCGGATATAGAGGGCTATGAAACCCCAAAATCATATATTAGAAAAGAAACTGATTTTAAAGTTACTCCTGATATTGTAGCCATCAAGAACGGAAGAAAATATTACTTCGAAATAAGCCTTAAATCAGAAAATCCACGTTTATTAAAATCAAAGTGGTTGTTTTTAGAGACCCTGAGTAAAATTCATTCTAACCGCTTTAAAATCATTACCACAAAAGGGCATTATAAATTTACCAATGCTATGTTAGAAGATATTAATTTGAGTTCTAAAAATCTTATTAAAATATAAGAACTGTTTTAAACTGAGGTAAACATAAAAAAATTATCATTTTATGTTTTCTCAGCATGAGTTTTACCATCTTATTAAAATTTTGATGCCTACTTGAAGTAAACTATATAAGGTAATCTAGTTTACTTTTTTAACATTCCTATATGCGGAATACCATCCTCTAGATACCCCTCTCCTATCTGTTGAAAATCAAAAGAATTATAAAAAAATTTAAGATAGGCCTGTGCCGATAAATAAATTTCAGTTTCGTTAAAATAATCTTTTACTGCTCTAATAGCGGCTTTCATTATAAGGCGACCATACCCATATTTACGTTCAGGTTCCTTAACTACCACCCTACCAATACTCGCCTCCTTAAAATAATCGCTTGGTTTAAAAATACGGGCGTAGGCAACTAACCTATCATTTTTTATTCCCATAACATGAACTGCCTTGGTATCCTTTCCGTCTAGATCCTGATATACACAATTCTGTTCCACTATAAAAACCTCTGCTCGTAACTGTACTATATCATATAGTTCATTACTAGAAAGTTCCTTGAATGTTTTTATGGTGATTTTAAACATCAGTCCTGTACAATTACCTGTTTGCTATCACATTTACCATATTCAGGTTGAATGTTAATATGGTTAATACCATATTCATTATATACTATTTTTTCTATTTCTTCTAAAATAGCATCAAATTCAGAGAGTTTAATATCCTTATTAAAATCAATATGTGCTTCTAAATGCACCTCATCCTCATTCAATTGCCAAATATGTACATGGTGTACATTTTTAATAGCTACTATTTTACCAATAGACGCTACTATTTCTTGTACTTGAATGGTATTTGGAGTAAAAAGCATCAATACTCTAGTAGAACTTTTTAGAAGATCGTACCCCATATAAATCAGATAAATGGCAATAGCTAAGGTCAAAGTGGGGTCTACCCAATACATTTGATAAAATTTCATCAATAGTCCGCCGATTAAAACAGCAACAGAGGCCATCATATCAGTAAATAAATGTAAATAGGCAGATTTCATATTCATATTAGAATCTGCATCTTTTTTTAGCAACAAAACACTAAAACCGTTCGCAGCAATACCTAAGAGCGACAGCCAGATTACAATATTAGACTCAACATCCTGGGGATCCATAAAGCGCTCAATTGCTTCTTTTATCAATATAATGGCCACTACAATCAATGATGATGCATTAACAAAAGCAGCTATGATTTCAGCTCTTTTATATCCAAAAGTTTTATTTGTAGAAGCCTTTTTCTTAGATAAAATGGTTGCTACATAAGTTACTATCAGAGAAAGGACATCGCTAAAATTATGAAGTGCATCAGAAAGTAATGAAAGACTTCCAGAAATTAATCCTCCCACAAATTGGGAAACCGTAATAAGTATGTTTAGAAAGATTGAAACCAAAAGATTTCTTCCTCTTACATTAGAATAAGAATGATTGTGATGAGAATGCCCCATTTTTTTATAAATGGTTAATGACTATATCTTAGTTATAAAACCTCTTCTTAACACGTTCAAAAAACCTACTTTAAGAACATGGTATTTTTTCTATTCTTCTTTCATGTCTCCCACCAGTAAATTCAGTATTTATAAAAACCTTTACCATTTCCAATGCTTGTGGCATAGAGATGAACCGCGCCGGAAGACTCAGTATATTAGCATTATTATGTTCTCTAGCCAGTACCACAATTTCTTTGTTCCAACATAGAGAGCAGCGTATTTTTTGATGTTTATTAGCCGTCATAGATGCCCCATTACCACTACCACAGATAATAATACCATACTTAACTCGCCCTTCTTCAATATCTTTAGCCACAGGGTGTACAAAATCAGCATAATCAACACTATCGGTACCATCAGTACCATAATTGATTACTTCTATATTCAAAGATTTTAAAAAACCAATGATAGCGAGCTTATACTCAGTGCCTGCATGGTCATTTCCTATAGCTATTTTCATTTTTCACACTATTAATAGTTAATACTACAAATGTACAATACATAAGCTTACACTACAAAATCAGCTTAAAAACCTGAGTTCGACCTAATCTTTATTTACAGTTTAGATACTTTTTTATTCAATTCGAAGACTAATTTTAGAAAGACTAAGGGGTTAATTTGATAAAATTAGGAGATAAGTAGAAAAAAATAATCAAATCCTAAGTAAATACAAATAAAAGGCAATAGTATCATGTTATATTTTTTAAATATACAGATATTCCTTCAATTTTCCATTTCACATATTAGGTCGAACTCAGATTAAAAGATAACTTTATAAAATAAATGTATATTATATGTTCATTAATCTGATTATATGTTTCATTACTTGTTAATAAATTGTACAAAAGAAATAACTAATAAATTTTATTTTTA
>JASFYU010000187.1:0-27458 GCA_045046905.1 Flavobacteriaceae bacterium | reverse complement strand
GTCGGGGTTGCAGGATTCGAACCTACCTATAAAACTTCAATTATATGGGGTTATATTTCAAAATACTTACAATAATGTTTAATTTTGGGGAGTAATACTCCCCCATTGCATTTCTCAATACTTAATCTCATCATTTTACTATTACAACAAAAATAAAGAACACTAATTGTCCATGAACAATCAGTTCCCAATATGGAGTGGTTCCAAAACGCATGGTTATGGATTATTGGAGTTGTAGGTAACTGTATCTTCTTTCAGATTGAGTGATATTCAAACAAATGAAAAGTTTGAATGTTAAATGATTATGACAGAGAGAGAATCTTGTATTTTACTGTTGTTAATATGCCCTTCCTGCGTCCCATAAAAGGTGAATTATCGAGACTACTAAAAAAGACCATGTTTGGGACACTCTACAATAAATTCTATATATTGGAAAATTAGTCTTGTAAAATAGCCGTTTTATAGGTCTTTGCTTTGCAAAGAAATTAATACTATGGTAAAGGAATTAAAACGTTCAATGAGGTGGCAATTACTTAATTCTTCTTTATTCGATAGGTAATTCTTCTATTGGAAATCACTGTACGCACCCTTACAAACAGTGTAGCTGCATCTGACGTAAGCGGTGATGCACAGGAATATGCAGAATTGGAGGCGATTACACGGTATTGATAATTGTTCATGGATAGTTCTGCTAAACTTAGTATTAAGGTCGATGTGGTAGCCCCTGTATATGGCGTTACATCCGTGAGGTCCGCAAAAGTAGCCCCCCCATTGCTGCTTATTTGCCATTGATAGGTGTTCGTATCATTTGCCGATACCGTAAAATTAGTTCCTGAACCAGCAAAAACCGTGACATTGATGGGTTGGGTGGTTACTGAAGGAGGGGCTCCCGCTTCGAGATAATCCGCCGTACCACTGGTATCTGCATCTGCTGGAGCGGTATAGCCATCCACTTTACTGGTGCCCGTTACTTGCCCATTGGCATCCAATGTGGTGGTAAGGTCAGCCAAAATCCCATCATTGTTATCATCCGTAAATCCTGCTTCCAAAACGTCGTTACAGCCATCCCCATCAGAATCCAAGTCAAAATGATTGGGTATACCATCACCATCCGCATCCAAGTTGGCACATATTGAAAACGCATTCAACGAACAAAAGTCAGGATCTTGGTAATTGGGTATCCCATCGCTATCCGCATCTGCACTTGGGTCGATTCCGTTGGATTCCACAGTGTCCAATATCCCATCATTGTCATCGTCAAGATCATCGATATCACCTACGCCGTCGCCATCTTTATCCTTGGAAACCGTAATTGTCACCACAGCGGTATTGCATAAATTCGAGTTGCTGTCATCGCAGACCTGATAGGTAAACGAATCGGTCCCCGTAAAGCCAGGATTTGGAATATAAGTGAAACTTCCATCTGCTGACAAGGTCAAGGTTCCGTTCGTCACATCGACCACGGGAGTCGTATTGACCGTTAGTACATCACCCGTCTCCAAATCAGTATCGTTCCCTAACACCCCAGTTACCTGAACGTTCAATGTCCTATTCTTAACCGTATTGTACGCATCCGTAACTGCGCAGGGACTTGCATTGATGCTGATAATATCCGTTGGTTTAGTTGTTGGGTCACAACCCAATAATGGGGCGATACCCAATTGATAATCCCCCGGAGTGTCGATTAAAACATTATCCAAACCTACCCCTTTAATTTCGGAAAGTCCATTTGTGGGAAACACAACACCGGGTGTCAGGGAGTACCAGGTATATTCTGCAGCTGTCGAAACAAATTCCGATTGTAGGGTTAAAGATTCACCAGATGCACAGGAATCAAAATCACCTGGATCCTCAATGGTGGTATTCACTTGTGTTCCTGCTGCACTACCTAAGAAATCATAGGGTCCGGCGAAATCCTTCAAAGACGAAGTAAAGGCTGATGATGTTCTGGATTTTGTAAGTATCGCACTGAATGGAGCGTCACATGCGGCACCACTTCCAAATAGGGCTCGTGGGTCAAAACCCAACTGGGTAAAATTGACACCTACCTCGGCAAAATAATTACTGTTATAATTAGCGGTATAGCCAGAAGTATTTGTCGTGCCCCAAGGTGGGGCCGCAGTGGAAAGGGCATTTACGTTGTTCAACAAAGCGCCGGCTGGAACGATTATTTCTCCATACCCATAAGTACTGCCTCCATCGATATTGGAACCCCAGATAAAGGTCGAAGTCCCACCGGGGGAACTTCCAGGGTTGAAAATGGAACGATCTACCCATATCCGTATCTCTAATCCGGATACACCACCACCACTGTAAGCAAAACCGATGACCATGTCGCCGATATTGGTAACATTACCGCTACCGTCAAACGTCCAAGCCGTATGCCCTTCCTGACTTCCTGAATTGATAAAGCTTGATCCGGAAAGTGTGATCTCGGATACAAAAAGTTCAAAATCTATAAAATGATTCCCCGATGAAGACAAGGTCGAAACCATCATATCTACCCATAGGTCGTCGGTCACGCTGACGCCATCCCTGCGCATATGGACACCTGTATCTACGATATCCGTTTTTGAAGGAACAGAACCACTGGCCGCGCCCCATGAGATGGTTGGGTCACCCCCATTCTTCCCTGAAGTAAATGTGGTCAAGTCATTTGAGCCTTGGTTGGTATAATCTCTGCCATATCTCGTACTATACCATATGTAACCCGAGTTTGAAGCATAGTTGGGAATACTCTGGCTCAGATCGAAGGCAATATTGTTTCCTGCTGATAATTGGGCGGCATAGCCATTACTAATGGCGGTGGCCTCATCAACAACCCCAGCGCCTGAAACTCCATTATAAAACCAATCGTCTGTAAGTACACCGGAAAGAACATCCCCAGAACGTGTATCCGCTTCGATTCCGAAGTTAGCCCCTACTCCTGTTTGTCCATTGGCTGAGGAAAATACGGTAAAAAACAAAATGAAAAGAAATATCCTATAAGAGCTCTTGCAAAGTTCTTTTACCGCGAAAAAAGCGTTATGTAATATATGATTTTTAATAAAGCAGGTTTTTTAGGGACAAAATATGATACAATATCTAACCGTCTAATTTTCAAATACGAAGTTAACATAATACCCTCGGGACTAAATAAATATGTTGTGTAAACACCGTTTGTAGTGGTGTAACTTTAAGTCTTGATATTAGTAATATCATTAGGTATGTTTATTTCAATTAAAATACCACTTTCGAAGAAGGGTTTTGAAAATATTCCGATGTTATATAGCGTAATGAATAGGATTATGTTTATAGTAGTATTTGTTAGGTTTAGCACTATTATGCCAGAAATTATCTGTCCTTCAAAACGAACGTTTTAAAGGACATCAGCTTTCTTCTTCTTCATTTTATTCCTTTTCAAATTTCTTGAAGTTGAGGTTGAATGAATTTCTTGATCTTCGTTACCGTGTTTTTATTGAGATTACAAATCTTACAGACATGAGATCCTTTATACCCTTGTTCCAATAACTCTATTGGACGTTTATACTTCTGAATAAAGTTGATAGTGGACTCCTTTCCACGTGGTTTTCGGTTATTGTACCACTACAAGTGTCTTCAAATACATAAGTGTAATCAGCATTGTTTTTTTGTTGTCTATCCAAATTCTGTGATAATGAACTAACACGGTTGTAGCGTATAGTTTTCAATTCTTTCCTAATATTGATATTGTCTTTCATATACTCTTAGTATAGGAAGAAAAGTCCAAAAAACCTAGAAAATACAGTCGTCTCGGGAAGTTGATGACATACTAATCCTATGTAAACATCAAACTTGGGAACATTAGATTTAGTGAATTCATGAACTCACTAAATTAAATCTCAAAACCCTTTTGGTTCTTTGTAATTGAAGAAAAAGTAAAAGGATTTATAATGGGTAATACCCGTTTATATATCGGAACTGGTTTTTTAATGCATAAAAAAGCGAAAAAGTATGGGCACAGCACCAATGTGTTTAAAAAAGGTCTCGGGAAAGAGGCTTATATGACTTCGGTTTTCCAAGATTAAGGGGTTGCCATCCACCCCCTATACTATATCACCACATTTAAGTAGTTTTGCTTCAATATAGCTAAGACCTGTATAACATGAGAAAATAAAAATATCCCTTACCAATAATAATCCTGGATCTGATATTTCTAGAAGCTCCAAAGTTCTAATTTCAGAGGCATCTAAAAAATCACTATCGTATTCGTCAAACTTCAATTTGTATAACCCAAATGGATTAAGTTTAATCCACCCAAATCTAGTGGCTATGTTCATCATTTTTTGGAAACGCTCCATATGTTTCATAATACCATTGTTTTTCAATGGTCGTGAGGCCTGTAATGGTTTACATTTCCTGAGATAATTGTCAAATTCAACAATGAAGGCATAGTCCAACATGGCCAATTGAATATCGGTAACCTTGAACCTATCCTTTATAAATCGGCAGAGGTACTTTTCCGTAGCTGTGTAATTCTTCGCCGTACCGGATTCTAATTTGGCCAGTTCATTGTCTGTATGATATTGAATCAATTCCTTTAAGGTCTCTACCGTCTTGTCCTTACCTAGATAACGTAGTTTGATAGCCTGTGCAGTAATAAGTGCATTTTCAAAATGCAATTGCTTGTGGCAATTCAACAATTTTGCATACACATCATCTAAATAGCTATTGGTGTTTTTCGATGATGTTAACCTAGGATTTAATCTTCCTGATTTAATACACCAATCTGTTTCCGTAGTAGCTCTTTTGAGACTTATGTCCGCATGAAGTCCATCCACGGTTACACGTGCATAAATTGGAATTTTGTTGTTTCCCCTTATGGCTGTCTTTTTAAGCCAAAAATGGACACCGAATGTTTTTGAGGTTTTCATCTCTTTCGTTTAAATGGAACAATCCGTTAAACGAAAGCCTAATCACTACGAAAGGTAATTGCAGGTATTTATATGCAATATAATAAATCCAAGCTTAAGAAAATAGGACACCTTGATAGGTGTCCTTAAAGGGTATCAATTGGGTATAAAAAAAACCAACAAATATATAATTTGTTGGTTTTCAATAATTTAAGAGTTTGTTTGTTATAACAAAACACCTTTTCGTCGGGGTGGCAGGATTCGAACCTGCGACCTCCGCGTCCCAAACGCGGCGCGATAACCGGGCTACGCTACACCCCGATATGGTTATCTATACTATCAGTAATTTCTTGTGGTGGTCACGCCTCAAGCGTGACGACCTCCACGTCATAAACGCGGCGCGATAACCACGTTTTAGCGCGATTATCTAGCAAAACATCTGTCTCACGCAAACTCTAGCGGAGAGACAGGGATTCGAACCCTGGGTACCCTTTTGGGGTACGACGATTTAGCAAACCGTTCCTTTCGGCCACTCAGGCACCTCTCCTATTATTTTCAATGAACTTTATTGTTAAGCGGTTGCAAATGTACATTTTTCCCGTGCTATAAAACAAGTATTTGTTGATTTATTTATATCAAAAACAACTGTATAAAGCACCTCCTTTTATATTAGCACCAAAGAGAAACGTCTTGGATCATCTAGATAATTGCTATTCAGGATATTCTATCCTCAAATGATAAATATTGGTCAACTTCTGTTTGAATATTTTTTTGATTGTCTCTATTTCTTTAAAAGTAATATCGGCATTGAGAAATTGATTGGCACTCATCTGGCCTGCTATGATTTTATCCACAAACTGGTCAATAATGATAAAAGTTGGGTTTTTAAGGCTTTTAGAGGCTGCTTCTACAGAATCTGCCATCATCAAAATGGCCGTTTCCTTTGAAAAAGGTATCGGACCTGGGTATTTAAAATCTTTTTCATTTACCTCTGTTTCCAGTTCTTGCTGTTTTTTATAAAAATAAAACACCAATGTTGTACCGTGATGCGTTCTTATAAAATCGATTACTCTATCAGGCAAGTTATTTTTTCTCGCAATCTCTATCCCTTCTATTACATGATCGATGATTATTTTCGCGCTGTCCTTTGGTAATAATTCATCATGCGGATTAACATTAGTAATTTGGTTCTCGGTAAAATAGGTAGGGTTACCCATTTTCCCAATATCGTGATACAATGCCCCAACGCGTACCAACATTGCGTTTGCGCCAATCTCATTTGCCGCCGCTTCTGCCAAGTTCGCTACCTGTAATGAATGATGAAATGTGCCCGGAGCCTTATTCGAAAGCTCTTTTAATAGCTTAGAATTGGTATCGGAAAGCTCTAGCAAAGATACGTCTGAGACTAAACCGAATGCCTTTTCATAAATATAAATCAACGGCTGTACGAAAAGGGTAATCATACCGTTCAACAGAAACAGCCCAAGAGTGAACCACGCTATATTATTTAAATTACCTTCATGTATAATATGAAAAGCCAAATAACCCAACACATAGATCAAGGTAATCTGACCAACAGATATAAATAAGTTGGCCCTTTTGTATAATTCCGATACCGTTAGAACAGTGATAATACCCGCAATTATCTGCAGAAAAATATACTCAAAACTATTGGGCACCACGAAACCAAGAATTAAAACCGTAAGTACATGAACAAACAGCCCAAGTCGAGCATCAAAAAATGTTTTGAGAATAAGGGGAAGAATACACAATGGCACTACAAAGACATAGGTCTCATCATATTTCACCACAATTGTGGTGACAAATACCATTAGCAAAATGTTGAAAACTATAAAAGTTACTCGGGTATTGTTATCAAAAATATAGCGCCGGTATTTCTTTAAAAAAAGAAATAGCATTACCAATACCAGTGCCACAAGTACTGTATATCCGAAAAGAATAAAATAATAATTATTTGCAGTCCAAAGTTCAGATTCGTATTCTTCTTTTAAGGAGTTCAATACCTTAAGATTCTCTGTCTCTACCACCTCTCCTCTAACAACTATAAGCTTACCCTCATCAACGGTACCTCTTGTATTTGATATTTTCGAGAGCTCTTCATTTATAGCTTTTTGAGAAATGCTCTGGTCGTAGAACACATTTGGTTTTATCAAATCGAAGAATAAATTCTGATAGCTGCTGCCAAAACTGCTAAGCCTCTTTTCCTTTAGCATGTTCTCAACCAAACCATGAACATCCTGTAGACGATAAAGTTCGTCAGGATTAATCTGTTCCGCCTCATTTCTCTTCACCAAATAAATTGGTTTTTGCGTACGATTTTGTGCCGTACTTTTGAGAATGCCATTTCTATAAATTTCGTCTAAAATATCTCTTCCTGCCTTTTCTAAGGTAGTTCGCTGATTGTCATTAAACTTATTTTGATCAAAACTCAATAAGAACTTATCTGCAAAATCGGTATAAATACTTGCTACAATCTCATTGTCATAGCGATAGTAATGTAATTGACTGTCTTTAACGGCTTGCTGCTCTCTTGAAATTTCGGCACCACTCTTTTTTATGGAAAAATCGAAGGGTGCATACAAATTTTCATACTGCCAAGGTTTTCCTTTCTGAAACTCATACTTGAATTTACCTCCCTTAGGAAAGAAGAATACAATACAACATATTGATATGATATAGAGAAAGTATTTATATATGAGGGATTGGTTTTTAAATAGCTTATCCAAGAAATTTCGCATACTAAAAGGTATCTATATTCAAAAATAGAAAAATATAAGCTTAAAAAGGCCTTTTAAAGGCTTTAGCATTTTCTTTGTACATTAATTTATTAATTTCGCAGTAACAAAAGACACTTCCTTTATGAACGATGTAGTAATAGTATCTGCGGTAAGGACACCTATTGGAAGTTTCATGGGATCCCTATCTACAATACCAGCGACCAAGCTCGGTTCGGTGGCCATAAAAGGGGCCCTGAATAAAATTGGTCTCGACGCCGCCTTAATCGATGAAGTTCTTATGGGCAACGTTCTACAAGCTGGCACTGGGCAAGCTCCTGCAAGGCAGGCCAGTATTTTAGCAGGCATCCCCAATAGCGTGCCGTGCACGACTATAAACAAGGTGTGCGCATCAGGAATGAAAGCCGTTATGCAGGCCGCTCAGGCAATCGCCCTAGGCGATATATCTATAGCTGTTGCCGGCGGAATGGAGAATATGAGCCTTGTACCTCATTATGTTCACATGAGAACTGGTGTAAAATTTGGCGCGACCTCCTTAATCGACGGAATGCAAAAAGACGGATTAGTAGACGCTTACGATCAAAATGCAATGGGGGTTTGTGCAGATGCCTGCGCCCTTGACCACCAATTCAGCCGTGAGGACCAAGATAAATATGCCGTACAGTCTTATACTCGATCCGCCAAAGCGTGGGAGGCAGCTAAGTTCAAAAATGAAATAGTTTCGGTCGAAGTTCCACAACGAAGAGGAGAACCTCTTATTGTCGATCAGGATGAGGAATACAAAAATGTAAAACTTGAAAAAATCCCTGGCCTACGTCCCGCCTTTTCAAAAGACGGCACCGTGACTGCAGCCAATGCATCAACTATCAATGATGGTGCGGCAGCCTTAATTTTGATGAACGCAGACAGGGCTAAAGAGTTAAGACTTAAACCTCTGGCTACCATAAAAGGCTATGCCGACGCTGCTCAGGAACCCAAATGGTTCACCACCGCGCCTTCAAAAGCACTACCAAAGGCCTTGGACAAGGCGGGTATTGCAATTGAAAGAGTTGATTTTTTCGAGTTCAATGAGGCCTTTGCCGTCGTGGGGCTTGCAAATATGAAATTGCTAGGCCTATCAGATGAAAAAGTAAATGTTAATGGAGGAGCGGTATCATTAGGGCATCCATTAGGCTGCTCGGGAGCACGGATTATTGTAACACTTCTTAATGTTTTAGAACAGAACAATTCAAAAATTGGTGCCGCAGCTATATGCAATGGTGGAGGTGGCGCTTCAGCAATTATATTGGAAAGAAATTAATTAGCCCTCGCAACGCAAGTCTATGCAATACGGTATTTGCCATCTTAGCATTGTTCCTCTTCGATCAATTGCTGACAATAGCGCAGAAATGATTTCCCAGTTATTGTACGGGGAACACTTTAAAATAATAGAGAACAGAAAGTCATGGAGCAAGGTTCGACTTGCCTTTGACGGCTGTGAAGGGTGGGTAAGCAACCTACAAATTACGATTATCGAGAAAGAGGACTATGTAGGTATTGAGCTTGGCAAAAGTATAAATTACGCCTCGGATCTCGTCTCTTTTGTTGATACAGGAAAAAACAACTTGATTCCTATTGTTCTTGGTTCTACCATAAGCAACAGCTGTATTTTACCAAATTCATATGAGGGCCATTCAATAGGCTTACAACAAGAGAAATCGAATTTATTAAAAATCGCCATGTTGTACCTGAATGCACCTTACCTCTCAGGAGGCAAGAGCCCCTTTGGTCTCGATTGTTCAGGATTTACGCAGATGGTATACAAAATAAACGGATACAAGCTTTTCCGCTTCGCATCTGAGCAGGCGGCTCAAGGTGAGGCCTTAAGCTTTATAGAGGAAAGCGAGGCCGGTGATTTAGCTTTTTTTGACAATAAAGAAGGCGTAATCGACCATGTAGGCATCATCATGGAGGACAATTATATCATTCATGCCTACGGAAAAGTGAGAATGGATCGTTTGGATCATACAGGAATTTTCAATACTAAAATCGGGAACTACACACACAAACTAAGAGTAATCAAAAAAATCATATAAAAAAGAGTAACTGCTCACCCAAAGTCAATTTTATCTTAGGTCGAACTAAGTTTAAAATCACTCGCCTAAATAGTTACAAAAAAAAACCTCCTTCACCGTAAGGCTCAAGAGGTTTAACGTATACTATATTATTCTGAAATTATTCTCCCAATAATTTTTTGATGCGCAAGAAGTTTTCCTCGTCTCCCATAGCACCGTATATATTCTTCAATTGCTCTAAAATACCTTGGTTATCAGGGTTTAACTTTAAGGACTCTTCCAAAATCTTTGAGCCATCGAGGAACAAACTATCTTTCTGGGCCTTGAGCTCATCATACCTAGCTATATCAGCCCTTGAATTACCCAAAGAATTCATTTCATCTATAAGGCCGTTCCCCTCGTTTACGTAGGTTGTTGAAAGGTTCAATTGGGCATTTGTATATCCTGGGTTGATTTCCAAAGCTTTGTTAAAGGCTACTCTCGCTTCTTTAATATTGCCTTGCTCCATATTTATCACCCCCATATTGTAATGTAGATCCGGATTATCAGGAGCTAGTGCAGCTGCTTCGGCCTGCAAAGATTTGAATTTTTCCTTATCGCCCATTTTGTAGTAAAGATTGGCTTGATTTAGAATCAAGTTAACATCTTTTGGGTCGTTTTCCCTAGCCGCCTTATAGGCTTCTACTGCCTTTTCGTCTTGCCCGAGTTGCGTGTATATCAAGGCTATGTTCTTTACTATCTCTCCTTTTTTAGATGGTATTTTTTCATCGACCGGATCCTTATATGAACTAGACTTCACCATAAGGTCTCGCTGAGTCTTGTCCATTTCCTCGACTTCACCCGATTCTATATTGGTAGCCTTATAGGTAATACCGCTTCCATCATAGCCGACTTCTTGCAATTCATTGTAATACATCAGCGCCTGTTCGTACTCACCACCATTAACTGCACTACTTGCTGCATAATACAAATAAGAGGTGTCTTTTGGGCTGATTTTATAACTCGTGTACAGCTTTTCAGCGGCTTCTTTAAATTTCTGCTCCCCATTATCCTTGATAGCGGAGTTTACCAAATCTCCAGAAAGAGCGGTCAGTTGCTGCTTTGCATCTCCTGAGTATTTCGATTTTCCACTTTTTTCTTCAACTTCCATTACGTCTCTAAAGGAAGAAACTGCCTCCTCAAAAGCACTAAAATCACCTTTCTTTGCTAAATCGGCATATGCGCGACCTCGTACAAAGTAATAATGCGCCTTAAGTTTATCATCGGCTCCAGAAATCATTCCCGCAACACCTTCTAGTGTAGTTTTAGCTTTTTCGGAACTTCCGGTTTTTAGCGCTTTTTCTGCCGCTTTTATTTCATTTTTTTGAGCAAACCCTATCATTGTAAATGACAGGGCAGCCAGTATTAGAATCTTAGTTTTCATTTTTGATTAAATTATAATAAATTAGTGTTACGATTATTTATTCTTCAGTACCCTCATTATCAATAGCCGTGCCGTTCTCGGTATCTACCTCTATATCAAGAACATCGACAACTTCAACTTCATCATCATCTTTCATCACCTTTGCAACCGCCGCTATAGAATCATCTCCCTTTATATTGATTAGCTTTACTCCTTGGGTAGCCCTACCCATGACTCTAAGATCCTCAATACTCATTCGTATCGCGATTCCTGATCTATTTATAATCATAAGGTCATCAGAATTAGTTACATTTTTTATAGCAACAAGTCCTCCCGTTTTCTCAGTAATAGATATGGTCTTGACTCCTTTTCCTCCCCTATTGGTAATTCTGTAGTCATCTATACTAGATCGTTTTCCATAGCCATTCGCTGAGACCACAAGAATATTATCATCCATATCATGAACCGACACCATACCTATTACCTCATCTTTTTCATTGGCCAACCGTATACCTCTAACCCCTGAGGCACCTCTTCCCATTGGCCTTGTTTTACTCTCTTCGAACCGAATGGCTTTTCCTGATTTTAGGCCCAAGAATATTTGACTTGTACCAGTGGTAAGCTTGGCTTCCAATAATTCGTCACCATCTTTTATACCTATAGCATTGATGCCATTTTGGCGCGGTCTGGAATATTGCTCTAGAGAGGTCTTTTTGACCGTTCCCCTTTTAGTCGCCATAATGACATAATGGCTATTTACATATTCCTCATTCTTTAAATCCTGGGTACAAATAAAAGCTTTGACCTTATCATCATTTTCTATATTGATAAGGTTTTGAATCGCTCTGCCCTTCGATGTTTTACTACCCTCTGGAATTTCATAGACCCGCATCCAAAAACATTTTCCCTTTTGGGTAAAGAACAACATATATTGATGGTTGGTACCAACAAAAAGATGCTCCAAGAAATCTTCATTTCGCGTCGAAGAAGCTTTTTGACCTACCCCTCCCCTATTTTGTGTCTTATACTCGGTAAGTGGCGTTCTTTTTATGTAACCCGCATGAGAAATGGTTATTACCACCTGCTCATCTGGTATCATATCCTCAATACTCAGGTCTCCACCAGCGAAGTTAATTTCAGAACGTCTCTCATCACCATATTTATCCTTGATGACCATAAGTTCATCCTTAATGATTTGCATTCTACGCTCTTCATTGCTTAAAATATCTTTCAAATCAACAATGGTCTTAATGATCTCATCATACTCTAATCGCAACTTGTCTTGTTCTAGACCCGTCAGCTGACGCAAACGCATTTCTACAATGGCCTTGGACTGAACCTCCGAAAGTTTAAAACGTTCGATTAAATTGGCCCTTGCCTCATCGGCATTGGAAGATGCTCTTATAATTGAAATGACTTCATCAATATTATCCGAGGCGATAATAAGCCCTTCTAGAATATGTGCTCTATCTTCCGCCTTTTTAAGCTCGAATTTTGTACGCCGTACCACAACTTCATGACGATGTTCCACAAAATAATGAATCATCTCCTTGACATTTAGCAACTGTGGTCGTCCTTTCACCAGCGCAATATTGTTTACACTAAAAGAAGATTGCAGTGCCGTATGCTTATATAAGGTATTGAGTACAATATTAGGTATGGCATCTCTTTTAAGAATGTACACAATCCGCATACCTTTTCTATCTGATTCATCGCGAATACTTGAAATACCTTCTATTTTCTTTTCATTGACCAGATCAGCGGTTTTCTTAATCATATCCGCTTTATTGACCTGATAGGGTATTTCAGTAACAATAATACATTCCCTTCCTTGAACTTCTTCGAAAGTGGCCTTCGCTCTCACGACTACCCTTCCCCTACCTGTGTGAAAGGCCTCTTTGACCCCATCATAACCGTATATAATACCACCTGTCGGAAAATCGGGAGCCTTAATATGTGTAATCAGCTCATCTATTTCGATATCATTATTGTCAATATAGGCGATGGTACCATCGACTACCTCCGAAAGATTATGTGGGGGCATATTAGTAGCCATCCCCACGGCAATACCTGAAGCCCCGTTTATCAATAAATTGGGCACTCTGGTCGGAAGCACCGTAGGCTCCTGCAAAGAGTCATCAAAATTGAGTTGATGGTCTACAGTATCTTTATCAATATCCACTAACATATCATCTGCGATCTTGCGCATCCGTGCCTCGGTATAACGCATCGCTGCAGGGCTGTCACCATCGACTGACCCAAAGTTACCCTGACCATCGACCAACATATAACGTAAACTCCATTCTTGGGCCATACGCACCATAGAATCATACACTGAAGTATCACCATGTGGGTGATACTTACCCAAGACCTCACCAACAATACGAGCAGACTTTTTATGCGCACTTCCAGAGCGAACACCCAACTCATGCATGCCGTATAAAACTCTTCGGTGCACCGGCTTTAGCCCGTCTCTGACATCGGGTAATGCACGTGACACAATGACCGACATTGAATAGTCAATGTAAGCAGATTTCATTTCATCCTCGATGTTGATTTGTATCACTTTTTCTCCTTCCGCCATTTGAAAATCTTATGTATTTATTTTAGTTAAAAGCAAGCCAATATACATAAAATCACGACCTTCAAAGCACCTATCACATACTTTATTCAACTATTTATTAACACTTCCAGCCCTTGTTTTAGTTGATAATTAGGTTGTTAATTATTTTGTAAATCGACGCTTTTTTCGTCATTTAGGACTAGTTTGTCGAATATAGGTATAGTATTTGCACGAGATTGACCTAGATTCACTAATTTTATAACCGAATAAGGATAGTTTATGGATGATAATTTTTCGCCTCGGGTAAAAGATGTAATTGCGTACAGTAAAGAGGAAGCGTTACGACTTGGCCATGACTTCATTGGCACCGAGCATTTGATGCTGGGTCTTTTACGTGACGGCAATGGCAAAGCAATTAGTATTTTGGACGCTCTGGAGGTTGATTTGGATCATTTGAGGCGAAAGGTCGAAATACTAAGTCCATCGAATCCAAACCCAAGTGGTATACAGAAAGACAAAAAGAACCTTCATTTGACTAGACAGGCGGAGCGTGCATTGAAAACTACTTTTCTCGAGGCAAAACTCTTCCAAAGTTCATCGATAAATACAGCACATTTATTGCTCTGCATTTTAAGAAATGAGAATGACCCTACGACAAAATTACTCCACAAATTAAAGGTGGATTACGATGGCGTAAAGGAGCAGTTCAAATTTATGATTACCAGTGATGATGATATAATCGATGTACCGACATCTGAATCTTTTCCTAGTGACTCCGATGATCCCGGCGAAGGCAAGGAAAGTACTTTTGGGGCAACTTCGGTACAAAAAGGAAACAAGAAATCTAAAACCCCAGTACTTGACAACTTTGGCAGAGATCTTACAAAAATGGCCGAAGAAAATCGCTTGGACCCTGTTGTAGGAAGAGAAAAGGAGATAGAAAGGGTTTCACAGATACTCAGTAGAAGAAAAAAGAACAATCCGTTATTGATTGGCGAACCAGGGGTCGGTAAAAGCGCAATAGCCGAAGGGCTTGCCCTCCGCATTATCGACAAGAAGGTATCACGCATACTTTATAACAAGCGGGTGGTAACTTTAGATTTAGCCTCCTTGGTCGCAGGAACAAAATATCGCGGACAATTCGAGGAACGCATGAAGGCCGTCATGAACGAGCTTGAAAAGAATGATGAGGTTATTTTATTTATCGACGAGATACATACCATCGTTGGTGCGGGGGGAGCGACCGGAAGCCTAGATGCTTCTAACATGCTCAAACCTGCCTTGGCTAGAGGTGAAATTCAATGTATCGGGGCGACTACCCTTGACGAATACCGACAATATATTGAAAAGGACGGTGCTTTGGAACGCCGTTTTCAAAAAGTAATCGTAGAACCTACCTCGGTAGACGAAACCATCGAAATTCTCCAAAATATAAAGGAGAAATATGAGGACCACCATAATGTCAGGTACACCGACGAAGCTATCATTGCCTGTGTGAAACTGACCCACCGATACATGACAGATCGATTTTTACCTGACAAAGCAATAGATGCCCTAGATGAAGCCGGTTCTCGTGTACATATAATCAATATGGATGTTCCTAAGCAAATTCTAGAACTCGAAAAACAATTGGATGACGTTAGGGAGTTAAAAAACAGCGTTGTCAAAAAACAAAAATATGAGGAGGCGGCCAAATTAAGAGATGACGAAAAAAGATTAGAGAAAGAGCTGTCTATAGCGCAAGAAAAATGGGAAGAGGACAGTAAGTTACATAAAGAGATTGTCAGCGAAGACAATGTTGCAGATGTAGTATCGATGATGAGCGGTATTCCCGTAAACAGGATTGCACAGACCGAAAGCAACAAACTTGCTGAATTACCTAATCTTATAAAGGCCAATGTCATAGGACAAGATGAGGCCGTGGCCAAGGTAGCCAAGGCCATTCAACGAAATAGAGCCGGACTTAAAGACCCGAACAAACCCATAGGCTCATTTATTTTCTTAGGTCAGACCGGGATTGGCAAAACGCAATTGGCCAAGGTCTTGGCCCAAGAATTGTTCGATTCGGAAGATGCACTCATTCGTATCGATATGAGCGAATACATGGAAAAATTCGCTATTTCGAGGCTAGTAGGGGCTCCTCCAGGATATGTAGGTTATGAAGAAGGCGGGCAATTGACCGAAAAGGTACGTCGCAAACCTTATTCCGTTATCCTATTAGACGAGGTAGAAAAGGCACACCCCGATGTTTTTAATATGCTTCTTCAGGTTTTAGACGATGGATTCCTGACAGATAGTCTGGGTAGAAAGATAGATTTCCGAAATTCAATAATCATTATGACCTCCAATATAGGTTCACGACAATTAAAAGATTTCGGACAAGGGGTCGGCTTTGGCACTTCGGCAAAAAAAGAACAGGCAGACTCCTACCAGAAAGGAGTTATCGAAAGTGCATTGAAAAAGGCATTTGCTCCTGAATTTTTGAACAGAATCGACGATGTCATCGTATTCAACCCATTAGAAAGGGAAGATATTCATAAAATTATCGATATCGAATTACGCAAATTATTTGCGCGAATCAAAGATATAGGGTATACGCTGCATCTGACTGACAGGGCGAAGGATTATATCGCTGAAAAAGGATTTGACAAACAATTTGGTGCCAGACCATTAAAAAGAGCCATTCAGAAATATATCGAAGACGCTCTGGCAGAGGAAATAGTTAATTCGAAACTAGAAGAAGGCGACAGTATTTATATGGATCTTGACAAGAAGAAAGAAGAACTCACCATAAAAATCAAAAAGTCTGAGAAATCTTCCAAAACATAGAAAAACGTAAGAAGTTTATCATAAGGGAGTTCATTTACAGGACTCCCTTTTTTTATGCCCTAAATTAATATTTCAAGAAATAAAAAATTTCTTAAAACCGACTATCTCCAAGGAGAGCCATAGTAGGTATTTCGCCAGTTTCATTTTGGCCTTAGGGCCAAAAACCGAAATTTGGTATTTTACCTCAGCCGGAATTGTAAAAAGGAAGTTCCGACCCTGCCTTTGCCCCCAGGCAGGCTCTCCCTAGGAGAGGTACATAGGAAACCCTGAGCCAGAACCTAGGGGAATTCTTTTTGATTAAAACACGTTAAAAGCCAGTGATAAGCAGTATAAACGATATATAGACCTTTAATCTAATTTTTTGTAAAATGCCTTGAGTTACCTCTACTTTCGTCTCAGACACTATAACTATACGAAATGAAAGTGGGACAACCAAGAAAGACAATAATCGTCAGAGAGTATCAATTGGATATCGGAACTATACAGGTATATGAAAATTATATGGTAGCAATTTTCGAAGAAGGAGCTACACTAACCCTCGAGAGAGCGTATCAAATAATAGGTATTTCCGAAATACACTTCAGAGAGAAGAACTTTGGGTACATCAGTCTACGTAAGCACTCCTATGCCATTGACCCTACCATATATACCTATTTACGTGAGTTAGACAACCTCAAGGCCATTGCTGTTGTATCGGTCAAAGAAATTGATATGCACAATTTTAAAATAGAAAAGTTATTCTATAAAAAACCGATGAAATTCTTTATCGAGTATGAAAATGCTCTTGCCTGGGTCAAAAGAAGGGTTAACAATAAATATTCATAGTTAGGATAACACCTGGGGCTTATTCCTCTTTTTTATCTTCAGTTTCTGAAGCTTCGGGCATATGAAACAAGCTTAGATATGCGCTGCCGATGGCATCGATAATACCTGATGCGGTCAAAGCTTGGTATCCCGTGCTCTCCATAGCGATATCACCCGCTTTACCATGTATATACACCCCAAAAATTGCTGCTTTTAAAGGTTCATACCCTTGAGAGATTAGGCCCGTAATCACTCCTGTGAGCACATCTCCACTACCGGCAGTGGCCATGCCTGGGTTGCCAGTACTGTTGATATATCCTTTATTATCATATAGTGTACATGTATGCGCCCCCTTAATTATAACAATACAATCATATTTTTTTGAAAATACCTTCGTCCGCTCAAGCTTATCAAAATCATCTTTCCATTTTCCGACTAATCGTTCCAATTCCTTGGGGTGTGGGGTCAAAATCGTCTGTGGAGGCAGCTTTTTAAGCATTTTCGTATTTTTAGCGAGAATGTTCAAAGCGTCAGCATCAATAATAAGAGGAGCTTTATTACGGTCTAGAAACTTTGAAAATGCCTGTACCGTTATCTTCTCCATTCCCATTCCGACACCTATTCCTACCGCCGTTGCAGAACTATCTATAACAATACTAGATATACTCTTATCATTAGAATCAGTACTGACCATTATTTCTGGCAAAGCCGTTTGTAAGGGCAAATATCCGCATTGCGGAACATAGGAAGTCACCAATCCACTTCCTGCATGTAAACAGGCCTTAGAAGCCATAATTACCGCTCCGATTTTTCCATAGCTTCCGCCGATAATTACAGAATGGCCATAAGTACCTTTATGTGAAAATTTCTCCCTTGGAATATAAAAAGGAAGTATTTCATTTTTTCCGATAAGTTCATAATCGGTTTCCGTATCAGTCAAAAATTCTGGATCCAAGCCAATATCCATAACCTCCCATTGATTACTATAAATACCAGTTTCAGGAAGAAAAAATACCAACTTGGCCGTTTGAAAGCTCAATACATAATTGGCTTGAACAACAGCTTTTTTATTGGATGGCACCTTATTCGTAAACAGGCCCGAAGGAATATCAACAGAAAGCGTAAAAGCATCCGATTCATGAAGATGTTCAATCAAATCAACTACCCACTTCGCCGGTGGCCGGTTAAGTCCAATTCCAAAAATGGCATCAACAATAATATCATCTTTTCCGATTTCAGGAAAAGCTGTGCTCGCTTCTAAAAAAGCAGGCCATATTTTTCGATCTTTCAATCTTTCTAGGTTAATCAGAAAGTCTTTAGAACGCTTCTTACTATAGTTTACTACATATACGACTATATTATACCCATGTTCCTGAAGGTGCCTAGCCAATGCAATACCATCACCGCCATTATTACCTATGCCACAAAACAAGTGAATCTTAACTGGGGCTCCCTGCATGCGCATATCCATCCAGTCAAAAAGCTGAATCGCAGCCCTTTCCATAAGTTCAGTACTACTTATCTCCTGTTTCTCTATTGTAAACGTATCAGCGGCATATATTTGCTCGGCATTAAAAAGCTTCATTTAATAACAATAATTTATAAATTGTTGATGATTCAGTAAAAATACTAGATAGCATTTGTTTAGGAGGTTAAAAATACTACTTTTGAATCTTTCTTAGAAGCATGTATTATAACAATTTTGACATAAAATCACTCATTTCTCTCTTGACCAATGCTTGCATTATTACAATGAGTACTACGACCCCTGTGGGGTAAACAAACATATACACATCCATTTCAGCGTTTAATCATTCTTAAGCAATTCACACACGTTAATCACTTTTTATAATGAAAGTTTTAAAATTCGGTGGCACCTCTGTAGCCAACGGCAAAAATATAGCCTTAGTCAAAAATATTGTAGCGAACACCAAAGGAGACCAGATTATTGTGGTTGTCTCGGCTTTTGGCGGCATCACCGATCTTTTAATAAAAACATCTCATTTGGCATCTGTTCAAGATCAATCCTATAAAGAAAATTTAAAAGAGATTGAACAAAGACATCTTACGGTCATAAAAGAACTTATTCCAATCAAGGGACAAAGCAAGGTTTTGAGCAAAATAAAAAGCGAGCTGAATACTTTGGAAACGCTGTTGGAAGGTGCTTATTTAATCGGTGAAATCACGCCAAAACTATCTGACAAGATCGTTAGTTACGGCGAGCTGTTCTCCTCGTATATTCTTAGTGAATTTTTCAGCTCGCAACAAATGGACGTCTGTTATGTAGACAGTAGAGAGCTTATAAAAACAAATGATTTAAATGGCCGGACAAGCGTTAATTTCGAGCTTACGAATATAGGCTGCAAAAAATTCTTTTCCAAGGTGAGCCAACGAATTATTGTGATGGCCGGGTTCATCGCATCTTCGAAAAATGGAAACTCTACCACCCTGGGGCGAGGAGGCTCTGATTATACCGCCGCGATTGTCGCAGCTGCTTGTGAATCTGAAATCTTGGAGATTTGGACCGATGTCAATGGCATGTATACCGCCAACCCAAAATTAGTGACTCAGGCCAAGGCAATTCCGCTTATCTCCTATGAAGAGGCTATGGAACTCTCTCATTTTGGAGCAAAAGTACTGTATCCGCCAACCATACAGCCCGTACTGTCTAAAGGCATTTCAATACGCATCAAAAACACTTTTGAGCCAGAAAATAGCGGAACGCTTATTACAAAAAGCAAAAACGATAAGGGCAAGACCGTACGAGGCATCAGCCATGTCGGAAACATAGCCCTTCTCTCCTTAGAAGGCCCCGGAATGGTGGGTGTTCCAGGGGTTTCAAAACGCTTCTTCGAAGTGCTTTCCCAAGCCGAAATAAGTGTTGTACTTATCACTCAAGCCTCATCAGAACACTCGATCTGTATAGGAATTTCAGCCGATGATATAGATTATGCCGTACAAATTGTCAATATGGCTTTTGAACATGAAATCGAAAGGGGAAAAATCAAAGCTGCGATTGCCGAAAAAGATCTGGCGATTATCGCTCTTATTGGCGATAATATGAAAAGTCACCAGGGGCTAAGTGGAAAAATGTTCAGTACCCTTGGCAAGAACAATGTAAATATCAGGGTAATTTCACAGGGGGCTTCTGAGCGCAATATATCTGCGGTAATCAAGAAAGATGACGTAAAAAAGGCTTTAAATGCCCTTCATGAAGAGTTTTTCGAAGAAAACGTTAAACAACTCAACCTTTTTGTCATGGGTGTCGGAAATGTTGGATCCAAATTTCTGAACCAAATACAACAACAGAAAGAGTATCTCAAAGAGAATTTAAAATTAAACATAAGAGTGATAGGTATCTCTAATTCACGTACTATGTTCTTTGATGAAAACGGAATCTCATTAAAGAATTGGGAAAGCTTAGTTTTGAATGGCGAAAAAGCTGACAAAGCCAAATTCTTCGATACAGTGAACAAATTCAATTACCGCAACAGTATTTTTGTTGATAATACGGCCAGTGAAGAGGTTTCTAACACCTATCATTCTTATTTGAGTAATAGCATCTCTGTGGTCACCTGCAACAAAATCGCATGTTCTTCAAATTATTCGAACTATAAGGCATTGAAAAACTTAGCAACAAAATATAATGCTCCTTTCCTATTCGAAACAAACGTTGGTGCAGGACTGCCTATTATCGATACTTTAAAACACTTGATTGCTTCAGGTGATAAGGTGTTGAAGATTCAGGCCGTGCTTTCAGGAAGCCTGAATTTTATTTTCAATACCTTCAATGATACAACAACTTTTCATGATGTTGTTAAACAGGCTCAAGAAGAGGGATACACAGAACCAGACCCTAAAATTGACCTAAGTGGCATCGATGTAATGCGCAAAATATTGATCCTTGCACGAGAAAGCGGCAATCAATTAGAAATAGAGGATATAGGCAACAAACCATTTTTACCTGAAGAAAGTCTAAAAACCACAAATAATACTGACTTCTTTGCTTCGCTAAAGAAACATGAAGCTACATTTCAAGAATTGTATAAGAGAGCGGTCGATTGCGACAGCAGATTAAAATATGTAGCCAAGTTTGAAGCAGGCAAGGCAAGCGTAGGACTACAACAGATCCCTAAAGGGCATGATTTCTACAATTTGGAAGGCAGTGATAATATTGTCTTGTTTTATACTGAACGCTACCCTAATCAGCCGCTGATTATTAAAGGTGCCGGTGCGGGCGCAGACGTTACGGCTTCTGGTATTTTTGCCGATATTATTAGAATAGGTAATTTTTAAAGATGAATTCGATCAAGATTTTTTGTCCGGCTACAATTGCTAATATCTCCTGCGGATTTGATGTCCTAGGGGTAGCCTTAGATACTATAGGTGATGAAATGGTCATTAGAAAGGTCGATAAAAAAGGTATTCGCATCACAAAACTTGAGGGGCAGTACCTACCTATTGAAACCTTGAAAAACGTGGCAGGGGTGGCAGGCCTGGCCCTGATGGCCAAGAGTGATTATACCGGTGGATTCGAAATCGAAATCTACAAAAGAATCAAGGCAGGAAGTGGTATCGGCAGTAGTGCCGCCAGTTCAACAGGAGCCGTTTGGGCTATGAATGAATTATTGAACAAACCGTTCTCTACTTTAGAACTGGTGAAATTTGCGATGGAAGGCGAACGTTTGGCCAGCGGTGTTGCCCATGCCGATAATGTGGCCCCTGCCCTATTCGGAGGTTTTACCCTAGTGAGAAGTTATGATCCCTTGGATATTGTTCCTATTCATACGCCCACCGAATTGTATGCTACGGTGATTCATCCGCAGATTGAAGTAAAAACGTCGGATTCACGAAAAATTCTTAAAACCAATATCACCTTAGCAGATGGTATCAAGCAATGGGGTAATCTTGGCGGCTTGATCGCCGGGCTTTTTACCGAAGACTATGCACTTATAGGGCGTTCACTGACAGATCATATCGTAGAACCGATACGATCAATTCTAATCCCCGGTTTTGATGCCGTAAAATCAGAAGCCCTAAGGGCGGGTGCCTTGGGTTGTGGTATTTCAGGTTCAGGGCCATCTATTTTCGCCTTTAGCCAAGGTGAGAAAATCGCCCACAAAGTTGGGCAATCGATGAAGGAAGTTTATAAGAATATAGGTGTCGATTACGATGTACATATATCGAAAATTAATCGACAAGGAATTAAGATCTTAAATTAAATGAATTTTTACAGTTTAAACAAACAAGCACCAAAAATACCTTTTGCTACTGCCGTTATCAAAGGAATAGCACCCGATCGCGGATTGTATTTTCCGGAGGAAATAAGGCCTTTGCCGAACTCATTCTTCGAACAGATAGAGAAATTATCAAATCAGGAGATCGCATTTCAGGCCATTCATCAATTTGTAAGCGCCGATATACCAGATAGTGTTTTAAAGGAAATTCTAAACCATATACTAGATTTTGATTTTCCGCTTGTAGAAATTGAGGAGGACATTGCCACACTAGAACTTTTTCATGGGCCCACTATGGCATTTAAAGATGTCGGAGCGCGATTCATGGCACAATGCCTAGGGTATTTCTCTCAAGGAAAAAATTCTGAAGTCACCGTAGTCGTCGCTACTTCTGGTGATACAGGTGGTGCTGTGGCCAATGGCTTTTTAGGGGTAAAGGGCGTAAATGTAGTTATCCTCTACCCTAGCGGAAAAGTCAGCGATATTCAAGAACGGCAATTGACAACTCTCGGTAAGAACATTATAGCACTTGAAGTCGATGGCACTTTTGACGACTGCCAGAAAATGGTGAAAACCGCCTTTTTAGACGAAGAACTATTGCAAAAAATGCAGCTGACTTCAGCCAATTCAATCAACGTGGCGCGGTGGCTACCGCAATTATTTTATTTTTTGTTCGCTTATAAACACGCTAAATCAAGGAAAAAGGAAATTATTTTCTCTATTCCCAGCGGAAATTTCGGAAACCTATGTGCAGGAATGGTAGCACAGCGCTTGGGTATGCCTGTTAATCATTTTGTAGCCGCTACCAATGTCAACAACACCGTTCCTGAATATCTCAGGACACAAAATTACGACCCCAAACCTTCGACCGCTACAATATCAAATGCTATGGATGTGGGCGACCCCAGTAATTTTATACGTATACGTCATTTATATAATGATAGTTTTAAAGAATTAGAGAAGAATCTATCTTCTTACTCCTTTACAGATACCGAAACACGGGAAGCTATCCTAAACGTTTATCAGAAATCGAAGTATATTATGGATCCACATGGAGCTGTAGGCTATTTAGGATTGAAAAAGTATAGGGCTCAACACCCGAATACCTATGGTATATTTCTGGAAACGGCACATCCTGTAAAGTTCCTTGATGTCGTCGAAGCGACCATCGGAAAACCATTGGAGATTCCTACACAGATTCAAAAAGTAATGGGTAAGGAGAAGAAATCTATCAAAATAAGAACATACCAAGAGCTAAAGAACTTTCTCTGTGATAGCGCAGAATCCTAAGCAATCAAGAATAATCAAGCTAACTTGAGTAGCTCAAAATTATCGAACTGAATTGGTCGTCACATCAGGGCCTCAATGATATCAGGCATCTGATTTAGAATGCTTTATACATAAAAATCCACGGACAAAAAATCGGTGACTACGTCTTGGCATTTAAAACCAAAGAAGTAAGAATTAAAATCTTCATAATCTCATTTATTCCCACCAGTGGGTTTAACCTGCCTTTGCCGGCAGGCAGGCCTGCATCGAGGTAGTTTACTAATAGACCTACGAAATCGAGATTCATTTTTTTATGAGTGTAAAATAGTTTAAAAATGCCCTCTAATATCTCAAGAAATTAGATGTGTTAAAAAAATTATTCAATAGCTTTGTTTCGTTAAAATTTTATATATAATGAAAAATACAGCCTTAACAAGTACCCACGAAGCATTGGGGGCCAAAATGGTTTCTTTTGCGGGCTATAATATGCCTGTTTCGTATGAGGGAGTGAATGCGGAACACGAAACTGTAAGAAACCATGTAGGTGTTTTTGATGTTTCACATATGGGAGAATTCTTAATCAGCGGTTCGTCGGCCTTGGATCTCATACAAAAAGTAAGCTCTAATGATGCTTCAAAACTAACCATTGGAAAGGCGCAATACGGTTGTTTACCTAATGAAGAAGGCGGTATTGTCGACGACCTTATCATCTACCGCATCAAAGAGGAACAATACCTCTTGGTGGTCAACGCATCAAATATTGAAAAAGACTGGAACCATATTTCGAAATACAATGTAGAATTCGGTGCTGATATGCGCGACATTTCAGAAAACTATTCACTTTTGGCTATTCAAGGCCCCAAAGCGATAGCCGCCATGCAAAGTTTAACTTCTGTAGATCTGGCCGGTATCAAATTTTACAATTTCGAAGTTTCCGATTTTGCAGGAATCGATCATGTGATTATATCGGCAACCGGGTATACCGGTTCTGGTGGGTTTGAAATTTACTGCAAGAATGAAGCGGTGAAACAAGTCTGGGACAAGGTTTTAGAAGCAGGTGCCGATTACGGCATTAAACCTGTTGGCTTAGCCGCCAGAGACACTCTGCGTTTAGAGATGGGGTATTGTCTTTACGGCCATGATATCAACGATAAAACCTCGCCTTTTGAAGCCGGTTTGGGTTGGATTACAAAATTCTCCAAAGACTTTGTAAATAGCGAGGCCCTCGCCAAAGAAAAAGCAGATGGGCCCCAGCATAAGCTTATTGCCTTTACATTGGATGATCGTGGCATTCCACGTCAAGACTATGATATTGTTGACGGCCAGGGAAAAAAGATTGGTACCGTTACCTCAGGAACCATGTCGCCCTCATTGGGCAAGGGTATTGGTCTAGGGTATGTACCTCGTATATTTTCAGAGGTAGGTAGCAAAATCAACATTCAAATTCGAAAAAATGCTGTTCCGGCTACCGTGGTAAAGCCTCCGTTTTATAAAGGATAACTAACCGCTATGGGTAATCGAAGGGGAAAGGCAGAAGAAGGCGGAAAAAAAATACTCATTTTAGGGGGTAGTGGTTTTTTAGGAAAGGCTATATACAAAGAACTCTGTTCTTATTTTGATACCTATGGCACCTATTTTTCGGCAAGAAGATCCTTCGAAGCAAATCAGCAGTTTTTGAAATATGATATGCAAGAGGATGATGTTTTTCAGCTCTTGGAAAAAGTTCGACCCCAGATTATAATCTCCGCTCTTCGTGGAAATTTTGCGGCTCAGATACTGGCCCATCAGCATATAGTTGAATACATTTCCAAAAATAATTGCAGTTTGTATTTTCTTTCTTCAGCCAATGTTTTTGACGCCTATAGCAAATACCCATCCTATGAAAATGATAAAACCCTATCCGAAAGTGTTTACGGTCGCTTAAAAATTAAAATCGAAAACATGCTTCTGAGGCTGCCTGCAAAAAAAATGGGCATCTTACGGATACCTATGGTATTCGGTAACAACTCTCCCAGGATTAAGGAAATCAAAAATTCTATATGGAACAATGAGGCTGTAGATGTTTTTCCTAACCTTGTCATGAATGTTACCAATGATGACAAACTAACGCAACAGCTACATTACCTCATCAACCACAACAAAACGGGCATCTACCATCTAGGAAGTATCGATTTGGTACACCATGAAGATTTCATCAAAGATATCGTAGACCGTATAGGCAACTTTAACCCCATTTACAAACGGGTCTTCACAACTAATGAAGAACGCTATCTCGCCGTTCTTCCAAAAGTCAATAAACTGCCCCAAAATCTACAGGCCAGCTACCAAGAAATCATTGATCATCATATTTTAAGCTAGCACCTTTTTGATTTTCTTATCTTTAAAAAAAAGTAGATGAAAAAACTAACCGAACACAGCATTGAAGAACGCTTGCTCAAATTGGATGGATGGGAATATAAGAAGGCCGCCCTTGAAGCCTCTTTTACGTTCGAAAATTTCACGGAAACCTTCTCTGTCATGACCCGCATTGCCTTTGAGTGTGAGGCCCAGGGTCATCATCCGAATTGGAGCAATGTGTACAATACCCTCAACATTCGCTTGAATACCCACGATGTTGGCGGGGTAACCGAAAAAGATTTTGAATTGGCGCACGCTATTGAGAAGGTTACCAAGAGTAAGTGAAGATGAAAAACTAAACTACATCTTGGTTTTTTCATCTTCAAAATTTGTTAAATTTGCGCATATATAATTAATCGATTAAGAAATGGGAAGAGCTTACGAGTTTAGAAAAGCACGTAAAATGAAGCGATGGGCAGCCATGTCCAAGGCGTTCACGAGAATTGGAAAGGATATTGTCATGGCGGTCAAAGAAGGTGGCCCCGACCCTGGTTCAAATTCACGTCTAAGGGCCGTTATCCAAAATGCCAAGGCCGTTAACATGCCAAAGGACAATGTTGACCGTGCCATAAAAAGAGCTTCGGACAAGAGCCTAGGCGATTATAAAGAAATACTTTTTGAAGGCTATGCCCCTCATGGTATCGCTATTTTAATAGAAACGGCTACCGATAACAATACACGAACTGTTGCCAACATCCGCAGTTATTTTAATAAGTGTGACGGTAGTTTGGGCACCTCTGGATCTGTAGAGTTCATGTTCGACCATACGTGCAATTTCAGGATACCCGCCGAAGGCATAGACCCAGAGGAACTAGAGCTCGAAATGATAGATTTTGGAGCAGAAGAGGTGTTCGTAGATGAAGACGGTATACTTATTTATGCCCCTTTTGAAAGTTTTGGCGCGATTCAAAAAGAACTGGAGAACAGGTCACTCGAAATATTATCTTCTGGCTTTGAACGTATTCCACAGCTCAGTAAAGAACTCTCGGAAGGCGATGTGGGCGATGTGGAAAAATTGTTGGAGAAAATCGAAGAGGACGATGATGTACAAAATGTATATCATACCATGAAGGAATAAATCCCCAAAACCCCTTAAACATTCAACAAATCCCCTATTTACAAGAATATTTTTCTTGATAATTGTTTATATTTGTTATGATTTCGAACTAATGAATTTCAACTACTATCTGTCTCCCTATACGAAGAAGAACGGAACACAATTGATAAGGCTCAAAATGGAGACCTCACAAATGGATGTGCAGTATTTGGATTCAAG
>JASFYU010000186.1:0-39702 GCA_045046905.1 Flavobacteriaceae bacterium | reverse complement strand
GAGTTTATCTTAAAGAATTTTAAAGAAGATATCAAATTAAAGGATGTTCTTGAAATTGTAAATATGTCGAATACCCAATTCTTTTTATCGTTTAAAAAGACCTATCGGATGCCTTTTAAGAGTTATTTGCTGAAATTGCGTATCGGTTACGCCTGTCGTTTGTTGGCGGATCCTATGCGTAACGTATCCCAAGTTGCCTACGAATCAGGGTTTGAAAACCTTTCCAATTTCAATAGACACTTTAAATCGATAAATGAATGCACTCCCACAGCCTATAGAAAGAAACTAGAACGTAAGCTAACAGCTTAAAAAAGTATCTCGAAAATTATTGAACGTAAAAAAAATCATCTTAAAAACACTTAAAAAAGAAACTCATGAAAAGATTTGAAGACCAAGTTGCACTAATTATCGGAGGGGCCCAAGGTATCGGTCGAGCCATTGTTGAGCGTTTAGTTCGTGAAGGGGCGCGGGTATGTGTTTTAGATGTCTTAAAAAACGAATTGGAGGAGTTAATCGAGCAAAACGTGGTTCAACATATTTTTACTGTCGATATTACTGACGAGAAGCATTTGAAAGAAACTGTTCGAAAAATCGTCAAATTACATGGTAGATTAGATATAATGGTCAACAGTGCCGGAATTGTTGGGCCGACCGCTACGAAAATCGAAAATTATAGTTTGAAGGATTTTCAAAAAATATTGGACATTAATCTGAGCGGGGCCTTCAACGTAACCAAGGCCGTGTTGCCGCAAATGGTCCTACAAAATTATGGAAGAATATTGCATATTGCTTCCATCGGAGGCAAGGAGGGAAACCCCGGAATGGTAGGATATACGGCAAGTAAGGCGGGGCTTATGGGCTTAGTAAAGGGTGTAGGCAAAGAATATGCCGATACCGGAATTACGGTTAACGGTTTGGCTCCTGCCGTAATTGCAACACCGATGAACAAAGATACTGATCCCGAAATGTTAAAGTATATGACCGCTAAAATTCCCATGGGGCGATTGGGTAGTGTTGAGGAGGTCGCTGCTTTGGTCTGTTGGATAGTATCTAAGGAAGCGACATTTAATACTGGCTTTATCTTTGATATTTCAGGAGGCCGCGCTACATATTGAGTATTCTTACTAAAAATCTTTATATTTCATAAACCTTAACAAGCGATGCTACAAATAGATTTAAGCGATAAAAAATACTTGGTTACCGGTGGAGCAGGTACAGGAGTCGGCGCCGGAGTCTGCCAAGCTATCGCGGCATGCGGGGGGCATATCTTGCTCAACGATATAAACTTCGAGAAAGCAGAAACGGCTGCTAAAAAATATCCTAATGCCTTCCCCATACCGGGTGATATAAGCGATCTAAAAGATGTGGAACGGATTTTTAACATAATCGAAAAGGAACACGGTACCGTACATGGCTTGATTAATAATGCAGGGGTCGGTCTTCGTAGAAAAGCACATCTTGCAGAGGAATCGGAGTTCGAGAATCTTTATAATATCGATGTCAAAGGTGTGTGGATGATGACGAAGGCCTTCGTCAACCAACTGGTCGGTAATGATTTAAAGGGCAGTATCGTTAATATATCTTCTGTGCATGCCCATGAAACTTTATCCAAATATGCTATCTATGCTAGTGCCAAGGCAGCGGTCGAGGGGCTTACTCGCGGTATGTCAATTGAACTAGGCGAACATGGAATACGTTGTAATGCAATTGCTCCAGGCTATGTCGATTCACAACAAAATTGGGATGCTGCCGCTTCATGGACAGATAATCCAGCAAACTTTTTCGACGAACAAAAAAATGATTATCAAAGCCTACGGCACCCCATAAACGCCCTCGATTGTGGAAATGTCGTGGTGTTTCTATTGTCGGATTTGTCTAGATCCATCACCGGTCAAACAATCATTGTCGATGCTGGATTGACCAATTTGTTACATGCTAATAGCTTTATTCGAGATAAAAATGATTGATATAATGAAAAAAAATCCATTTCTCCCTAACGACACTGATAGAAATTATCTTTGGGAAATGCTTGTAAACAGAGATATCAAAGCCTTTGTTTTACAAGACTGGAGTATGGTCGCGAATGATTTTGTCTCCCAAGGGTTCATGGGTATCGATGCAGAAAAACACGACAATGTTGATAAATGGCAACTTAAATACCCAAACCTGGAAGCTTACAAAAACGAATGGCTATCACAGGCTAATGATTTTTCAAAAATAGAACTGACCGAAGATAAAGAAGATGCCTTTCATAGGGTAACTGAAATGCAAGATATTGAGATACGTGAAGATGTTGCCTTGCTGCATAAAAAATTTACTGGTTCTTTCAAAAAGAAGGATGGGGGAGAAATACCTACCGATTGGCAGACCTTGTACCGCTGCCAAAAGGTTAATGGTATTTGGAAAATCACAGGTTTTACCGGTTATATACCCTTGTATTTGACGAAGGCGAAACCTCTAGGCGAAGATTGAATTTAAGGACTCCTAAATCAATATTCGTTTTTTGACCACCAGCGTAGTCATTGGTAGATTACCGCAATTCGAGAATATCACCTATCCGAACCGTTCCTGTTCCTGATTGCCCGAGATTGCGTCCAAAATAAATTTTATCAGGTATATGTATAGCTGACTTATTTTCAATAGTATACTACATGTTTTCAACGAGTTCTAAAAGGGCGTTTTTAATTATATTCTCGGCAGTCTCATCTAAAAAACTACTTCGTGCACGCCAAGTTTCGTAACCTCCATTATCCAATTCATGGGCTGGAGGTACATATCCATCATAGGTGTTAGCCAAACAAATGGTGAAATAATTATGTCCTTGTATATTTTTTTTCAGCCATAGGCCGGTTTCGGTAAATATTTCTCCACCAAGGGCACCTATCACTTGATCCCCGATTTTTATCGCTTGTATTGCAGCAGTATGCGTTTCGGGATACTCGTGCAAGAGTAACTGTTCTCTAGCATAGACCATTGTGATTCCATGATCGTCTAACTTCAAGTTGTCGAATTTGTTAGCGGCCAACTTTTCTTCCGCCTTTTTCAGTTGTGCCGCATTTGGCTTTCTTATGTCGAGTTCCAATTCATCGTAAGCAATTTGCAACTTTGCATTTTCGACCCAGTTAAGCGTAGGTATTTTATCAGAAACTACCTTGGCAAGGTCTCTACCCATCATTTCGGTTTTCGAGAATTCTTCTTTCGGAAATTTATTCGGTTTTCGTAAATCCCAGGTATTTACATCGGCACCGGTACCATAACTCATCATACCAACAAAATCTTTGTTAGCCTCAATATTTTGGGTCAAATGTTTGGCAAATGTTCCATAAAAATCGGCCGTGATGGTATCCACGTCCCAATCACCTGCATAGTGAGAGCTGTAATTGCCCAAAATGGATATCCAACTATCGTCTAATCCTTTTACCGCAAGAAAACAAACTTCCGAATCGACTGGTGCCACGGAATCTACAATCAGATCTTCTGCACCGAAAGGATTGGTCTTGACGATATCTAAATCTTGTGTTACAGGATTCACAGCTTTAAATCCATCTTCCATCAAATATCTTCTGCATACTTGATACCCCGTCAAATTGGCACTACCAGAGGCAATTTTTGCTGGTTTTATTTTTTTTAGGGCATCGACGACCGATGCAACGATTAAATCGGGAAGTCTATTTCTATATTCAATATCTACGGCTCCACCAAGAAGTCCTGCAACATTTCCAGCACCATGCGTATGGGTGCAAGCCAATGTTATATGTTTCTTTTTTATACCTGTGACGCTTTCGATTTTGTCTTTTACGATTCCTAGAAAGTCTGATGGCATAATGCAGATATCCACCATAACAAGTGCAAATAAAGTTCGTTCTTGTTTAAGGATAAAAGTTTTCGAGAATAAAGGATCATGGATAAATCGGGCATAGTGGGAGAAGAAATCCACTCCTATTATTGTTCCTTTTGGTGGAGTGATATCAACTTGTGCCACACCGGCATATAAAATCATTGAATTAGAAATTTTATTTTTCATCTGATTGGTTCGGTCTTTAGGTCAACTGGTTTAGTCTATTTTTTTCCAATAATTCATCCGATAGCCTTTAAGCGAATAATGGAGTATGAATAAATAACAGGGTATCAAAATCAATACGGAAGCCTGAGGGTAATCGGGATTGGTATCAAGCAACTCTCCAAAAATGACAGCAAATATACCGCCGCCGATCAATGACATAATCATAAAAGCCGATGCTTTCTTGGTATGCCTGCCCAAACCACGTAGTGCTAAGCCCCATATAGAACCCCAGAGCATAGAGGCACTAAAACCTAGAAAAAGCATGCAATACGCACTATAAATACCTGAGGTCAAATAAGCGCCAACAGATAAAACAAGGCCCCAAATGGAAGCAAAAAGAAGTGCCCTGTTTTGAGAAACATACTTGGGCACTAGAATGGAAACGGACAAATACCCGAACAACATAATAAAAAGGGTATACGTACTAAAATGTCTTGCAATATCCATGGGAATATCCAATGCTTGGCTGTAGATTATGATTCCGTCTATGGTCACTGTTTCGCAAGCGCTGGCAACGAACAGCGTAATGACCCCCAATACGAGATAAGGATATTCGTAAACACTTTTACGGTCTTTAAGGGTTGTACCATCCGCATTGGTCGTTCCTGCCATTTCGTCGACCTCCGGTAGTTTTGAAAAGTTAACCAAGGCGGCAACCGCGAATAGTACTAAGGAAATAACTATATACGGATTTACGATTTTCAAGGCATAGGCATCAAGGGCGGCCGATTTTTCGATTTCATTCAACCCTTCAAGACCTGCCGAAAGGCCATCGGCATCAGCGAGAAAGATGCTGCCCAATACAAAAAGGCAGATAATACCGGCCAACTTGTTGGCAATACCCATATAACCAATGCGTTGCGCCGTACCTTCGATGGGTCCCATAATGGCAATATAGGGGTTTGCGGCGGTCTGTACCAATGCTAGCCCCGTGGCCGTCACGAACAACCCCATCAAAAACAACGGATACATTCTTGAATAAGCTGCCGGAATAAACAATAAAGTACCCAATGCCATTATGCACATGCCACAGACTATACCTTTCTTATAGCCCGTATGCTTCAGTACATACGCAGAAGGCAGAGCCATAACAAAATAGGCGAAATAGGCGCAAAATGCCACCAAAGTCGCCTGGAAATTATTGAGTTCCATGCAAATTTTGAAATAGGGTATGAGTATGCCGTTAATCCAAGTAAGAAAGCCAAAGACGAAAAATAGAAGGCCGATTATCGCCAAAGGATACACGTATGAGTTTTTGTTTTCAGTCATTTGTTTTGATACGTTTTAATTAATGTCGAACAGGCATATTCTATCTACTCCTCGGGTGTAGCCTAGTTGGGATTTCCAAAAATAGGCTCTGTTCAGCATGCCGATTTTTTACACTTCCTATACTTGGCTTACAAAGTGTTTGAAAGCCAAATTCGCTATGGCTTCCGGGTCGTACAAATACTATTTTGATTGCATATGGTTCGAGTTTTTAAATTCTTCGATACGTTCTAAATCAGTTTCCGAAGCGATGCCACCTTTAGGTTTGTCTTCCTGAAAATAGAATCTGTCGTTTGTCTTGGCATCTAGTTTTTTGGCTATGCCAGCTTCACATGCTATAAAATGGTCGATATGTTCTCTAATGTCCATTGGTAGTATGATTGCTGTATTGGTTGACATAGCATAATTTTCAAACCGTTGTTTCATTAGTTCGAAAACAGCGATATTCTTTTCATTAAAATCTTCGTAGATGCCGTGCGGAAACTTCATTTTATGTTCGGTCATTGATTTTTCCCTAACAAAACACTACTTTTCGCCCAAAACCCCATACAAATAACCGAAATCGCCGAATAGTTCATCCTTGCAATTTTGATCTTCGATGAGTCGAATACCAGTAGCATGTTGTACATGTTCCAACGAAGGGTCAAAATTTGCGCTATCCTCACCAACCTGATAATTGATACGTGAAAATAATGAGTTTAATCTTAAAGGACTTGGCATCCAATATTCCGGCCTTTTTCAAATTTAGGATATAACCGCTGAGCATAAAAAAACATCATCATAATGTGGAGAGAAGACAATGATGTTTTATTTCGGGATAATATCGGCAATCGACGTTATTTTTATTTGATTCGTATCAAGAGTCAGAAGCATGGTAAATATCGCCTTAAATAATCAATATCTGCCCCAGCAATTCATAACGTTCGTCTGACGGGAAATCACATTTTGGTGGTTTGTATTTTATCTGCATGAAGTTTATCGGTATAGTACATCAACTTAGAAGGGGCATCTGTAGGAGCGGGAATCCCATTTTTCATTAATTCGATTAGCTCTGGGAGGTGGTTTTCGTAAACTCCTCTTGGAGTGGTTTGGTGTTTTTTACATAACGAAGTGGCCATGCCGACAACTTCGCCCATCATTCCGGTAGTTCGTTGTACCCTAACAGTACCCAAAGCAACATGGGTTACACTTATATTTCGCCCGGCCATCATAAGGTTTTCAATATTTCGAGAATAAAGGGTGCGATAAGGAATGGGATAGGGTTTAATTTCAACATGGTCGGCGTTCGACATAAAGGCGTCGCAGGCACATTTTAGCTTTTTGGGATAGTGAAGGTCTATCGTCCATGTTGTTGTAACCGATGCATCCGGATACGGTTTGTCTTCTTCTATATCTTGTTGTTTAAGGATAATATCGCCCATTAACCTCCGTGATTCTCTTTTTCCAGCAATATAAGCTATCCATTGCAGGGATAGGTCTTTGTATTTTTGAAATTCCGCTGCTTTACTGGAATGGTGCTTTAAAATCGCCCAATTTCCGAAGATAATCCGCAAAGCATAATCACGTATGCGCTCCGTCTCCGTCGCTTGATCCCGGTCCGCACCGGTTTCCCAGTCCCAATCGCCTTTGTCAGTAGGCACACAGGTATTCTCATTGAACTGAACCGCCCATGGTATTTTTTTTGGAAAAGGCGGATTTTCGGTTGAGCGTTCGGCGACCCATTGCATAGAAGAACCCATCAACAATTGGTCCTCTTTTGCCGGAGCTAACGTCTCAAAGGTCAATGAACGGGGTTCTCTACCTTGTCTAAAATGAGCCCCCGCCGCAAATCCGAGATTTCCGTCCCCAGTGCAATCGACAAAAAGTGTTCCTTTAACATTCTGTCTTTCCGATGTTTTTAGATTTATGGTATTGACGGAAATAATTTTATCGCCTTCCATTTCCACGCCGTTCATGTGGGTATTTAGAAAAAGTGTGATGTTTTTTTCGGCCAAAACTGCATTTAGCTTTTTATCATCCTGATAATTCTCTTTTGGTGCCGCGTTGTGAAGTTTGAGAATAGTATCGTTCTCCACTGCCTCAATAATTTTTTGGCTTCTTTCGGTATTAGGGTTCTTTTGAGCATCCCAATAGGTCCAATGGCCTAGGGGGGAGATTTCGTCTACAAGATTTCCAATATTTGAATAGGGTTCTTGATGAATAAGTCCCGAGAGTCCAACGCGCACCTCAGAACTATTATTTCCCCCGAGAACAGGTCGGTTTTGAATCAAAGCAACGGTGTTTCCAAGTCTAGCGGCACTTATAGCGGTAGTGATTCCGGCAATTCCTCCTCCGACGACGACGACATCGTAAAATCCTTTATCGATAGTATTCGTTGTTCCCAAGAGTTTTTGTCGAAAGCCTGTCATGAGCTCCAATTCATTCGGCGGGACAAATTTCAAATCATTGCTAAAAATGATGGCATCGCAGCGCCCGTTGAATCCGGTAAGGTCGTGAAGTGAAAGTTCAACTGACGGTTTTGAATTGGAAATGGTTCCGCCATCTTGCCAGTACCATTCATTACCTTTTGTTCCGAATATGGTATCTAGGGCCTTGCCATCTAACAAAATTTGAAACTTCCCCGGAAAACCAACTGCCCGCATCACGGTATCGTTCTCGTATTCTTCCGTTTTCCATGGGGCTGACCAGTCCCTTGTTCGAACCCATACTCTATAGGTGCCTGGCTCATCTAATTTCACTATCGTTTTCGCATCTTCGACTTTGAGGCCCAATCCGTGCGCCATAAGATAGGCAGAGCCCATTTGGTCGATTGACTGCTGGTCGAGAACCCAGCCTCCCCAAGTACCAAAACTTTCTGCCTCGACCAGAATGGCCTTCTTTTTTACTTCGTTTTTGCAAGCGATGAACAAAAGGCATGCCAATAGCCCCATGATTTTTCGGCAACTCTTATTGATGTCCGTCATATGTTCGGATTGAAATAAATACTTAATACGTTAAAAATAAGAAATCATTTGTGATTTGGTACTTTGACTGCGCTCGTCACGAGTTTTATTTCTCATTGAAAAACCATCGTCTTTGACGGGGTCATGTATTAAAGGCTTTGCCATTTTTCAGGTTTGCCTTCTAAAACTTTTTAAGATAAATAAATATAGAAAATTAACACATGTATATTACAAATGTGACTATGACATAGTTTTCACTCCAAAGTATCAATTTCAAATACTTGAAGGAATGGTCAAATCATTGGTGGAACATGATTTGTAACTAATCAGTTCATGGAAAGATGTACAGATAATTGAATTGAATGTACAAAAAGGTCACATTCATTAGGTCTGTTCGATTCCACCCAAGGTTTCAATTTCTAAGTATATGTGAGTATTAAAGGAAAGATGGCGATCAAGCTTTTCAAAACCTATCCCAACTTGAAACAAAAGCCGTATTGGGGCAATCATTTTTGGTCAAGGGGTTATTTTGTAAGTACAGTTGGATTGAATGAAGCTATAATAAGGCGATATGTAAAATATCAAGAACATCATGATTCGAAATGAGTGGTATAACCCTTTGAGTCTAATCTGAAAACCAAAGCCACCGTTTTTAACCGTGGTTGTTTATTTATTTCAAAATTTTAATTTCCTTTGAAATACTATACGGCCTTCCCATACTCAATGAAAAACTGCTTTTATTAGCAAACCACATATTGTTAATACTATGGATAACTGGGAGCTGTCCGCACCGAATCTAAAAGGAGATCAAGATGTACGCCTGCAAGAGAAAATAAAGTCCAATATTCTTACCTATGCCGATGTAATCGATAAACTAAACTATATGTACCTTGTTTTTCGGGATTCTAAAACCACACATACCGATATTGCCCATAAAATGGGCGTGCCCACCAGCCATATTGTCTATTTATTTAAATACCATTCCAAAATTTCATTTTCAGAATATAGAATGAGCAGTAGGATCAAAGATGCCCTAAGCCTGATCGATGATGGGTATCTAAAAAGGAACACGCTAGAATCCCTTGCCTACAAAACAGGCTTTTCTTCATACAACCCCTTTTTTAGTGCTTTTAAAAAAATCACTGGCTTATCTCCACAAGAATATATTATACATAATAAAGCAGTGGTTGTATAACAATGAGTTGAACACCCTAGGCATCTCTTTACGTCTCATTTCAGTGAACGTGGAAATTTATCGTAGCGGTGAAGTGGGTATATCAAAACCCTGAATGGCTTAAAATGCCTATACCAGTGCCTTCTAAAATTAGGCCGAGAGGCAATATTCTCTATGGTTTTGATGTTTAGGTAGGGATAACCATTGTTTTCAGGGCATTTTTACGCCTTAGAACATTAAACAAACCAGAGTCCCAATGAAAAATCATAGTCGAATCATGGCCTATATGGGCCTATTCCTACTTTTTACCGCCTGTGGTGCCACCAACACCTTGACTATGGGAGCCATAGATCCTGCTCCCGTATACCTACCCACTGACATTAGCACTATAGGCATAATCAACAGAAGTTTGCCCTCTGAAGCAAATAAACAAATCGATAAAATCGACAAGATACTATCTGCCGAAGGCCTTAACCTAGACCGCAAAGGTTCAGAGGCGGCAATCTCTGCCCTGAAACATGAATTGCTACGCGATAATCGCTTTGAAGAAGTAGAAATTATCAATGGCTCCGATGAAATCCGAAAAGGTCTTGGCGTGTTTCCGGCAGCTTTGTCCTGGGATATTGTCGAAGCACTTTGTGAAGCCAATGGGGTAGAGGCTATTTTTTCGCTTGCCTTTTATGATACTGACACAAAAGCCTCTTATAAACTAAGTACGATGCAACTACCCAACAGTTTTGGGATAAAGGTATCGGTACCGGCCCATGAAGTATCATTGAATACGCATATTAGAAACGGCTGGCGCATTTATAACCCAAGAAACAAAGAGATAATCGATGCGTTTACGTTCAATAAACATATTGTTTCGGTCGGAAAAGGAATCAATCCTGTGAAGGCCATTGAGGCCGTAATGTACAGAAACGAAACGGTAATACAGTACAGCCGAAATATGGGAAGTGCCTATGGGCTACGATTATTACCACACAAACACAGGCTTACAAGAGATTATTTTGTTCGAGGTACTGAGAATTTTAGTATCGCCAAAAGAATGGCACAAACCGGAGATTGGGACGGTGCAGCAAAGTATTGGGAACAAGAATTAGGGAATGCCGACCCGAAAATAGCAGGTAGAGCCTGTTACAATATGGCGATTATTAACGAAATAAATGGCGATTTGAACACGGCCATGGATTGGGCCTCAAAATCCTATACCAACTATAAAAATAAGAATGCCCTGCGGTATTTGAACATCTTGAAATACAGATTTGCACAGAGCCAGGCTTTGGAACAACAGCTGTCTCGCTAGGCCAAAGTCTACCGCCGATAACCTTTGAAATACAATATCCATGAGAAATATTTACTTTGTTTTCTTAACCTTAACGATATTTATTACCGCTTGTAGCAGCACCAATCAAGTAATCATTCGCACTATGGAACCGGCCCCGGTAACACTTTCGCGACAAATCAAAAGAATTGGTATTATTGATCGCAGTACCCCGATTGTACATGCTGAACATAGTGATAAGATTACTCGAATAGTATACAAACAAAATTATTGGTTGGCCGAAAAAGGTGTCGATGCCGCCCTGTCAGGATTACTGCAGGAGCTACAGAAAGACAAACGCTTTGATACGGTTCAGCTTTTAAGTCATATACCTGAGCATATGAAAGACTTTGGTTCAGTTTCTACAGGTATTTCATGGACAAACCTAGGCTCTTTATGTGAAAAATATAATCTTGATGCCATTTTCTCCCTGGCCTCCTATGAGACCGATACCAAAGTTTCGGTCAAAAAGACCAAAATGGAGGAACATGGCCTTATGCGTGAAAAAATCAGGGTGTCAGGTCATGAGATTACCTTGGAAACCCTAATAGAAAATGGGTGGCGAATTTACGACCCTTTAAACAAACAGATTATTGATGAGTTTACCTTAAACGATCGACTAGTATCTACTGCAAAGGGTAGGAGTCCCTTACGGGCATTACAATCCATAGGTAATCGAACAGATTCGATTATATCTAAAAGCAAGAGTAATGGCAGCTCTTACGGACTTAGGTTACAACCCTATGAACTTGATGTAAACAGAGACTATTTTGTTCGGGGTACCGATAATTTTGCCGAAGCCGATGAAAAAGCAAAAAATGGAGATTGGCAGGCCGCTGCCTTTCTTTGGAAGTTGGAGATAACCAATGAAAAAGCCAGAATACGAAGCAAGGCCTGTTACAATATGGCCGTTTACAATGAAGTAACCAACAATCTGGAGCTCGCCATTGAATGGGCCTCAAAATCGGTTGCCGAATTCAAGAACAAAGATTCTTTGCGGTATTTAGATGCCCTAAATTACAGGTCTACACAAAATGAAGTATTGTTGGCGCAACAGCTATCGCGATAGGTATGCATTTTTTGTCATATTTTAATTAATTTTCATATCCGATACCGGAATTAAAGAGATTTTTTAGCTTTTCACCTCCGTATAGAATCAAACCTTCCCGAAGTTTTTACCTATTTTTGAATGCAACTTCTATATCAACTATTCATCATAAAAACTGGCCTCTGTCAAGATTCGTCATGATGTGAAACGAAGGCTAGAAGTAAACCACCTCTGGACAAGCCTGCCTAAGGACAAAGGCAGGCCCACGAGGTATTAAAAGGAACAAACTTTAACATTCCGATGCAAGCCTGCCTGCGGTAGTCGGGCATCAGGGTACCTGCCTGCCGGCATAGACAGGTTAAACCCACTGGTGGGAATAAAAAGTAGTATCTATTTATGAATACAAACCTGCATAAAAGTTGGAAACGGCAGCTATCATCAGAGTTCGAACAGCCCTATTTTTCAGATCTGACCCAATTTATACAGGAGGAATACACAAAATACAGTTGCTACCCCCAGCGAAAAGATATTTTTGCTGCCTTTGACCATTCCTCTTTTGAGGAAACTAAAGTGGTCATCATTGGCCAAGACCCCTATCATGGGCCTAATCAGGCGAACGGACTTTGCTTTTCGGTAAAGGACGGTATTCGACATCCGCCTTCACTTATCAATATTTTTAAGGAAATCGAGACCGATCTAAAAATACCCTATCCGAAAAGTGGCAATCTCGAACGCTGGGCAGATCAGGGTGTATTATTGCTCAATGCTACCTTGACCGTTAAGGCCCATCAAGCGGCAAGCCATCAAAACAAAGGGTGGGAAACCTTTACCGATGCCGTAATACGCCATGTTTCAAAGGAGAAAGAAGAGGTTGTGTTTTTGTTATGGGGTGGCTTTGCTAAAAAGAAATCGGCCTTGATCGATAGTAGCAAACATCATATTTTAACCTCTGGTCATCCCTCACCCCTTAGTGCCAATCGTGGCTATTGGTTTGGAAACCGGCATTTCAGCAAAACAAACCAACTTCTTCAAAAAATAGAAAAAACCCCTATTGCTTGGTGAGTTTTTATTGGAAACCTGAGTTCGACCTAAGATTTGTTTACAGTTTAGATGCTTTTTTATTCAATTCGAAGCTCAATTTTAGAAAGACTAGCGGGTTAATTTGATAAAATTAGACGAGAAGTGGAAAAAAATTATCAAATCCGAAGGAAATACAGATAAAAGGCAACCTTATCATGTAAAATTTTTGAAATATCCAGATATTCCTTCAAATTTCCCATTTCAAATCTTAGCTTTTATTTGTATTCTGTAGATTAAACCTTAGGTCGAACTCAGGTTGGAAAGTAGATAATAGTGAACAGTTGGCAGTGAGCAGTGAAATAGAACGTCCTTGCGAGGCACGAAGCAAACTGTTTGTTATCAGCTGAGAATTGAAAGGGGAAAGTGAACAATGAGCAGTTAGCAATAAAAAAAGGAAAATAGAAAGATGAATGGTGAAAAATTAGAAACTAGCAACGAACAACCAGCAACAACGTTTAGGCGATTAAAACCCTGTGGTTACTATATCACGATAGTTTAATTTTGTAGTAATCAGCTTTAATTCGATAAGTGTATGCTGTACTTTTTCAAATGTTTGTACGTCCATTTGTGATTGGCTCCAGCGCGTAAGCGACAACCATTCTTGAATGTCTTCTAGTTTTTGTTCGTATCGATTGGCCAAGGTGTGATCCATACTGGGAATAGACTTAAACTCACTGGTATATATATTTATAACCTCTAAAATGTGTTTCAAAACACCGGAGTTATCTATACTAAAACTGTTGGTTGCGGCTATGACGAAACAAGGCCATGGGGTAGGGCAGTCGCCCAATCTTCGAAAGCTGCCATTATCTACCAAAGGTTTTGTGGTAAAATGTTCCCACATAAAATAATCGGCAGTACCGCTAATCAGTGCTTTTACGGCTCCGTCTAAAGTATTGATGACTTCAAATGCTAATGAAGCGGTGTTCCAACCCTCTTTTTGAGCGTTTACATAGGCCATAAGGTGACTGCCGCTACCAAACCGACTGATTGCCGCCTTTGTGTTTTTTAGGTCAGAAATATGCATATAAGGACTGGAAGATGCTACATGTATACCCCAAAGAAGGGGAGAGGCAATATATTCCTGAACTATTTTAGAAGAATTTCCCTCTGTTATACTCTTTACAAGACCTTCAGTAAGAATAATGGCTAAATCAGTTTCGTCGCTTGCCAACATTTGGCACATTTTTCCGGTACCCTCAGGAACTTCGGTCCACTGCAAGTCGATGCCACGAGCCTCAAAGGCCCCTTCTTCAATAGCCAAATGCCAAGGCATGTTAAAGTGTTCGGGGACCCCTATAATGTTCACTTTTTTCATTGTGTCAGCTTTTCTAAAGTATATTGAATCAAGGCATCTACAGCTTTTTCTGGATTTTTAGAAAATTCTCCTGTTACCCTATTGGCCAGAATACAATTCATAGAAACTGATTGGTGTCCTAAGAGCCTTGACAGGGCATATATACCGGCCGTTTCCATTTCTAAATTGGTGATTTTCATTCCTTTATGTTCAAATGAGGTGAGTTTTGAATTTAAGGAGTCATCCTGTAAAGGCAATCGAAGCCTACGGCCCTGTGGTCCGTAAAAGCCCGGATTAGTTGCTGTTACGCCAAATCGTATACGATTGTCATTCAATGTTTCAGCCAATAATTCATCACATTTCACCACATAGGGTACCGATTTAGACTTGGACCAATTGGTGTGTTCTACAAAGGCGTTTGAAAACTCAGTATATTGAATATTTTCATTTTTATAGAAATGTAGCAGTCCGTCAAGTCCTATGGCGTACTCGCTTAAAAGGAAAGAATCTATGGGGATTTCAGCTTGCACTGCACCCGAAGTGCCGATACGCACAATCTTGAATCGTATTTGATTTTTATTGACGGTAGCGGTCTTAAAATCGATATTGGCGAGGGCATCGAGCTCATTCAAAACAATATCGATATTGTCAGTTCCAATCCCCGTTGAGATAACACTCAGGCGTTGGCCATTTAATGTTCCTGTATGCGTTAAGAATTCACGTTTTCCCTTGCGGAGCTCAATAGAATCAAAATATTTAGAAACATCGGAAACTCGATCGGGATCACCAACGGTAATAATGGTATCTGAAATGTCTTCGGGTAGTACATTGAGGTGGTAAATACTTTGATTGCCATTCAGGATAAGCTCAGAAGACCTCAATTTCATACTAGAGCTTTAGTATCCTACTCGAATCGGTATTATAGAGGTATTCATATTTTAAGGCACCGCCCAAATAGGTGTCATTGTCACGAATACGTGAATAAAAACTGGTCTGACGTGCTAAAATTTCTTTTCCCTTCTTATTTAGCCGTACCGGATTGAAAGAAGAGTACAGCGGCTTTAATGTACCGATAACACGCTCGTATTGCGAGTCTCCAAAGCCGTATACTCCCTGGTTTTGAAGAATAGAGCTCATCCATTCTTTTTTGGATTTCGGTTTTTGTTCTGCCGATAGGGTCAACACCTGATTTTCTACATGGTTCAAACCGTTGTTAATTGAAGGGAAACGCTGTAAATGAGCTTTTATGGCCTCGGAGAGATAGTCAAATTGATATTCGCCAAAATCTTGTAGGTGTTCTAAACGAATCGGATTATCGCTACAATACAATTGCCAAACATAATCGGCATATTCAATATCGTCTTGGTTGAGAATAGTCCTGGTCTCGAATAGTTTGTGTAGTTGTTCATTACTCAAATCATTGAGACCGTATAAGGTATCTGAATCATCTTCTTTTCCACTACATACCAAGGAAATTTCAGCATATTTACGGTTGGCCTTTAACCAACTGATTACAGCCAACATATTTACTTGGCAGAACAAATCATATTCAAACCACAAAATAATATGGTCTTGTTGTTTATGGTTACAAAGAGAACGGTACTCCTTTAAAGTTTTCTCTATAAACCAAGCTTTGGAGACCTTGTAGTTCTTATTCAGGAATTCAAATCTGGTTTTCCAAAAAGATTCACTACCTACGGTCGCCTCGGTCTTACCTTCACAGAGCATCTCACGCCAAGTAATAATATCTCCTTTTAGCCCAAGTGATTCTAATCTTCCAGTAAAACTATCTCCATTAGTAATATGCAACAGGGAACTCATATTTAGGGTGATTTGGTTTTGAATCAATAAAAGTAACGTTTAATCTATACTAACAAAAAAAATTAACAAAAATCTGCGCAACCATAGAAAACGATAGGGCCGACCTCACAAATTTTATCCGCCGACCCTCTTTACCTTAAAACCTTTTTCTTGGAGCATTGACATGATTTTATCTCTGTAATCGCCCTGAATAATGATGGTTCCATTTTTAATGGTACCACCAACGCTTAATTTGGTCTTCAAGTCTTTGGCCAGTTTTTTAAAGTCTTTATCAGCACCCATATACCCTTCCAAAATAGTAATTGGTTTGCCTTTTCGCTTCTCATATTTGCAAATAATCGGATTATCTTGTAAGCAAACGTCGTTTTTCTCCTTTAAATTGTCTTCTTTTTTCTGAACATGGTCGGGAAAAAGGTTTTTAAGTTGATCTTGAAGGTCCATATAATATGATTCTGGTATTAAAAATTTACGTCTAAGATTCGTTTTTCAAGTTTCTCGACAATATCGGGGTACAGCTCAGCAATATTGGTCGTCTCACCTATATCATTCTCAAGGTCGTACAGTGCGATAAGAAATTCACCTTGGATTTCTGCATTCCAACCCGATGATTTTTTAAGGTGTAATTTCCATTTTCCTAAGCGAACAGCTTCCAAGTCCCCGTTTCTTGCAAAATAGAAAAAGGACCTTTCTGGTAGTTTTGTAGTTTCTGGTCGCATCAATAATGGCGTGATATCCATGCCGTCCAAAATAATACCCTCAGGAATATTAGCTTGGGTTATTGCTGCAAGGGTGGGCATAAGATCCATGGTGTTCACCATCTCATCACTGCTGCTTTTAGAGGGTATCTTGTCTTTCCACATAATGATGCCAGGAACGCGCTGGCCACCTTCCCAGGTCTGTGCCTTTTTACCCCTAAGCGGCAGGGCACTTCCCAAATCAGGCCCATTATCAGAGGTAAAAATGAAAATGGTATTATCGTAAATACCTTCTTCTTTTAAGGTGCTTACGATTTCGCCTACACTCCAGTCGAGCTCCATAATAACATCACCATACAGGCCCAATTCGCTTTTTCCAATAAATTCAGGAGAGGCATGTATGGGTATATGGGGCATATTGTGGGCGAGGTAGATAAAGAAGGGCTTGTCATTTCTACGCTGTATCTGTTTTATGGCCTCTTCGGTAAATCTTTGGGTGAAATACGCCTGATCAGGACCTTCCTCGATTATTTCTTTATTGCGAAACAAAGGAAGAGGTGGTGCTTGAAAGTTATTGTGTTTGTAATAATAGCCATCCATATCATTGGAGTAGGGAACACCAAAAAATTGATCAAAACCTTGATTCAGAGGCATATATTTTTCTTGGTGCCCCAAATGCCATTTTCCGATACAGGAGGTTGTATAGCCCTTATCTTTTAACATTTCGGCCATGGTGTATTCACTCAAGGGAAGACCATGGTCGGAGTAAGGGAATAGTACGGCTTCGTGTAAATTGCTTCGTTTGGGGTATCTGCCCGTCAGCAAGCCTGCCCTTGAGGGAGTACAAACCGTAGCCGGAACATAAAAATTGGTGAACTTGATACCTTCTTCAGCCAATTGATCTATATGGGGTGTAGAGAAGCCTTCGGCGCCATAACACCCTAGATCCGCATATCCTTGATCATCAGTAAAAAAAATAATAATATTGGGCTTGTTGGCAGTTTCGATCGCTTGTCGATGGCAACTCAGGCTCAAAATACATAGTGTGTATAGCCAAAGTGTATTCATTTTTAGTGTGTAGAACCTCTTATACATTTTTATTTAAAATAAAAAGGAGTTGTGCAAACTGCTAAATAGCAGTAATTAAAGTAACTACAAATCAGTCATCATTGCACAAGTTTAGAACAAATTACGAGATAATTTTGACAGTACTCAAACTAAATATTAGAAGAAATCCTCATACCGTATTAAAGGCGCAGGATAATGCCATCTGATATCGAGGTTTTCAATCAAGCTTAGGGCGGAGTATCTATTGATAGATAGTGCAGCAGATAGATAGTGCAGTAGGCAAAGCTAAACTGATTCGACTTTTTATTCCCACCAGTGGATTTAAGCTGCCTATGCCGCAGGCAGGCTTAGCGGGAGGTAGTTTACTTTCAATAGAGAATCGTATTGTGGGTCGGGGTATGAAGAAACTGCTCGGCCTCTATTCATTTTTAAACGTTTCTTTTAAAAAAGGATTTATTTTTTTGGAAGTGTTGTGGAAGGGAGTTAGGAATAAATTTATTTTTAAACCTCAGTTCCAGTAATTTTCACTACAAAATTGTATCGAGAACGGTTTTGAAACCTAAAATTTTATTTTCGATACTAATAGTATGCCTATAATCCATCGTACTTACTGTAGGTAGGCTCATATTTATGAAATTTCATCAAAACGGACAACGGCTTATGTAGACTATTTAATCAATCCTAACTCAATTAAGCGTTCTTGTAAAAATTCTCCTGCCGTAATATCCTCAAATTGCTTCGGATGGCTTCCATCAATACAATTATCTAGGCAATTCAATGACATTTCACTAATGGGGTGCATAAAAAAGGGAATAGAATACCGCGAGCTACCCCACAATTCCTCGGGCGGGTTAACTACCTGATGAATGGTCGATTTTAATTTATTGTTTGTTAAGCGCGAAAGCATATCACCAACATTGATCATCAGTTGATCTGATGTAGCAATGGCATCGATCCATTCACCTTTGTGGTTCTGTACCTGTAAGCCAGGGCCATCTGCGCCCATTAACAGGGTTATTAAATTTATATCACCATGTGCCGCAGCACGTACCGCATTTTTTGGTGCCGACACAATGGGCGGGTAATGAATGGGCCTAAGTATAGAATTTCCGTTTTTGATATATGCGTCAAAGTAGTTTTCAGCTAACTGTAGGTGCAATGCTAGGGCGCGAAGGGTATATTTCGCCGTCTTCTCTAGCATTTTATAGGTCTCCTTTCCCACGGTATTGAATTTTGGGGACGCTTCTACAATAAGGTTATCAGGATATTCGGCCGCTAACTTCGCATTGTCGGTTACATATTGACCAAAATGCCAAAACTCTTTGAGATCTCCTTCCTTTCTTCCTTTGGCGTGTTCTTTGCCAAATGAGGTATAGCCTCGTTGCCCAGCAATCCCCTCGATTTCATAGGTATCTTTGATTTTTTGGGGCAGATTGAAAAAGGTTTTGATTTCCTTGTATAGATTTTTTACCAGTTCTTCAGACAAAAAATGCCCGCTTAGGGCGACAAAACCAATTTCCTCGAAGGCACTACCAATTTCACTTATGAACTTTTTCTTTCTTTTATCGTCCCCAGATATAAAATCACGTAAATCAACACTCGGTATACCGCCCATATTCTACTATTAGAGATTTTATCAAAGTTAAGAAAATATAGGCGCATTTCCGTCTTGTAATTCTTCGGAAGTAAAGCACCTTTTTGTTACTTTTAAGCCTTGTTTTTCTTAAAAATATAGAACCAAATGCAATATCATAGTAAGGGGATCAATACCGAGACACTTATTACACTGTACAAGCAGATGTTAAAACCCAGATTGATCGAAGAAAAAATGCTGATTCTCTTGCGCCAGGGTAAAATCTCAAAATGGTTCAGTGGTATTGGGCAGGAAGCAATTTCAGTAGGTGTTACAAGTGCTTTGAAGGCCGACGAATATATTTTGCCTATGCACCGTAATCTGGGGGTTTTTACCACTCGTGAAATTCCATTGAATAGATTGTTTGCCCAATGGCAAGGTAAGGCAAGTGGGTTCACCAAGGGCCGTGACCGCAGTTTTCATTTTGGAACCCAAGAGTATAAAATAATCGGGATGATTTCTCATCTAGGCCCACAATTGGGGGTTGCAGATGGTATTGCCCTTGCCGATATACTTAAAAAGAGACAACGGGTAACCGCAGTGTTCACAGGAGATGGAGGTACTAGCGAAGGAGATTTTCACGAAGCCCTTAATATTGCCTCAGTTTGGGAATTACCGGTATTGTTTTGCGTAGAAAATAACGGATACGGACTTTCTACCCCCACAAACGAGCAGTATCGCTGTGAAAATTTGGTAGATAAGGGCATTGGTTACGGTATGGAATCGTATACGATTAACGGAAACAATATTCTTGAAGTATATACCAAAGTATGCTCACTTGCAGCGAGTATTCGAAAAAAACCACGGCCAATTTTACTCGAATTCAAGACGTTTCGCATGCGAGGGCATGAAGAAGCAAGTGGTACCGCCTATGTACCTCAAGAACTAAGAGATGAATGGGGGGCAAAAGATCCTTTGGAGAACTATGTAGCGTTTTTACGAAATAGGCAACTGCTTTCCGAGGAAGAAGAGGTTGCAATTAAAAAAGACATTGTACATGAGATTAATGAAAATCTGAAATTGGCCTTTGACGAGGAGGAGATTCGATTAGATAATGACAAAGAATTGAATGATGTATTCCGTAGTTTTGAGTACAAAGAAATTAAACCAAAGGGTAATGTAAGCAGTATTCGTTTGGTAGATGCCATTTCTCAAGGCCTGAGGCAATCTATGGAACGCCATGACAATTTGATAATCATGGGTCAGGATATTGCGGAATACGGAGGTGTTTTTAAGATTACCAAAGACTTTGTAGAAGCCTTTGGCAAAGAACGGGTGCGTAACACCCCTATTTGTGAATCAGGAATCGTATCTGCAGCCATGGGCTTATCAATCAACGGAATGAAAGCCGTTGTAGAAATGCAATTTGCTGATTTTGTTAGTAGTGGTTTTAATCCAGTGGTCAATTACCTAGCAAAAAGTCATTACCGATGGCATGAAAAAGCAGATGTTGTTATTCGCATGCCTTGTGGAGGTGGCCTAAGCGCGGGTCCCTTTCATTCACAGACCAATGAGGCCTGGTTTACGAAAACTCCCGGACTAAAGGTAGTGTACCCTGCTTTTCCATTCGATGCCAAGGGATTATTGGCAACAGCTATCAACGACCCCAATCCCGTACTGTTTTTTGAACATAAGGGGTTGTATAGAAGTATCTATCAAGATGTGCCCGCCGATTATTATACCCTGCCTTTCGGAAAAGCTTGTCTCCTAAAACATGGGGAGGCCATAACCATTGTTTCTTACGGTGCAGGAGTACATTGGGCCTTGGAGACCTTGGAAAAATTGCCAGAGGTCGATGCCGACCTTATCGATTTGCGTACATTGATGCCTTTAGACACAGAAGCCATTTATACATCGGTCAAAAAAACAGGAAAACTAATCATTCTTCAAGAAGACAGTCTATTTGGGGGTATCGCAAGTGATATTTCAGCCTTGGTGATGGAGCATTGTTTTGAGTTTTTAGATGCACCAGTCAAACGGGTTGCCAGTCTTGAAACACCGATTCCCTTTGCCAAAAAACTAGAGGACAATTACCTACCCAAAGAGCGGTTTCAAAAAGAACTCTTGAAATTATTGGCCTACTAGTCATTCTCATCAAATTAGTACCTCAACAGTAATTTTAAGCTGTTTTCATTACAATAGCCCTGGCATTACCCCTCTAATAAACCTTGAGTTACAAAAAATAATCCATTTTTTATTTCGAAAGCATTCGGCTGAATAGTGAGACTATTTTATAAATCAAAACCTTAGAAATTCTAAGGTTTTCGTAGCATGCTCTTTTTATAAAAAGAATTATTTTTCACTTTTTATAAATGGCCTGCAAATTACTCCCCCCTAATGCAAGCACACTCAGCATAAAAGAGAAGCAAAAATAAAAATGCTGTATTGTTTTTTCTGCTTCTAAATTATTTGAACAGCTACGTTTACGAAAATAAGAGCTAAAAGGATACTACTAATAACCAGTACTGGGCGAGTTCAGGTATACATACGTTTGAATGAGCTCATTTAGGATAAAAGAGATGGGATGAATAATTATAACAACGGCACGGCCTTTTGTTTTATAAGGACCTCGGGGAGGTTTGAAACAAAACTCAAAGAAACATTAGAAAGTGTCACCGAACTACTAAGCGGCAAGGTAGAAACAATGCCCTATATTTTGGATTGGAAAAAAATCATTACATTTTACAATCATAATTGTGACGGGGGCGATATCGACGAATTTTGTTCTGGCTATGTTTTAGGGTACGCCATGTTGAATAATTTTACCCAAAAAGACGATTTTAAGGAAGCCATGTATTTACAAATCAAGGATAAACTTTACGAACTGAGGGAAAAGGGCGAAATCGCCTAATTAATCTGTCATCTAAGTGAATCTAGACAGTGATACAGCACGTTTAAAATAGTGCGTTTTTAAAAGAGCCGCAATATTCAACTAGATTCGAAAAATTGGAAAATGAAAAAATATACCTTCTTAAAATTTCTTGTACCCCTCATCATGACCTTCTTTTTTGCTAGGAATTTGATCTATGTTGAGACCAAGAATTTGGATAGTTGGCTAGGAGGAAGTATGCGAATGTTCGGCACTATTGACAAAATGCTGTATAGAGTTTGTGGTGTTACGGTCGAGTACAAGGGGAAGGAATATTTTGTAAACCTGAAAAGCACGACAAAACTGCGAGGCATGGGATTGAAAGCAAGGATAATGCCCTCAGGGGATAGGCTAGAAGAATATTTAGGAGAAATCAAGGGCCTTGATTGGTGTTATGACGCAAAAAATGATAAGATAATAATGTCGGTAAAATCGAATGATTGTGTGGCTATAATGGATAATTCAACTATAAAGAGCATAGAAGTATATGGCATCTCTTATGGGGCAGAAACTAAAAAAGTAAATTTAAGCTTGATCAATGCGCACACGAATACTAAATAACTGGTGTTTTGTAAAAACACTTTTTGAGAAGGCTCAAAGACAGCTTCAATCAGAAATAACCAACAACCTGACCGTAGTGTCATTGAAAATGGTGCTTCTTGCGCTTTTGCTGTTTATGACAGATCACGTCAATATAAAAATGTGGCTTACCGTAATCGCAGTACCAGGCCTATTGTTTAAACCCTTGGTCACCAAATGGTACTCTTGGGCTTTTATCGCGGCACTGTGTTCTTCTTGGTATTTGGTCTCTGATTTGGTGCGTTATGTTCCTAACCATAAGCATGTATATGCCTATACGGCCTTGGCCATACTCGTAGTTTTGGTATCATCGAAAAAGGAAGAGGTTTTAGGTAGGTTAAAAGACCAGGCAACTTATATTATAGCACTGTGTTTTTTATTTTCAACTATTGGAAAATTCTTAGCTCCAGAATTCTTGAACGGAAGCTTTATTGAATTCACGAGTTTGACCGACCTAAGATTTTTTGGAATGTCGTCGCTTTTGGGTGATATAGATTTCCAAATTCTAGTCGATAATTTTAAAAACCTAAATGAGCTGATAACCACCAATGACCCCAATGCCTCTTTCACCCTTAAAGGTGTCGACAATTTGGGGGTAATCCCCATGATTATTGTGTATTGGACTATTCTTATCGAAGGGGCCATTGCTATTTGCTTTTGTATACCGAGAAAATACAAGATTTCAAAGTACAGGAACCTAGTCCTTATCACTTTTATATTGACAACATACCCTATTGCCACCGTTACTGGTTTTGCCATTATCTTGGTGGTCTTGGGCTTTATTCAGTCAATAGAAAAAAATAAAATAACAAAATATTCTCTTTTTTATCTTCTTGTATTTATTTTGTTACCCTTGCTAAAACTGCCCTTTAAAACGTATTTCGCCTTTCTATTTTAGTGCTACTGTTAGGCCTAGTTACCAGGCCTAACACAGAAATACCTATTTCGCTAATATTGACTCTGTGTCTTGAAAATTCATTTTCTGAAGACAAAAAACACCCAAAATACTTGGGGGTTGTAAACCAAAGTGTTTTTAGACACCTCTTGAAATAATAAACCTACTAACGACCCTCATATCATTGTCTTAAGGGTTATTTTAGGACACATCTTTTAAAAAATCGGTTTTTGTTCGAAAACAATTGATCCAACGGATCAATACGACCGTATATATGCTCAAACCCGAAACTATAAAAATCATATGAAAAAAACAGTTTTACTACTTATGGCAATTGTGCTATTGGCAACCTCTTGTTCAGTCTCTAAGGCCGCTCGTGAAAAACGTGCTAACATTGATGGCTCCTGGACATTGACCGATATCTCTTATGAAAACAACAGTGGAAACTTTAAATCGACCATCTTTAATGATGCAGAGGATATTTGTTTTGAAGGCAGTGATTGGTTCTTTAGGAATAACAATAGTACAGGAAAATACACCATAAAGCCCTCTACCTTATGTACAGGAGGCGATCGGTTCATTCGTTGGTCAATTAATGAGAACCCCGAAAGCTACTCAAGTCAACTCCAATTTAAATTTACCGATGAAAAATTTAAAGATATGACCGGTAGAGTGGGTTACCGATTGAACATTGCATCACTCACTGCCCAAGAAATGATCTTAAAATCAAATTCGGCTGTCGATGGAGAAATGGTAACTATTGTCTATAAATTCACAAAAAAATAAAATATGAAATTCAGTATAAGAAAAAGTATCTATATCGTCATGTCCGTTGCTTTGCTTGCGGGCTGTACTGCTACTAAAAATGCCAACCATAAACAGAAAGGCGCCGTTGTAGGAGCTGCTGGGGGTGCCGTATTAGGCGGTATTCTTGGTAATAATGTGGGTAAAGGAAACAATACGGCCCTTGGCGCAATCATAGGCGCTGTAATCGGAGGAGTTGCTGGTGGTTTTATAGGAGATCGCATGGATCGACAGGCCGAAAAAATCGAGGAAGAAATACCCGGTGCTGAAGTTACTAGAGTTGGTGAAGGTATCAATGTAACCTTTAATGAGGATGCTGGGGTATATTTTGACACTAGTAAATCGAACGTAAAGGGCACTTCGGCAACTACTTTAGATAAATTGGCCGGTATTTTTAAAGAATATCCAAAGAGTGTTATATTAATCGAAGGCCATACTGATAGTGCGGGCCCCGAGGAGTATAATATGAAACTATCGCAGCAACGTGCAGAATCGGTAACAAAATACCTTATCGCACAAGGAATTGATAGTAGACGTTTTACAACAAAATGGTACGGTGAAAACCAACCGAAGGCTGATAATTCAACTACTGAAGGTAAAACTAAAAACCGTCGTGTTGAATTGGCGATTATGGCTAGTAATGCCCTTAAAGAAGAGGCGGTAGACAAAACCAACAACTAGTTCAGTAGCGCTATTGTTCATGGTTTCATGGGAGTCCCGGCAGTTTTGTCGGGATTCTTTGTTTAAAATCGCTATCTTTCCTAAGTGGGGCACTACGATATAATTATTGTTGGGGGTGGACTGGCAGGGCTAAGCTCGGCTCTTCACCTAAGTAACAATGGCTATGCTGTTCTCGTATGTGAAAAGCAATCTTATCCACATCATAAGGTATGCGGTGAATATGTTTCGAATGAAATAATGCCCTACCTCGAAAAGCTCGGCATTTCTCTTGCTGAGGCAAATGCCGTTTCAATAGACACCTTACAACTGACCACTGAGAAAGGAAAATCGATAACCACAGCACTCCCATTGGGCGGAAAGGGTATCAGTAGATTTACCATGGATACCCTATTTTATAAAAAGGCTCGTGCAGCGGGTGCAAAATTTAAATTCCAAAACGTAACTGCAATCAGCTTTCAAAAGGATTGTTTCGAGCTTAAAACAATTGAGGGTGAAATGTTCACTGCAAAAATTGTCATCGGTGCCTATGGCAAGCGAAGCAATCTCGACAAACATTTGAATCGTGATTTTATTCGGCTAAAATCTTCTTGGTTAGGCGTAAAGGCACATTATGACTACCCCGAATTTCCTGAAAATAGGGTAGCCCTACATAATTTTAAGGGGGGGTATGCGGGCTTGTCTAAGACAGAAACAGGGGCTGTTAATTTTTGTTATCTAGCATCATATCAAAGCTTTCAAAAAGAAAAAAATATTGATGATTTCAATAGAAATGTAATTATGAAAAACCCTTTTTTAGCCTCTTTTCTCAACAATGCCAAGCCTATTTTTGACCAACCGCTGACGATTGCCCAAATTTCATTCAGCCCTAAAACATCGGTAGAGAACCATGTATTAATGTGTGGCGATACAGCCGGTCTGATACATCCGCTCTGTGGTAATGGTATGGCGATGGCGATTCATTCTGCCAAAATAGTTTCTGAGCTCATTCATAAATTCATGACACACAGTGGGTATCATCGACACCAACTCGAACAAGACTATCACAGGCAATGGAACAAAGCCTTTGGAAGACGGCTGTGGTGGGCGAGACAACTACAGCCAATCTTATTGAGTAATGGCTTGTCGAATATCGCCATGACAACGGCTATAAAAACACCGGGTTTACTGAAAAAAATAATCAAGAATACCCATGGAAAACCCATAATATGTTAAAAGACCTATCGGAACGAAGTGAACAGCCCGAATTGATGGATGATTTTCGCGAAGGCCCTAAAAAACTTCGATTCGTATTTGATGATATCAATCGGGTAAACAAAATTTTGGGCGGCACCAAAATTACCGTTACGGCCGTTGGTAAATTAATGCAGCAAAACCCTAAAGAAAACTATACCATTTTAGATATGGGCTGTGGTGATGGCCAAATGCTACGTGAAATTGCCAACTACTGTAGAAAGAGAAACATCAATATAAGCTTAATCGGTATCGATTTGAATAGCGAGGTGTTACAGTTGGCCAAAGAGGCATCGAGCCAATATGATGAAATAGTGTTCTTACATCAAGATATTCTAGAAATAGATGCTTCGGAGCTATCTTGCGATATTGTTATAAACACCTTGACCATGCATCACTTTACCAATACACAGCTCGTGGTTTTCTTGAACAAGTTTATTGAATTAGGCAAAATAGGAATCGTTATCAATGATTTGCATCGCAGTACTTTGGCCTATTATCTTTTTAAACTCTTTAGTGTTATTTTTATAAAAACAAAGCATGCTAAAATAGACGGTTTGATATCTATTCGTAAAGGGTTCATTAAATCTGAGCTTATTGCATACTCCAAAGGCCTGCCATCAGTTACACATGATATTCAATGGAAATGGGCTTTTCGATATGTATGGGTCATGCAACCTTATCGACTAAACGGAGTAATATGTGCGAGACTAGAATTGTAAGGGTAGTCAAGGAACTGCCCAAATATTGCCGTAACACCAAAGATATTCTGCCTTTTATTGAGTTATGGCTCGCTGATGAAGACGCACGTTTCAGGCGCAAGGTGATAAAGATTTTTGAAGGGGCGGCAGTTGACAAACGATACAGCATCATGGATATCGAAGAGGTATTCGCCGCAACTTCCTTCGAGGCCAAAAATGCAATCTATGTTCGAGAGGTAAAGAAACTTGGTAAAACGGTATTGGAAAATGCATTGAAGAAGAGTGGCTGGGCGGCAGACTCCATAGATTATATTATTACGGTCAGCTGTACAGGTATCATGATCCCATCTTTAGATGCGTACCTAATCAATGACCTTGGATTACGGCAAGATGTAGTGCGCTTACCCGTAACGGAAATGGGTTGTGCGGCCGGGGTTTCGGGAATAATCTATGCACGCAACTTTTTAAAATCTAATCCAGAAAAGCGAATAGCCCTGGTGGCCGTTGAGAGTCCTACTGCAACCTTTCAATTGAATGATCATTCTATGGCGAATATGGTCAGTGCCGCAATATTTGGTGATGGTGCTGCCTGTGTGCTCTTATCCTCGGAGGAGAATGCCATAGGCCCCAAAATAATAGGGGAAGAGATGTATCATTTTAAAGATGCCACAGCGCTTATGGGCTTTGATCTGACAAATCATGGCCTAAAAATGATATTGGACCCTTCTGTTCCGGAAACAATTGCAGCACATTTTCCGGCTATTGTACATCCGTTTTTGGAACGCTGTGGAACATCTATAGAAAAAGTTGACCATTTGATATTTCATCCCGGAGGCCGAAAAATTGTACAAACCGTAGAAGAACTGTTCGGTCAGCTGGGGAAAAATATAGATGACACCCGTGAAACCTTGCGATTGTATGGTAATATGAGTAGCGCTACCGTACTCTATGTTTTAGAACGTTTTCTTGAAAAAGATATAAAAGCAGGCGAACAAGGCCTGATCTTAAGCTTTGGACCGGGCTTTTCAGCACAGCGAGTATTGTTGGAGTGGTAGGCGGGGACAGTTGGCAATGGAGCAATGAACAGTGAACAATGAGCAATAAGCAATGAGTACAAAGTAGAAAGTATAACGTTTTTGCGAGGAACGAAGCAATCTGTTTATTCTGGGTAGAAAGTAATGAGCAATGAGTACAAAGTATTGAGTACAAAGTAATAAGTATTGAGTAGAAAGTAATAAGTACTGCGTACAAAGTGGCATTTAGAGAATAGAAAAAAGAAAATGTTTATCGATTGGTTACAATCTGGTCTTGAGTCTTTAAACAGATCACTTCATCGCTATACTCCTCATGAAGACGTTTTTGCGAGGTACGAAGCAAACTGTTTGTTATGAGTAATGAGTATATAGTAGAAATGAAAATATGGGAAAAGAAGAAGGCAACTGGGCATTGATATTAGGGGGTAGTAGCGGTCTAGGCTTGGCGACAGCCAAAAAACTAGCCTCTCACAACTACAATTTGATAATAGTGCATCGAGATAGAAGGTCTGATATGCAGCAAATTAAACTCTGTTTTCAAGAAATTTCTTCAAGTGATGTTGTATTAAAAAGTTTTAATATAGATGCCGCCAACAACGAAAAAAGAAAGGCTGTTATCGAAGAAATCAAGACTTTAATAACGGCAGGAAAGATTAAACTTATGGTTCACAGTATTGCCAAAGGAAGCTTAAAACCAATGTATTCTGAAAAGGAAAGCACCTTGAACCACCAAGATTTTTTGATTACCATGAATGCGATGGCCTTGAGCCTTTATGACTGGACCAAAGCGCTATCAGATGCGGGTCTATTTGCCCAAGACGCACGTATCATTTCCTTTACCAGTGAGGGTAATACCAAGGCTTGGCCTGGGTATGCGGCCGTATCCGCCGCAAAAGTCACCTTGGAAGCCATTAGCCGTAATATTGCCCTTGAATTCGCCCCATTAGGTATAAAAGCGAACTGTATTCAGGCCGGAGCGACTGAAACCCGAGCTTTTGCTATGATTCCGAATAGTAAACAGCTAAAAGAAAGTGCCTTAAAACGAAACCCAAGCGGGCGATTAACCACTCCTGAAGACGTTGCCAATGTTGTATATTTACTCAGCACCGATGATGCTAAATGGATTACGGGAACGATTATCAAAGTAGATGGGGGCGAGAGTTTACAATAGGCCATGAATCACCAAACAATACTAGATAAACTTCCGTATACCAAACCCTTCCTATTCGTAGATGAACTATTGCATATTGATAAGAAGGGGGCAAGGGGTACGTATACCTTTTCAAAAAATTTAGATTTCTACAGAGGTCATTTCAAGAACAATCCTGTGACCCCTGGGGTTATATTGACCGAATGCTGCGCTCAGATAGGCTTGGTATGTTTGGGTATTTACTTACTTGAGGAGGATACTGAAACGCCTTCTCCTACTCTGAATATAGGTTTTAGCAGTTCAGAAATGGAGTTTTTCTTGGCCGTTCGCCCGGGCGGAAAAGTGGTGGTCACTTCTAAAAAAATATATTTTAGATTCCATAAATTAAAATGTGAGGTGAAAATGCATGATTCTGAAGGAAAATTGATTTGTAAGGGCATACTATCTGGCATGCTAAAAAAGATAAAGCATGAATAAACGGGTAGTGGTAACCGGTCTTGGCATTTGCGCACCTAATGGCGTAGGGCTATCTGACTTCACACAAGCCCTGTGGCATGGAGAAAGTGGAATCCGTTTTCAACCCAAATTAAAGGCATTGAATTTTGGATGTCAAATTGCCGGGCAACCCTTGGTTAAAAATAATCTTGTAACTAACTACTTTACCCCTTTACAGCTCCGAGGGCTGAATGCCAGTGGTATTGTTTATGGTGTTATAGCGGGTACAGATGCCTGGAGAGATGCCGAATTGCCTATAGCGGGAAAAGAGACTCCAGATTGGGATAGCGGTATCATCTTTGGTACGGGAATTCTTGGCGTTGACAAGTTTCGAGAATCTATTCATAGGATTGATGCTAAGAACGTTCGCCGATTGGGTAGTACGGTCGTCATGCAGACCATGGCAAGTGGTATCAGCGCTTATTTGGGTGGTATTTTGGGCTGTGGCAACCAAGTGACCACGAATTCCTCGGCATGTACCACAGGTACCGAAGGCATTATAATGGCCTATGATCGCATTGCTTCAGGGAAGGCCAAACGTATACTTACCGGCAGTTGTAGCGATAGCGGCCCCTATATATGGGGCGGTTTTGATGCCATGCGTATTTTACCACGACAGTACAATGACAACCCTACCGAAGCGAGCAGACCTATGAGTGCCACGGCAGCGGGTTTTGTTCCTGGGAGTGGGGCAGGGGCTTTAGTATTAGAATCGCTAGAAAGCGCTATGGCACGTGGAGCAAAAATCTATGCTGAAGTTCTCGGTGGTACTGTGAACAGTGGCGGTCAACGGGGCGAAGGCAGTATGACCGCACCCAATAATGAAGCGGTGCAACGCTGTATCATTGAGGCAGTAAACAATTGTAACATACAAAAAGAAGAAATTGATTGCATTAACGGCCACCTGACCGCTACGGCCAAAGACCCGACAGAGATTTTGAACTGGAGCAGGGCTTTGGGGGTTTCTGGTATTGATTTCCCGTATATAAATTCTTTTAAAGGATTGCTTGGGCATTGTTTGGCCGCCGCCGGAAGTATAGAATGTGTGGCCGCACTGCTACAATTTAAAGAGGGGAGAGTCTTCGGTAATGCAAATTGTAGCAATACGCATCCTGAAATAGCCAAAATTGTTGATGCCTCTAAAATACCTCTGAAAACAATCCAATATCGGCCAAAAATACTAGCAAAGGCGAGTTTTGGTTTTGGAGATGTAAATGCATGTGTTATTTTTAGCGCTTTGAACGACTGATATTTAAATTTGGTTTATACAAAAATCATTGAAATCATGCCTCGGGGAGTCCTACAACATAAAACCCAAGGTTTATTTAAGGCTATGAAGAACGAACACTACAAAAAGCTTAGAGAAATTATAAAAGTATATCTTCCTGAAGATGTTTCGGTAGACGATATAACCGAAGACAGTCATTTAATCAAGGAACTCAATATTAATTCTGCCAATCTGGTAGATATTGTTCTTGATGTAGAAGATGCCTTTGATATTATGCTCGAAAATGAAGATATGGACCAAATGCAAACGGTAAAAGATGCGCTAGTCATTATCGATACGAAACGTAGCAAGAATAAAGTATGAATGAATTCATCATATGGGCCAAGACCAGACTCAATGTAGATAAACGATTAATTGTTGTCTACTGTTTTGTGTATTTTTTATGGGGAATGGGAATGGATTGGTTCGGTGCCCAAATGGAGATTGCCAAATTTACCTATTGGTGGCAGGTGATTAGCTGCTATATATTCTATATGGTGCCTATTTCATTATTGCTACGAAATCTACCTTTTCATACCCAATACGCATACGGTTTAGTTGCTATGGGTTTATTAGAATTTGGGGGCTATGCCCTACAAACTTCCTATGCATATCCTAATAACCTTATGGATCAATTTTTTAATATCAGAAATTTCAGCCTGGGAATGGCCCTGTTTTTTGCGCTGTATTTTCCTTTGGGTAATTGGGCGGTCGCGAAACTATATCATCAGTTTTTCGGTAGTGAACGCTACGGCTAGGTCTCCTAATTATTTAGCCTACTCTTCTAAGATCAAATAGTATTTGCTTATTCTAGCGCTAAGACCATATGCACATTAACCTTATTGTCCGCTCGCTTTTTTTTAATATGAATACCATAGTCTGAAGAGAATAGGCTGAGGGTACCTATAAGTTTATTTTTCATTTTTATGAAGGTAATGTCAATCTGCTTACTAGTATCTTTAATGGTCAATTGTCCGATTAGCCGTATTCCATTGTTCGTTTTCTCGATTGAGGAGCTTTCGAAAGTTATTTTCGGATACGTATCGGCATTAAAATATTTACCGCCTTTAAGAGACCAATCTCGAAGAAAATTACCTGTTTTTATAGTTTTTACGACCACCGAACCCATGAGTTCAGAAGTTTCCAAATTCGCCAGATCCAGAGTAGAGGAGGAGCTGAAACCAGTTAAGGTTCCAACAACACCATTCGACACAAAAGTAAATGATATTTCGGCTGAAACTATGTCGAGCTTGTGTTGTGCATAAATACCATCGCAAAGAATAATAAACAAAAGGAGCAGTATATTTTTCATGGATAAAAAGTAGAGATATTGTTACAAAGTTAATCGATACTGGTTAATCTATAAAATAAATCATTTTATCCTAAAAATTATACTCCACTTTCAAAAAATACTATATTTATACGAGACCACTACATACCCTATGAAAAAGTTATCTTTTGTACTCTTCTTTTTATATGCACTCGTCTTGAGCTCTCTTAAAATGACCGCACAAGATATTTCGCAGAAAGAAATCAACCCTAAAGATAAAGAGGAGGAGGAAGGCCCTATACTATTTAAATTCGAGCCCGATTTTTTAATTTCTGTCACAGAACGCCGTGAAGAACTACAACGTAAAAAAAAGCTGTTGGATACCATGGATATCTCTGCTCGCAGGCGTAGAAAATTATTAAAAAACCTTCTTAAAACTACCCGGTTCAAAGACCCGTCAAAAGTATTGGTGACCGATACTAGCTTTGAAAACCTTGAAGATTAATATTACTGTACTGAAACCTGTCTTCCGATTAGTTCACAAACAAAACTCTATTCACACTAGTGAATTTTTAAACAGTTTGCCGACTGACAAACTTGGTATCAAGTAATTTTCTTTAAGCACTTTAAGAGTATAAAAAGATTTATTGTTTCGAGCTATGACTTTTTGGGTATCTCAAATCAATTAGTTCAACGACCAAGGGTTTAAAAATAAGGTGATTGGAGAGAAATACCTTAGATTTTTGTCGTGTCCCCATTTTTTTTTACATTGGTTACGAGACATTATACTATGAAAATACACTCCATAAGAATTTGGACATTGGGTCTGGGCATTGGCTTTTTGTACGGTACCCAACTATCAGCGCAAAACACCGAAATAAAAGTTCAAAAATATACACTAATAGAACGCTTTGAGCCTAATTTTGTAGTTTCTATGGAAGACCGTATCCAATTAAAAAAGGGTAGAATCGCTGAAACGAGCCGTACTAAGGAGCTTTTAGACAGCTTGCATATTTCTAAGCGTAAACGTCGTAAACTGCTCAAGGACCTACGACTGAGTCCTTTTTCAAACAGATTGGCCAAGGTCATTGCCGAAGCAAAATTTGAAGGCGTCGAAGAATAAACTAGGACGCCCATAAATCATATCAAATCTTAGGTCGAACTCAGGTTAATACGCTTTCATTTTGGCTTTTCGCTTTCTAAGTTGAATTTCAACGTCTTCGCAAGCCTCTGAAATCGATGCTTCAAAGGAAGCATGGTTAGCCTCAGAAAAAAGACGAGGCCCAGGTAGACTCAAGCGTATATTACAAATTTTTCCCTTTTGGTGGTCCGAGGTGTTTTCTGTTTTAAAAAACACATCCGCACGAATGATAAAATCAAATTTATCCCATAGTTTGTTTATTTTGGTTATGGCTAGTGATTCTAATCGTTCGCTGGCTTTTACATCATGATACTCAAAGTTGACATCCATCTAATTTATTTTGTTTTTGTTAAGGCTTACTGCATATTTCCAATTAATTTACAAAAAAATAGCTGAAAAGACGGTGCCTTTAAGAAGTTTCCATAAAATGAATTTGCATCCTAAGCGGATACTTCTTTGAATTTCAAACCCCCTTTAAGAAGATAAAAACACACTATAATACCTAAATATCAGCAAGTTAAAATCGAGTTAATTAGCGTGTACATGCTAAAATATAACCGATAAATAATTGTATTTAAAAAAGAATATATCTTGATAAAAAAAATGTACTCTCCATTTTACTGCCGGCCATTTTAGTATTGACCCTATAGGCTATTATATGTTCGATACCAATTTAAAAACAGGAGACTGTATAGTAGAGAAACGATAGATATATAAAACCTATTGATTAGAGTGGAATAGAGAACTGAGTCAAAAAGAAAACCCCGTCAATATGGACAGGGTTTTCTTTTAAAATTTTAGATTTCGCTTAATTAGCGTTCGCACCAATATTAGTTACCGAAACTATGATTTCTGAATTGTTTTCTCCGCCATGAATACTAACATGACCGTCTAGTTTTAACAAACCATCATAGGAAATGGTTGTACCGTCATCTAATTTTGAAACAACAGTATGACTTACAGAACATTCACATGATTTTAGTGTAAGGGCAATACTACCTCCTTCAGAAGCACTATTAAAACGTATAAAAGCAGGATTCTCGGCTGTTGATGAACCTTCTAGTTCAATAAGTACCTCGGTAGTACCATTACTATCCTCAGTAAAGGTAGCAGTACCAGTAACGCCAGAACCTCCGACATTACTTAATTGATATTCGGTACTTCTAAGTATTACAGTATCGACATCATCTTTTTTACAACTTGAAAAAATCAAAAAAGCAAGCAAAACTACAGTGTAAAGGGAACTTCTCATATTCTATTGTTTTATTTACGGTTAGTATTCTTACACAAATGTACGGTAAGAAATAGAGGGGCTTGTGAATTACTTTCTTTTTTCGATAAAAGGTATAAATTATGGGATGTTTAATTAATTGGGTGATAATATGGGATTTACAGTATACTCTATTTTACATAATATAAATTATAGTACAAAAATGTTCTATAATCTGACGTTATATCAGATTGCGATAAGTTATTTCTAATTTAAGTGAATTCCTAGACTACATTCAGATTGCTCTCATAATCTATACGTTGGCTTAATACACGAACAATAAATAATCCATTAGCCGCTTGAAGATAGAATATGGTGTGAGCTTCGTAAGTGAACCTTTTCAAATTTTCAATAAATTCAGATGCATCTCTCCCTAAGTTAGGATTTTCACCAAGCACTTGAAACACATCGTGCATTCCTAAGAAATACTTTTGTGCCTGTAGCAGTCCAAATTTGTATACCCCAAATTCGTACATCTCTCCTAAATCAATTTCGGCTTTTCTGGAGAGTTTATAGACGCCCATCTTCTCGCATGCGTGCTTCAACTTCTTTCATGATATCCGGTAACGACTTAGTGCCAACTCCACTTTCAAGCCCTTCAACAAGTTTACTTTTTAATGTATGAAATCTAGCATTGTTAGCTTGGTCTCGCCGAACAAGATTTCGTAAATATTCGCTATCATTAGTAAATTCTCCAGCTTTGATTTGTGCTTTTATCCATTTGTCTTGCTGTTCGGTAAAGGTTACCGTTTTACGTATTGTTGCCATAAAATATGTTTAAATCATCATACTATTGGTGTAATATAGCGATTATATTCAAGATAATTCCACTATTTCACCCTTATATTTACAATAATCCATTCCACACACATTGCCCTCCCTCCTACCGTCGGTCAGTTAATAAGTCTTCCATTACCCTTGTTGAAGAAGAATTTTAGAAGAAAAATTTACGGCAACTGAAGTGCCAATTGCTTTGCTTTACCCAAGCAAAGTGTCATAACGCAAGACATCATAGTACATTTTGTATTATTGGTTAAGCCAAAGGCTGAAGCAATAATCAAGAAAGATGTAGCGCTGGCGAAATTCCATCATGCTTCCAAATGATAGCTATAATGTAGTATTATGTCAAATATCCCAGAACCATTCGTTTTCATAAGATTAATTGGAACTTTGGTCATTAAACTAATAAGCGGTATGCTTCGCAGTGTTTATAAAACATTTGTATCTATAATTTGCCGTTATGTAAAATAGCCGCAGCCAAACGCTCGATTGTTTGCTTAAAACAAAATTGCTAATGCAATTATTTTTAAACCACAACTTCCAGCCGCTTGCCAACGCCTAAATAAAAGCTAACCTTTTTGCTCTTATTAAAAATCGCGTATTCGATAAAATGTACATAATAAAAATTTTTAAGCGATTCTCGTGGATTGCCACAAGAAGATAAATTTTAAGAAATCGACTATTTAGGAGATTCACGAACACATTTGTAGTTTCTGCAAATAATTGAATATGTGAGTAAAAATAAAATTCTATGTCTTGTTATATATAGAATATCAATTAATCTTTTTTTTTCGATGACTTCTGTGAAATATTCATCACCAAAACTCTATTATGTACTGAATAATATTACCCATAATACAGCAATCAGTTAGAGAAGTCATGTACTGATTCTCTTTTCCCGAATCTTAGGGCAAAAAACCTGTAAATTATTGGAACAGGGTCTTTGGTGAAAAATTTTAAACCGGTATGTTTTTTCAAAAATTTCCACCTAAATAGAACGTTCTTTTCTTGTTTTAATTTTAAACCTTTTAGACTCCAATAGCTACATTCATTAAATTCTGGCGTTATCAAAGTTTGCCCTATACTCAACTTATGAGATAATTCTGGAAAATTGAAACCAGCATGTAACGACGCCTCAAGCGACAACCAAAACCTAGGATTAATCTCAATAACTTTGAATTGTTGTGCATTCTCGTCAAATCTCAAATCAATGTGTGCAATACCAGACCAATTAAGCGTTTTCATGAGCTTTTCTACCACGGAGAACAACTTGGGTTCTTGAATAAAAACATGTGCATAAGAAGGTGTGAAATCAGAGGCGTCACTAATAATACCTTTTTGAATGGTGTATGCTAAAATTTCACCTGCTTTACACAATACGCTACAATCAATATCGTACCCTTCTATATATTCTTGAATAATGTGTATTCCTAAAAAATTGCTATTTTTAAAATGGGTTTTAAGAGTATCCATCTTTTTAAAAACATGGATATGCTTACCCCCGTTATACCCTATTGTAGGCTTACTTATTACAGGAAAATTTAATGTTTCCATTTTGTTCAATTCCGCCATATTTGATACTAAGCACCCTTTAGGATGTGGAATGTCATACGTATGTAAATGCTGAGACAGTAGTGCTTTATCATTAGCAGTATTAAAGTTGTCAAGCTCAGGTAATAGCATTAACTTTTTTGCTGCTTTTAATTTGCTCTTGTGTAGTATTAGTTTTCCAATACTACCCTCAGATACCGGCATAATGAAATTAATACCGTGATTTTCCACTATATTGTCAATCGTATTGATCCAATCTTCATCATTTTCAGTTTTTGGAGAATAAGAAAAGTGATTCACAAACCTTGAATAACGCATTGGCGTGTATTTTAGATTCGAAAGTAGATATATTTTGAACTGATTTGAAGATGCTAAACAATTGATAACAGGTATTGCTAATGAGCCTTGCCCATCGGGAATCAATATCGATATACAATCCTTTTTTTTCATTTTTAACCTTTAGTTTTTTATTTTTTCCACAGCATCGGAAGGAAAAATAATATAACCGCCCAGATCATGATAACCTGTGTCATATGCATAATTTCATTATTAAAAAGAAAGCGAGTGATAAAACGGCTAAGAAAATCTAACCCAAATAGAAATATATAAAAATTACTGCTGTACATTAAAAATATGCGAATACCGCTCCAATTAAACGCTACCTTTTCAGAAGTACGTATTTCAAACCAATTAGATTCCAATTTGGGGCTATCATTACTCCAGATTATGTGTTTATTAAAATTTAGGTTAACCAGTACCTTTTTTAATTTCATAAATCTGTTATCGTCTATCGCTACCAATAGCTTTTCCTTAGGCCAATTTAAAAAAATGAGTAACCCTAAGACAATATCTTCATAAAAATGACCAAATCGATGAATAGTTAAGGTATAGAGTAATGTATGAAAAATAAGAATAGTCCAAACTGCAATTTTTTGTGTTTTCTTATTTAATATTAATAGGGCTATGGCAAATTCAATGAACATAGAACTCCATGACAAAAGCTTTGCAAACATCATATCTGGCAGGCTTGAAGCAATAGTAATATAAGTCCGATTCTCGAGGGCATTCCGCAACCAATTGTCCATAAATTGTCCGGTCCACCAATCCATTTGAGGTGCTTTATTTATTACCGCCCCAAGATATATTAGTGCAAACTGAACATATAATAACCAAGGACTGTACCTCCTGTCTGATAAACCTGCCAATAGAAAAAAACAACCTAATATGAACAGATGATTTCTAAATATTGGTTTTGAAGAAAGTAAAACCAATAACGTTGTTATTCCCATTAAAAAAGCCATAGTTCTCACCCTAACATTAAACAACAATAACACGCCTGCTGTCACAAACGTGACTCCGCAAACGACTTTAAAGACATTTGGAATGTTGTGAAATTGGTCAAGAACTTTAATAAATGGAATATGAGGATTATCAATGGCTCCAACAAAACCATACAAACAAAGCATGATAAAAGCTAGCTTGCACAATAAAAGAATATTGGGTAGCATGGCGGTATTCGTGACTCGCAATGGAAAGAATTGTTGTGATATAAGACTGTTCATTTTTTTGGAAATCTCCATACTTTTTCTTCATGACCATTTGTACTGTAATGCACTTGTACCTGTGCATTATCATCTATTCCATTGGTCGTCTCATACTGCCGTATTAAATTGAAAACATTATCTATTGCTCTTGGCTCCCAACCAACTGCTTGGTAATGGTACCTATTTTTCATGTCTTGCTTTGAAAGTAACTCACCATTTATTTTTATAGAAATAGCATAGTTGGTATGTTCATCATACGGAGCCCAGCAAAAATACCGTTCCGGAACAAATCGGGCATATACAATAGAACCTACTTGTAATAGAAGGAAAAGCATTCCAAGGGCATACTTAAATTTCATTCAGGTTTTATTTTGGTCGGTTTAGTATATCAATGTAATGAAATACAGGATGGTCAACCGAAATGAATTTAAAAATTCGCTGTAACTTACATTGTCATCGACAAAATCATTTTTACCCAATTATATTCTATAACTCAGATTAGAAGAAAGTATTTCCAACCCTGTATATACCTAGACCAAATCAAAGATGACAAATCAGTTTGATAGTCAAAAAATGAATGTTTGAAATTTTATCAAAAAAAATGTAAATAATTTAATCAACCTTTTTTAGTCAAACATTGCCATTATTATTGCATTCATACCCAAGTTTTCAATTGTAAGATATTCTATTAAGACTATCATTAGTCACTAAATATTTTTCTTAGGCATTAAGAACATTCAACAAAGTAAATAAAAACAGGAATAAAGTTAAGATACTCAAATGAACAGCCATGGTGTTTATAAATTATTGTATGTCCGTAAACAGCCCTAATTCGAATACTATTTCGTATATTCAATTGACATTAAGATAGTTAAATATGGATATATTTTCTTTTGGGGTACACTTACCGATGAGCGGAGTTGCGGATTACATTTTAAAGAACATCGCGATCAACAGGGTGTTATTTGCCATCGTTGCCAAGGCATAGATCACTATTGGCTCAAGAACAAGTGGAGTTATCAATGTAAGT